>DGZL01000066.1:20054-29903 GCA_002398515.1 Firmicutes bacterium UBA4981
GGTCTCATGGTGATCTACTTAGAGGCTAGACAACACTAGCGGGAAAACAACCTATAAGCAAAGGCATCGTGGTAACGAAGGGAGGTCAAGCTAGGCATGCTCTTCGGAGGAAAGTTTGCGCCCCGGCTTCCTTACCTGGATGAGAAATATTCCTGCAAGTACAAGGGCAGCTCCTGCCAACTGCCAGCCTGCCAGCGTCTCACCTAGGACTACAAAGGCAAGCAAGGTTGTGGCAGCAGGTTCAGCCATGCAAATGATTCCGGCGTCAGCTGCATCTATATAGCGAAGGGCCAACACATAAAGTACGTACGCGGCGAGTGTCGGACCTAATACGAGGCAGAGTACTAACAGCCAAGCTACGGGAGGGAAATCTCGGATCTGAATGAGATTTCTGCCTGCAAAACACACAAGAAAGAAGCCACCGAATCCAAATGCATATAGCACTGTTGTCCATGATGAGTACTTCCCAAGTGCGTATTTACTGAGTAATGTGTAGGACGCATAAGTAATGGCTGCTATAAGCCCTAGAATAATGCCTGCTGGGTTCAAAGAGATAAGCTCCCTGTCATAGCCACCGGCTACAAGGAAACATCCGGCAAAAGCCATAACGAGGGCAGCGATTTTAGTCTTTGTGAGTCGCTCCCCGAAAAATACCGCAGCGCCTAATGCCACAAAGGCAGGGGCTGTGTAAAGAATGATTACCGCTGTTGTCGCTGATGTGCGCTTGAGGGCTTCGAAGTATGACAAGTGATTGAGGGTAATCCCAACAAAGCCGAATACTACAAAGAACGGGATATCCTTTGCCTCCATACGGAGTTGGGAGGGATTTACGATAACAAGAGATATGAGTAAAGCAATAAAGGCCAGGGAAGACCTTAGTGATACCAGAACTACAGGGTTAATTCCGTAAGCATATATGAGCTTTGCGAAAATGCCCAGACTACCCCAAATTACGGCAGCTGCCAAAGCCAGCAGATATCCAAGAGCCGGATTCGACGCAGTCCCAGGTGCAGCAGTAGCAGGTGTTTTTCTTGTCGTCATTTGCGTCCCACTCCCTAAGGCTACTCGTATTCGTGACCTAATGGTGAAATCCTCTTTGCATCCTTTAACATCCTTTGACATCCTATGACATCCTACCTGAGCGTCAATGTTATGGGCAAGTCTTTCTTGCCTGGAGTCCTGCTTCTCTTACACGGACTTCCGCAATGAAAGTCGCTATGCAATGATAGTCTGGATCTTTGCGTGACTCGACAAAGGATTGCTGCATTATCTTTGGAATAGTAATGATTAGTGGAAGGCCTTTTGGTAGACAACGAAGAGAGAAGCCTTTGGAAAAGGGGGAGGCGGGTGACCTCATCTATTTCGGGAAGAGTCGGGGGTACTATCGGCGGATTCACTGTCTCATGCGTAACCACGGCAGGACGCATCACCGGACGAATCGGGGGGAACATCTTCGGTGCAGACGTTGACCTTAAAGTTGACCCGCGTCTTGGTGTTATTGCCGGACGTATCGGAGGTGTTGTTGTCGGCAAGTCCGTGGATATCAAGTTCAAACCTGACCGTGTCCGGGGTCGTCTGGGTGGTACTGTCATCGGGAACGATGTGGACATTTCAAGAACTGAGCGTATCACAGGTAGATGTGGGGGAATAGTCATAGGTTTTGACTGCAATCTTATGGTGTCTCATGGATCTATGACCGGGCGTCTGGGTGGGGGGATCTTCGGCAAGTCAGTTGATATGAGGATTTCAGAAGACTTTCCTCCTATAGTGTCAGCGCTAACGGCTGTCATCACATATTACTATTACAGGGTCATGCATAACCGTGGTTCAGGCTCTTCCAGTGGCCGGGGCGGGCATAGGTAGTCCTGAATCAGAACACATTGATCTAGGTTATGCCATTACAGCAAGATTCAAGGGATTGCCAAATTCGAGGATGAGGTATTCAGGAATACGGTAAGCAGGTGATTCTACGTTTAGTTTTTTGGAGTATAGGCAGAAGGGCCGGTTTAAGATAATCCGGCCCAAGTTGGTTTTCTGTAAGCGAACCTGGTATGCCGGCTTCACCATTCTTGACTTCCGAAGTGCCCTAATCCCGACGCTGGCTTAACCCTCATGGCACCCCAATCCCGATGCCGGCTTAATCTTAACGGCGGCCTAGTCCCCACGGTGGCTTAATCCCGCGGTGGGCAGGAGCAGGCTTATGCGCTTCCAGCCTCTGTACTGCAATAGCTATAGGTGTAATTATGACTGCAGCCAATATCGCTTCCGGTGCCCCTTGGAGCAGCGCTATAGCGATCGCCCCTTCAGGACCGGAGAAAGGCATATATCCGAACACGACTGCCAGGCCCAGGGTTCCCACGGTATTTGTCAGGCTTCCGGCAATTGCGGCAAGTGGGATGCTCCAAGGCTTCTTGCCGCATCCTGCGTATACCAGGTATGATACGATGCCGATTAGGAGACGCGCAGGGATAACGACTCGTGGGTCTGCCAGAAACCTAAGAGTGAAAAGGCCGAAAATCAGTCCGACGAATGATCCGACAACAGGTCCTTCTAGAATTCCTGCGAGTTCCACGGGGATGTGCATGAGGGTTGCGGCGCCTGCCGGAGTGGGCACCGGGATAAATCCAAGCCCTGTAACGCCAAGAACCAGCGCCAGGGCTACCAGTAAACCTGAGATAACAATCTGCCTCGTATTAAGTTTCATCTTGCGACACCTCCGTTCCAGCCCCTTTTAGGGCAGCCTCTCTTAGGATAGCCCCTCTTAGGGTGCCGGACGCTGTGAGTTTCGAAGCAATGTTAAGCAACAGGTGTAGTAATGCAGGTTTCCGGTCGTATTAGGATCAGGATTCTGCATATAGCCTTGTTACATCCTATGCTTCGGGTATATAATTCAATGTATGCGCCGGGAATCCTTCCACTAATTAATGTCTCCTATGAATCAAGGAATCGGTTCCTCGCAAAACTAGCGTGCCACGTGTATGCTTGCTGCCGCGATATAAAGATGGTCGATTTTCGACCATCTTTTTTAAGACGTTGCTTCAATTTCTACCACCTACTGGGATTCTTGGAATAAAAAACGTACAAGTGGTAGGTTCTCGACCACACCCAACGGCAAAGGTGGTTGTTTTTCGACCACATTTTTGGGCTGAAGGGGGTTTTGATAGCTCTTTGAGGCTCAGGTGGAAGGTTTTCTACCACTGTTTTGGAAAAAGTGGTAGTTTTTCGCTCATCTTTTCAAGAAATGTGGTCGATTTTGTATCCACAAGCCTCTTGTGAAAGGATTCTCTGTGATGAGGTGTTCTATATTCTACCCCCTTGAGGCGCGATCATGGTCGAAAATCAACCATTAACAAGCCCTAAGGTGGTCGATTCTCAACCATCCAGGCAATTGCCCTAAAAAAGGTGGTTGAAACTCAACCACCAAAGAGCCTCACTGTGGTTGTTTTTCGACTACCCAAACTATCGCCAGGGAAAAGCCGTGGAAAATCATACAGCAAAAGAGAATTTGTGGTTGATCTTCAGCCACCCAAGATGTGGCTTGGCAAAATGTAGTAGTAAAGCACACAATAAGAAGATAATTGTGGTCATTTTACGACCACACCGAATGAGACTTACAAATACTGCTTGCGGCAGGAATCGATGTCAGCCCGCAGGCGTTCTTAATCCCGTGTATGACCGCAACTTCCATGGCGGATGCGGCTGCTTCCCCGATAGCGGAGATATCAGCTGCCCTATCTCCGGTCAGTGATGCTTGTCCTGTTGAGAGAGTGAAAACAGTGTCCCCGTCGTACATGGTGTGTACAGGACGTATCACCCGCGCCAAACCGTCATGGGCCATCTGAGCAACCTTATTTGCGCCTTCTTTGGATAGGATTGCGTTTGTGGCTACAACGCCGATAGTGGTATTGCCTGCGAAACCCTGCAAATCGCCTGCATCACTACGTCCATGCTTACTGTTACTACTTCCGTGTTTACTGCTGTTGTGTTCCCCGGTCTCATGAGTCTGGGAGAGAAACGTCCCTGTGTCCCTGTCGTACGCGCCTGCAATCATTTCCCCTGATTTCGGATCAATGATGTTGCCTAGGGCATTTACGACAACTATTGCTCCAACAATAACAGGGACTTGCCTGCCGCCTGGATCGTTGCCGGTGCCCAGCTTTATGGACCAAGTTCCCAGTCCGCCTTTCATGGCGTGCCCGGGGCCGTAAAGTTTGCCTACATTTGCACCGATTCCCGCTCCGGCATTGCCTTCTGCAGGAGGAGAGGATGATGCGTTCTTACATGCCTGGTACCCCATTTCGGAATCAGGACGCGCTTTGGGGTTCCCAATGTCCAGGTCGAAAATGACAGCCGCGCCCACGATAGGGACTACGCCGAAGCCGGTGGCAAATCCCACGCCCCTCTCCTCCAAGAACTTCATGGCGCCGCACGCAGCATCCAAGCCATATGCGCTACCGCCGGCTAACATGATAGCATGGACTTTCTCTACCAAGTTGCAAGGCCTCATAAGGTCGGTCTCTCTCGTGCCCGGGGCTGACCCTCTTACATCCACTCCTGCTACTGCGCCGTCCATGGTCAGAATAGCAGTGCAGCCGGTGAGCCCTTCTCTGTCCTCAGCATGTCCCACAAGCACACCTGGTACGTCTGTAATACTTGGCAATTCGTAACACCTCGTTTCGCTTATCCTTTATCCTTGTTGGGCTTAAATGTGTTTGACATCTATTGTGATGGAGTGTGATCATATTGTAGTATTACGTGAGTCCGCGTTGCAATCCCAAATGCGCCGGATGCACACTAAATGCAGTCTAATTATCCAATAGATGCTTCTCGGGACACTGATTGCTTTCGGCGAATCTCAGACTACCGGCTTAGATCCACCTGCCAATAAAGGTACTCCGCTCCCACGCCTGCCTTGTCATGGGCGTCAGCAAAAATATCGTACCGACCGGGTTTGAAACCAGACTTAAAAGAGATCCTAACCAGCACAGGTGAAGCTGGGCTATCGTTCTCGTAAGTGACTTCTGCTTCGGCGAATTCCGGGTGTTCTGTTATGGGAAAACCGTTAAACCTCACTCTTACGGAGGATATGTCTAGTGATTTTCCTGCTGCATGAGACTTGCCACGGGATTCGGAGATTGCAGGCGTGAGCTTGAAAACCAGCATGCGCTTTTTGAATACCATGTCCAGGAGTTCAGACCGGGTGGGCAATTCTCTGCCTGCAGGTAGTGGCATGCCGTTGCTGTCTACTACCGTTATTATCGGTTTCAGAGATAATGCAAGGTCCTGTCGTGCCTTCTGTATGGATTTCCCCTTCAGTAGCACTCCATTGGCAAGGACAAGGAGAGCGTCTTTCGTAGGCATTCGCACACCCTTGTCTGTACTTCCAAGACTGTCAAGGGATTCCGTGATCAGGGTTTCAAGGGACGGCTTCCCCACTTTGTTCCAGAGCATGTTTCTCGCAAATCGAGAGCGCATCAAGGGACCGATTATCGGAGCTCTTTCCAGAGTTACCAAAGGATTATCAAGGACATCTAACGTGTGATTGAACGTGCTTGAGCTGATACTGCCGTCAGGAAGGGAAATGGAAGATGCGAGAGAGTACGCTACTTTGAATATTACGGTGCCCGGGTATTTTGCGATTTCGGAGTCTAAAGGTTCAATAGGCATGTCTTTAGAGCGAACTTGCCTGTCGTATCTTGCCAGTTCAGCTATTTCACAAAAACTCTTTCTAAACACATTGTCTACAACACGTTCTATGGAGAGATCCACATATTTCGTGGTGACAAGCTCTCGGGCTTCACGATGTAAGTTCGGCTTGCGGAGATAGATAAGCTTCTGCAATATGGACATCCCCAAGAGAATCAGGTTCATGTTTTGCCAGAGGACGGGAATGTGATCCTCCGGCAGTTTTACTGTTCCCCCAAAATCTAGAGATGCGATGCTGATAATATTTGAGCCTCTGTCTTTCAATGTGGATAGATTCGGAAGAGACAGATTGCGGAGTCTTGGTCCTCCCGGAGAAGAGACAATTATAGAATCCACGAGGAACTCTGTTAAGCCGTGGTCAGCTAGGTTATAGCGTTGAAGATACGGCACAGGGTAGTCGTGTCCGATGACTCGATGGGAATCAGAGTATCCTGAGAACCGAGTAACCTCATCAGCTATAGCGTCCTCCGGGTCACACAGATTACCGTCACCGTCTATACAAGCATAGTGAGCGTACCAGTCCGCTATTTGATGGGAGAGCCAACCGCAGGCGATAGCTAGATCAAGGAGCCTCGTCTCATAAGAGCTCCAGGCCGACTCCGGTATCCTGCGCCAAGTATCTACCAGGGTATAACCGAAATTCGGAAGTCCTCCTGCGTTGTCAGGAATAGAATTATGCGTATAGTCATAGGCAGTGAAATTATTCAACGTATGATAGCTGGATATAGCGTCTGCGGTATTGGCTGCGAGAGCATATGATTCTTGAGTTTCTCTCGATGAGGTAAGCATTCTCACCAGATCTTGGTTAATGGTATCATCTCCGCTTTCCATAAGCTTCTTAGCCTTACTCAAGGCTTTCCTGTTAATGTGCGTATGGGTGAAGGGTCCCCACAGGAATGCAGGAAAAACGGGACTCAAGAGGGATAGCATAAGGAGCCGTCTGAGCCGGGACAAAGACATCCCCTCCTATTTGCTCAAGCTTCTGCCTGTGCTATATATATACACATATGCAATGTGCGGTGTTCCCCGATATCACATGCTGCAAAGGCCTATGAGGTATGCCGGGAATGATTCTTGTCAGGTCGCATGTGCTTGTGTGAGGCGGCACCCCGAATTTGGCAAGGATATGGAAAGAGGTATAGACCGGTGGCGCACATTTTGCTCGGAGTGTCCTTGAGGTGTTGACGCAGTAATTGAAATATCAGTCAAAACCTATTGCCCGACAGGCCAACTGAAGGCTACTATGGCGCCTAGCGCAACACCTGCAAAAACCTCCAAAGGCGTATGACCAAGCAGCTCCCTAAGACGTTGTTCGGGCACCTTGCCTTTTCTGTATATGTCTTCGACTATGCGATTGATGACTCGCGCCTGTCTGCCTGCCGCGCGTCTGACGCCTGCAGCGTCATACAGGACTATTAGAGACAGGACAGATGCCATAGCAAAGAGAGGTGATTCCCAGCCGTAAATCCTTCCTATCATGATTGACATGGAGGATACGAGGGTTGAGTGGGAGCTGGGCATTCCCCCCGGATTTACCAGTCTTGTAAAGTCAGGCCTTCGCTTTGAGGCTGCATCCAGCAAGAACTTAATTAGTTGAGCAATGGTCCATGCGACAAGTGGAGCAATTAGTGTAGTGTTTCTTAGCATCCGGGGTTTCACCTCTCAGGCGTTACTATAGCATGTTCATTATGTCCTTTGGGTTCACTGAGACTACCCTACAAGCTGATGTGCCAGTTCTTTCAGGAACAGCTCAACGTCACTGACTATGCCTACAGCTTGGTGGCTCCCGCGGTCCGCAAGTTTTGTAACAGTAGCCGGGTTGATGTCAACACATACCGTTTTCACGTGCCCCGGCAATAGATTACCTGTAGCTATGGAGTGCAGCATTGTAGATAGCATCAGCGCCAACTCCACATCGTTCAAGTTGCGACGCATGGCTTCTTGAGCTTTCACAGAATCAGTGATGACACCTGGCATCGGGCCGTCGTCTCGTATGGACCCTGCCAGGACATAGCTAATCCCTCGTTTTACACATGAGTACATGACTCCTCTGGTAAGCTCTCCTGCTTCTACCGCTTTTTCGAAGCTGCCGTGTCTGCGGATAGCGTTAATTGCCTTTATATGGTGGGTATGACCTGCAGGAGCTGCAATCCCGGTGTCCAAATAGACGCCTAGAGATGTCCCAAGCAAGGCCCATTCCACATCATGGGTTGCTACTGCATTTCCGCCGAATAGCACGTTAATGTAGCCTGCTTCTATGAGCGAGGACAGGTGCTTGCCTGCGCCCGTATGGATAACCGCAGGTCCTACCACTGCAAGGATTTTCTTATTGCAGGCTCTGATGTCCCTCATTGTTTCCGCGATATTTGCCAAGGCCAGAATTTTAGGACGTTCGCTGGAGACTGCGCTTCCCATGAAACTAAAGACTTCTCGTTTTCTCGATTTCTCCAGGGGTACTACTTTGATGCCTTTGCCTCCGACAATTACGTTGTCACCTTTTTTGATATTGCCTATAGGTACACAGCGCGCTGTCGGAGGAACGCCGGAGAAGTCAACGACAATACCACAGTCCATCTCAATATCGCCCACAGGGATCCATGAACTGCGAATTTTCACAAACGTGTCCAGGTTAGTGCTGGAATAAAAGTTGTCCGGAAACACTCCGTCTTGTGGCGCCGATTCCGTCGCTATCTCATCTTGATGGATTTCGGCAGCACCTAAAGGCCTTGTTTCATCCAGTATCATGTCGAGGATTTCCTGGCTCTCAGCTTTAATCAGTATTCTGGCATAACTGGGATCTTCGTTTTTCCTACCCACTTTGAATTCTTCGATGTCGAAGTCGCCACCTCGTTCGATAATGGCGTCCAGCACCTTAGGAAGGGTCCTTGAATCGATAATATGTCCCGTGAGCTCAACAACGGTACTTGTCAACACAACTCACCCCTTCGTCATTTCTTGTAGGTAGGCTTGGTCAGCCTATCCCGTCCTCTGTTCCTCTACTTGGAGGGCATCAGCTTCTCTATATCTAATTTAGCTTTCTCAGCCTTATAGTAATCATAAGACTCAGGAAAGCCCAGGGGCCCTGCTATGAAGCTTTGTGGCCACTGTCCTCGATAAGTATTGTAAGTTCTGATAGACACTTGCCAATCATCGAGAGATGTACGAATCTCATTTACAGCTTCTTCAAGGCCACGCATTGTCTGTTGCACTATGGGAGGAGAAAACAACTGCGGATAGGCTTCTTGAAGGGCAACCACATTGACGGACAGCGAAAGTCCACGAGCTGCCTCCTGGAATCTCGTGGCTGCTTCGATAGTCTTGTCAGGATCGCCTTCAGCTACCGCGCCCGCAAACTCCTGGCCTGAGCGGTCCAAAGCTTCCGCTCTTGCTCTTATCACATCAGTTAGCGTGTCCTTTTCGTGTTCAAGGAAATCTCGTTGAATTGCCCATATTCCCTTTATTTTCTCGCTTAAGGTTTCGAGAGCCGCCCCATAACGGCCCTCTTGAGCCAACACATTTTGCTGGCGCTGAACCAAATTTCTCTGTATTCCCATTATCCAGGAGAATCCGGAAATAACCACAACCAAAATTACAATGCCTATCATTGCCCCGAAGAGGCACCCTTTTTTCATTCTTCTCCCCTCCCGTATATCCTTCGGAGGATATCATGGATATTCCTTGCGATGGATATTACTGCTCCGTCCAGATCATCAGCATTAGCATATGAGGCTGCCTCTTCGATGAGAGGGCCCATATCAGATGATGTTAACTTCGGTAAGCCTCTGCCAATACTATACCAGATCGTTCCTGATCCGCCAGGCGCATCAGGTATTATCAAGAATACGATACCGTTATTTTGATGGGGTCCTTCTACTTCACCTAACCTAAGCCATCTGCCGTAATGAGTGGACCATTCAACAGGGTGCTTAACGCCTTTTTGGACGACTATTACCACCTCAGCGGTACGCTGAGATTTCAAATCGTCCAGTGTTTCATTGGCCATTCGGACAGCGGATGCTCCTACCATGCCGCCTGGGTCAACTACCCAGTACTCACCTAAGCGGGGGAAATCAGGATCCCCGGACGGGACTTCAACGTTCTCGTCATAAGGCCTATCCAGCGCTCGGCCGGGGGATTGCTGAG
>DGZL01000129.1:0-203 GCA_002398515.1 Firmicutes bacterium UBA4981
GATCTGAGAGCTTCCACATAGTCGATTGGCTCACGTGGTGAGCCAATCAGGCGGATCTGATGGCTTCCGTATGGTTGATTGGCTCATCCAGTAAGCCATTCAGGTGGATCTGAGGGCTTCCATGCGGTTGATCGGCTCACCCAGTAAGCCAGTCCGAAGATAGTATGCCTTGGTAATTGATCCCTTTGAGTATTTACGCCGGT
>DGZL01000129.1:407-3520 GCA_002398515.1 Firmicutes bacterium UBA4981
TCTATGGCTTGCGGAATTCCTGCTCGCAGGGTGATAACAGGTGATTACTTGTCGAATAGCTTGACATTATGGGTTTTGTACTCTAAAGTACTTTTTCATGGGACAGTAGTTCCGCCTTAATATGGAGGCTTCTCGGTTGAAATCACCTATTGATTCAAAAAGTGATAACGCTTATAAGCACCAACTTGATGATCTTAAATACGGACTAAAACAAGGTATCCCCATTGCATTAGGTTATGTTCCCGTTTCCTTTACTTTCGGTCTCATGGCCGTAAGCGGCGGTATTCCTGTTTGGGGCGCTATTCTCATTTCATTAACTAACCTGACCTCTGCCGGGCAATTCGCCGGCACAAACCTTATTATCTCCGGCGAGCCTCTTTTCGAGATTGCATTAACTACTTTTGTGATTAATATCAGATACCTATTAATGTCTCTTTCTCTTTCACAGAGAATTGCTCCGGAGACTTCGCTACTTAAAAGATGTATTATGTCTTTCGGTATTACAGATGAAACATTTGCCGTCGCTTCACTGGAAAAACGAGACATTTCCTTCGCGTATATGCTGGGCCTTGTCTTCTGTCCCTATTGGGGATGGGCCTTGGGGACAGCAATGGGCGCAACTATCTGTTCTGTTCTTCCTGCCAGAATACAGAATTCGATGGGTATTGCTTTATATGCAATGTTTATTGCTTTAATCGTCCCAAGCTCCAAGAAATCCAAAGCTACTATGATCATAACTCTGGTCGCGATAACTATCAGTTCTCTATTTACTTGGGCTCCCTACCTTAAGCAGATTTCATCCGGGTGGAGCATTGTTATTGCAACCATTGCCGCTTGCCTTATTGGAGCAGTCCTTTTCCCCAGGGAGGATCTCTAAGATGCAGAAAATGATTATTGCAGTGATTCTAATGGCAGCTGTTACGTATATTCCGCGGGTATTGCCCATGATCTTTGTCAAAAAACGGTCAAAATCCCGTTTCTTACGTTCTTTTTTGTCTTGTGTGCCGTTTGCTGCCTTGGGAGCTATGACTTTTCCGGGAATATTATGTTCTACCGGAGATATAACTTCCGCCTCAATCGGAATGATAGTTGCTCTTATTTTGGCTTTCTTTGAAAAAGGCCTGTTGGAAGTCGCTGTAGGCGCAATCGTGACTGTCTATCTTATACAGCTATTTGTACAATAAAGTTCTTCTCTGCGAAACTCATCAACTTCCCATTTGTATGAGACTTTTGTGACCCCTTTATGACTTTGTGAGGCCTTTGTAACTCTTGAACGCCTCTGTAAGTTATGCTATTATAGCAAATGGGAAGTAGCTTAGAAATGAGAAGCCAAGCTGCACAAAAGATCGTCTTTGCTGATGGATATTTTCGCGCGCCCGTAGCTCAGTGGATTAGAGCGTCTGACTACGGATCAGAAGGCCGCAGGTTCGAATCTTGCCGGGCGCGCCATTTTCAATATAGGGTTTTGCCGTGTGGCAGAATCCTAATTTTTTTGCCTAACTTCCCAACGCCGACCTGCACAAGATGAGGGTTATGTTCTTTCCTAATCTTCTGAGGTCTAAAAGCACGGACTTGCAGCGTAAAGCATTGACATTGCTAAAGTGAGACATTTCAGGTATATTCTATAAGCGGACTCATATGCCAAACTTCATGGAGAAAAGGGATGTTGAAAAGTGACAAGATTACCTGAGTACATAGGGGTATCGGCATTCGGCATCAAGATAGGAGTGGTCGTTCCTGGATCTGATATAGTTCAGATGACCTACGATGCGCTGGCCAAGTGCCACAATGACGGCCTACTGGCTTCAGGGGATACTGTTTGCGTTACTGAGTCAGTAGTGGCAAGAGCACAGGACAACTATGTCACTATCGATGATATTGCTGAAGAAGCGCGCAAACAGCTGAAAATCGAACCTTCCGCAAGGCTCGGAGTCTTATTCCCCATCTTGAGCCGTAACAGATTTTGGCTGGTACTTAAGGGGCTTGCCAGAGCTGTCCCAGAAGGTGAGGTCATAGTGCAGTTGTCCCATCCCACCGATGAAGTGGGTAATCCGATCCTGCGCCGCGATCTAGCAAAGAAGCTGGGGAAAGGCGACAGCGATATCATAACTTTGGAGGAAGCAGGTTCTGATAGGCTCAGACATCCTATAACCGCAGTTGACTATGTTGACCTTTACACTACTACCATCACTGAGCAAGGCGCCAAGGCCACACTTTACTTCTCCAACGATCCTATGAAGATTGTTGAAGCTAATCCCGACGCAGTTGTCGTAGCAAATGTCCATAACCGCGAAGAGACACAGGCTGTCCTTGCACCGGTCATAGATAAGTGCATAACTCTCCAAAGCCTGTGCAATACGCCTCCGGGCGCTTGGTCCGAATGGGGGCTTCTCGGAAGTAACATGTCTTCCGGAGACAGGCTGAAACTTGCTCCACGAAGTTCAGATGAAGTCGCACGGCATATACAGGTCAAGGTCGCAGAGAACCTGGGCAAAAACATAGAAGTGTTGATATTCGGGGACGGTGCTTATCGCGATCCGTCAACCGGCATATATGAATTGGCTGACCCAAAACCTACCTTCGGGATGACACCGGGTCTTGCCGGCAGGTACCGCGAAGGGCTGAAGTACAAGTACATCGTTGATGAAATGTGGTATCAAGGAACCGGAATCTCTGACATAGAAAATACTCTGAGGGCTAAGGCAAATGAACCCATAGACAGGCAATCAGATGCTACAGAAGGCACTACCCCGAGGAGAATTGAAGACGTTATCGCAAGCCTGGCTGACTTAGTCAGCGGTTCTGCAGATGCAGGCACGCCTATTGTGCTTGTAAAAAGCATTCTATAACACTGTGCCCTCCGGCCTGTTCATGCTGATACACTAAGACATACACGGCAAGAAAGTCACGTCTCAGCCGATCCTCATTGAGGATCGGCCTTTCTTAATAAGCCCCGTCGTTGCAATAGCCGATAACCTGTTGCCTCAGGCGAAGAAACCTTCGAACGAAGAATCGTTTGACCTGCTACCTATCGGCACGTCATGGCACTATGTTCTATCCTTTACCGGGGCATGAAGGGGAGGATGCGAAAAGCGCATAGACAGCGCAATAAG
>DGZL01000129.1:3749-6149 GCA_002398515.1 Firmicutes bacterium UBA4981
AGCGCAATAAGGAAGATCTGGAAAAACGTTTGAAACGAATTGAAGGACAAGTCAGAGACATCTACCGGATGATTGAGGAAGACAGATATTGCATTGACATACTGAACCAAATAATCGCTGCAAGGGCTGCTCTCAGCAAAGTAGGGACGGTTCTCTTGAAATCGCACCTGCGAAGATGCGTAACTTCCGCGATAAAGGAAGAACGCAGTGAACAAGCTATAGACGAACTCATGGACGTTCTCACGAAATTCGTGCGATAACTTGAGGGGGTGTAGCTATGCGCCCGAACACTGATGAACACGGAAAAAAGCAAGTATTCGAAATCACCGGGATGAGTTGCGCATCATGCGCTGCCCGGGTCGAGCGAACTTTAGCAAACACTGAAGGCGTGCTTTCTGCAAACGTAAACCTGGCAACACAAAAGACTACCGTAACATATGACCCCACTCGGACCGCACCCGCAGCCCTGGCGGAGAAAGTCAAGGAGCTGGGCTACGGCGTGTCACTAGACAAGTTAGAGCAGGTATTCAGAATCACCGGTATGCACTGCGCCTCGTGCGTCCGTCGCGTGGAGCAGGCACTTGAAAATACGCCCGGCGTCGTCAGCGCAACTGTGAACCTGGCAACCGGGCGAACTACAGTCACTTATGCTCCTCATGAGACCTCAACCGCACGCATAATTCAAACAATAACGGATACAGGATATGAAGCCGAACAAATCGACACTACCAAAGATCGAGGAAGCGAACCGGACCGAGCGGAAAAAGAACGTGAACAGGAAATGAGGAGTCATTTCCGCAATTTCCTTATCTCTGCCGTATTCTCCCTTCCGCTCATGTCGTTAATGCTGTCTCCCTTATTCGGCGTCAAGCTCCCCACCTGGCTGGAAAACCCGTACTTTCAGTTTGTTATCGCCACACCTATCCAGTTCGGCGCAGGATGGCAGTTCTACAGAGGAGCGTTTTCAGCGCTCGGTGCCAAGACGGCTACTATGGACACTCTCATCGCAATGGGCACTACGGCAGCCTACGCCTTCAGCGCATATCACACCTTTGTCTCTCCGGGCCACGTGTATTACGAGTCATCTGCTGTTATCATTACCCTGGTCCTCTTAGGCCGCTATTTTGAAGCCCGCGCCAAAGGGAAGACCGGAGAAGCCATAAGGAGACTAATACAACTTACTCCTCAGAGGACCTATGTCATTCGAGAAGGAACTGAAATCCAAGTAGACACTGTGGAAGTCGTCCAAGGGGACACTGTAGTTGTAAGACCCGGAGAGCGCATACCTGTTGATGGCATAGTCATTGAAGGGACGTCCATTGTGGATGAATCTATGCTGACAGGTGAAAGTATACCGGTGGAAAAAGCGCCGGGAGCACAGGTCATAGGTGGCACTGTCAACAAGCACGGCGCTTTCAAGTTCCGGGCCATGAAGGTCGGACGAGACACTGTTCTCGCTCAGATAGTCGATATGGTTGAGGAAGCCCAGGGGTCAAAAGCCCCGATACAGCGCATAGCTGACATAGTAGCCGGTTACTTCGTCCCTGCTGTGCTCATTGTAGCGTTAGTGACGCTCGCTGCATGGCTTATCACCACAGGGGATCCGGGCCGGGCAATCCTTGCCTTTACAGCAGTTCTCGTAATTGCTTGTCCTTGTTCTCTCGGCCTTGCCACTCCTACAGCCATCATGGTGGGGACCGGGAGAGGCGCTGAGTCAGGCATTCTGATTAGAAGTGCAGAACACTTAGAAAGAGCGCATAAAATCGATACCGTTGTCTTGGATAAAACCGGCACTATAACAAAGGGGGAACCTGCCGTAGTCAGTGTAGTGCTGGTCAGCACATCAGATGACAAAGAAGAGTCAATTGACGACATGCTCACACTTGCTGCCTCAGCCGAGCTTCGTTCAGAACACCCGTTAGGGACAGCTATCGTCAAACATGCCCAGGCCCTCGGATTAAACCCTGCGGAACCTTCAAGTTTCCAGGCGATTCCCGGTAAAGGAGTGAAAGCAGAAGTCCAGGCAAAAGAAGTCCTGGTAGGCACTGTCCGCTTAATGGCAGATCAAGGAATAGACACCGGGAGTGTTGAAAATAATCTAAGGATCCTTGAGTCTCAGGGAAGGACTGCCATGATCGTTGCGGTAGACGGGAACACAGCGGGCATCATCGGTGTGGCAGATACACTAAAAGAGACATCCAAAGACGCGATTCTGGAGCTCAAAAAACTCGGAATTGATGTTGTGATGTTAACCGGCGATAATCGCCGTACAGCTGATTTCATCGCAAAGCAAGCAGGGATTGAAAAGGTCTTGGCAGAAGTCCTTCCGGAAGATAAGGCAAAGGAAGTGGAAAGGCTCCGCAGTGAAGGACGGGTAGTCGCCATGGTAGGGGATGGAAT
>DGZL01000129.1:6223-10767 GCA_002398515.1 Firmicutes bacterium UBA4981
AAAGGTCTTGGCAGAAGTTCTTCTGGAAGATAAGGCAAAGGAAGTGGAAAGGCTCCGCAGTGAAGGACGGGTAGTCGCCATGGTAGGGGATGGAATCAACGATGCGCCTGCGCTTGCCGCAGCAGACGTAGGTATCGCCATGGGTACAGGAACTGACATCGCAATAGAAGCGTCTGATATTACCTTGGTTCGAAGTGATTTGAGACAGATTGCAGCCGCAATCAGACTAAGTCGTCACACTATAGCCATTATCCGCCAGAATTTGTTTTGGGCGTTCATCTATAACATCATCGGGATACCGATAGCAGCCTTAGGGCTGTTATCCCCAGTGATTGCAGGCGCAGCTATGTCCTTCTCCTCTGTGTCTGTAGTTGCGAATTCCCTCAGATTGCGCAGGTTCAATCCAATGAGATGAGATGAGCCGGAATAGGCGCAGGCGGAGGTATTATCATGGTCCACTTGGCATGCAGTTACATACCATATGAAATACCCCTTGCAGCTGGGATACCTGCTGCAAGAGGCGTATTTGAAGGACCGCTCCCATCGACGGAGGGATACCTTCCCCGGGACTTCTGTGCGTATGCCAGGGCATTTGTCCGACAATACAAAGATGACGACGTGGTTGCCATCGCTGAGTCTTGCGATGCAATGCGTAGGGTCTATGACGTGCTGAGATACTGGAATCTGGCACGCACCGTTTATTTTGTGGATGTCCCGCGCACACGTGACCCGGATGCGATCTCGTTTTACGCAGAGGAACTCGAAAGCCTTGCCTCCAAGCTTCTGAACTCAGAGATCAGTCCCTGCCACGAGTTCTCTGAAAGACTCATGTTGGCTATCAACTGCATGAACCAAATCCGCAAGGAGCTTTCCGATGTCTTTGACTTGGTGTCAGAAAGACAGCTGTCCGCCGGCAGAGGGATTGAGCTTGTCGTCAATGTCAATCAGCTCCTAGCTGATTTTCGGTCCACTCATGATGCCCCTGAAGCCGTGCCCTGCCTCACGCATGATTCTGAGCCCGGAATGTTTGATACTATTATTGAGAGAATCAGAGGGATGATAAGTCAGACAGTATCTGAACCTGCTCCCCTCAGCCAAGATAGAAGCAGGATTCCTGTGGGAGTCAGCGGAACCTGTTTGCTGGATTCATCACTTATAGAGTGCATTGAAAATGCAGGCCTGGACGTAGTCTTTATTGATTCATGCCTCCCCTCAAGGACGTACGACTTCGTTGTGGACAACAAGACCACATCTCGGCTCTTTCATGCATTGGCTGAGGCCTACCTCAGTAAAGCGCCCTGTCCACGAATGTTTCAGGGCACAGAGCGGATAAAACGCCTCTACGAACTTGCATCAGATCACGGCGCTAAAGGACTCGTCTATTTCGCTCCCAAATTCTGTGACCAGGCATACTACGATTTCATAGAGATAAGACAAAGTCTCAAGGCTTTGGGCAGGCTCCCTGTGCTTCTCCTTGAAGGTCAATACGGAGTGGGAAAGACAGGCCAGGCTCTGACACGGGTAGAAGCATTTCGAGAAATGCTTGAAGGCAGGTAAACACAGATGGCACCGGAAGGAGTCAAGACAACGAAATCACACCGGGAAATAGCGGGCGAAACCCGACGGATCAAGGTCATCCGGGCCCTTGCACGGAAGAGCTGGGTTCACAGTGCAGCGAAACTGGTAATTAACTATATGGAAAGGCGGGGCGGGACGCCCTATCAGATTAACGCCATCCGGTGCTTTGCGGACGATTTCAAACACGCATATCTGAGAGAGAAACCTTGCATCTTCACCAGCGCGTTTGTCCCCAATGAACTCATCTACGGCCTGGGAGGGGTGCCTTTTTTGCCTGAGGCTGCGTCAGGATTCGCAGCAAGTTTCGGATTTGCCAAGGAAAGCCTTGCAGTATGTGAATCTCTCTGGTATTCCCCGGATCTTTGCAGCTTCCACAGGGCAGGAGTGGGAGCTTCCGTCCTTGAACTTGCCCCTAAGCCTGCTGCCGTAGTCGTATCATCACATCTTTGCGACGGAGGTAAACGATCCTTGTATCAGATAAGTCAGTATCACGATTGTCCTTTCTACATACTGGATGTGCCTTATACGAATTCTCTTCAATCGCTGGATAGGTTGGGAAAACAGATAGAGGAAGTCGCGCAAAGCTTGGAACAAGAAGTGCCGGGCCTGTCCAAGGATCACATGGATGAAGCTATCGCAAACTCAAACGCTGCTTGTAGTCACTATCTCGATCTCTGCAATCTACGAACCAACATTCCATCTCCGTGGCGCGGCCGAGAAGCGTTAAGCTACGTAGTATTGTTTCTTTGGTCATGGGGAAGCCCGTGGCTTACCAAGTTCTATCAGGCTCTTGCGAAACATGCCGGAGATATTGTCCAATCAGGTGAGTATCCTGTCAGGAATGAGCGGTTCAGACTTGCTTGGTTGAACTTGAGGCCGTATTATAGTCCCAGGCTCTTTGACTACCTTGAGGACGAGTGCGAGGTCTCTATTGCTTTTGAAGAATTCAGCTATATGTACTGGGATCCTCTGGATGCAAGGGATCCATATGTAAGCCTGGCCAAGAAGATCATGTCTAATCCCGGATGGGGGCCGATAGAGCGTCGGCTTGAAGTAATCAACCGAATAGTCGGGGAGTTCTCTGTCGACGGTGTAGTGCAGTTTGCCCAATGGGGATGCAGACAACATAACGGCGGCGCCTCTGTTCTTTCAGACTACCTGAGAAAAAAAGGGATCCCTTTCCTGAATCTCGACGGGGACGGAGTAGATGCGAGGAACAGCGGCGAAGCCCAGTCCTTGACAAGGCTAGGAGCTTTTGTGGAGCTTATGGAGTCGCGAAACATCAGAAACTCGAGGTGAGACAGTAAGTTGAAACCCGGCTCATATGTAATGGGAATTGACGTAGGATCCTCCGTAACCAAGGGAGTCCTCCTTCTGGACGGGCAGATCTTGTCCACTTTTATGCTGCCCACAGGAACGGATCTGAATGTTACGGCAGGAGAATGCATAAGGCGTCTACTCAGTAATAGAGAGCTGACTCAAAAGGATGTTTTGTACACAGTCTCAACAGGTTATGGGCGCACCCAGGTCGAAGAGGCAGACAGGACGATAACGGAAATCACATGTCACGGTCGAGGAGCGAAAGCCTTAGTCCCTCGAGCGGGACTTGTAATAGACATCGGTGGCCAGGACTCCAAGGTCATTCGCCTCGATGAAGATGGGATGGTAGCGGATTTTGTGATGAACGACAAATGCGCTGCAGGAACAGGAAGGTTCCTTGAGGTGATGGCAGAAAGATTAGGGATGTCCCTTTTGGACTTCGGGCGCATGTGGAAAACTGCGAGGAAGCCGGCTAATATCTCCAGCACTTGTACCGTATTTGCCGAATCCGAGGTAATCAGCCTTTTATCCAGGGGAATAGCGCCTGATGCGATAATCCGTGGCTTGTGCGACGCAGTAGCCGACCGACTGCTTGGGATGGTTCACAGAGTCGGACTTGTCCCTGATGTTGTCATGACCGGCGGGGTCAGCAAGAACGAAGGCGTCAGGCTTTCTCTTGAGAAGAAATTATCACTCAAGGTAGTGGTCCCCGACGCATCACAGTTCGCAGGGGCATACGGCGCTGCGATAATCGGACATGAACTGGCGATGCGTCAATGAAAACGCCCTGCCTCTTCAGTATGAAGCAGAGCGTCCCGAATAACAACTCCACACAATGGGTCTGTCAGCCCTGTAGGACAGCGCTGCCCAATAGGCCTATTCTGTAAGCATAGCCTCGCGAATAGCCTCTCGCCGAACCTGTCGGCCCTGCCAGGCATGGAGAGCCAGCGCAACAGCAATAATGCCGTAAGCCACAAACACGCGGAAGTACTCACCGATTTGCGGCACTCCGAAGAGCCTCTGTCCTGCCAGGGGCGAAACCACAAAGAGCGTATGGAACAGAGCAACGCCAACCACTGCCTGGAAAATCGTAGCACGCCTGGTTGATGCTCCTCCCACAAGAAGAGCTGCTATAGAAAACATGCCAACCTGTTCATGGCTGTTGTAGGTATTTAACGTACCGATGTTCTGCAAGAATACCAGCTGTCCCCAGCCTGCTATGACCGTAGAAAGGATCATCGCGATGATCCTGGTCTTATCCACCTTGATACCCATTACCTCAGCTATATTCATATCCTGGCCGACTGCACGGAGGTTCTGACCCATTTTGGTCTTCATCAGGAAGGCAATAATCACGCACATTCCTAAAGCGACAAGCAACGTGACAACGGGGATACGCACTCCGCCGACGACAGGCCTCCAGATCTTGTCAAGAGACTGGGCAATATTAATGAGGTCAACCGTATTCCGCACACCAATCCCTTGAGGCAACAGCATTGCCGCACTCTTAAGAGGGATTATGGGCCCTACAAGGAAAAGGAAGATTAGCTGATAAATACCGTTGGCGAAGAAGCCCAGTATCATACTGGTAATCATCTCACGTCCCTTTGCTCGGTTCAGCACCAGTCCCGCAAGCCATCCTGCAA
>DGZL01000129.1:10975-20945 GCA_002398515.1 Firmicutes bacterium UBA4981
CAGTCCCGCAAGCCATCCTGCAATTGTCGCAAAAGGCGTGGAGAGCAAGCAAGCCAACAGGAATCCCCGAACGCCTGTAATACCCCAGTAGGTCACGGCAATTACTGAAGCCTGTCCTGCCATTGCGCCGATTACTATACCGAAGTTCAGTCCCATTCCTGCAGTAACCGGAATCAAAAGTGATAACACCAGCAAAGAGTTGCGGGCAAGTCTGGTTATTACCTCATTGAGGAGAAACGTAAAATTAAGCCCTGCAACCAGCGCCATCGTGATAGAGAGCGCAAGGAACAATATGGGCACACCGTTAGTTGAGATTATGTGGCGTATGTCCAAGCTGACTTTTCGGCCGGATTCGACTGTTTTCGGCTCCGAACTCTGTGTCATTTGCTACTTACCCCCTGTCGAACGTGTCAATGCGTAAAGGATCATGCCGTTGGAAATAATCAGCCTGGCTACCTCTGAAATGTCACCCTGGATCACTCTGCTTGTAACAGGTAGAGCAGTGGTCAACAGGGTTTGGAACAGCACCGTGCCGATGATGACATTGAGTATAGTCGCTCGCTGCAAGCTGGCTCCGCCTATTAGGATCGCAGCTACCGCAGGAAACGCCATCATCAGAGGCGCCATGTAAAGCTGAAGAAATCCATAACTTTGCGCATACACGATTATGCCTATAGCCGCCAGAACAGTCGACAGAACAACCCCTACCGCCTTCATTCTGCGTACTTCTATACCTGCAGATCTGGCAAACACGGGATTCGCTCCTGCAGCCAACATAGCTATGCCTAGCTTGGTCCTGTAGAACAAGTAGATAAGTAGGCAGAATAACAAGAAGAAGCCTAGGAGTCCTGCCGATATCTTGACCCCGAACAATCGGAATACCGCGAAGTTATTGAGAACCTTGCCAAAATGGTTCCCCAAGGTCAATGTAAATCTTAGCCCCTTCCCTCCGATTGCCCATATGAGTTCCGGGTTCTTAAACGGCGCCATCAGCCAGAAGACGCACATAACTGCTACGGTGGAGAATCCTACATAAGTTCCCACCATCATCTCTTGCCCCTTCACGCTTTCCAAGAGCAATGCGTAAAGGTATCCTACGACTACTGCTATGGGAACAGCAAATGCAATAGCAGCAAATAGACCGGAGAAGCCTGTCAGACCCCTCTCCATACTAATGAGAGCACCTACAAGACCGCTGAGCACTCCCAGCGGTAGGCCGAAATTAAGGCCTACTCCGCAACTTATCGTCGGAACCATTGCCAGGACAATTATGCCGTTCATCCCGACTCTGACAAGAGAGTCTGTAATGAGTTGAGGCACAGACATATCAGTAAGGTATGCTATGATGAATATAATTACAAGGAACCCGGCGATCATCAGCCGTGGAACTCCTATATGTTCAACAGTTTGCCTAAGTCTATGCGCCATGTCTAGATCGCCTCCTTCCTGACTCTGCCTGCCATCATCAATCCGAACTCGGCGTCAGAGGCATCAGGCGGCAAGATCCCGGCGAGTCTGCCACGGTACACAATAGCGACTCTGTCGCATATCTTTCGCAGCTCCCCGAGCTCACTGGAAGTCATGATTATGGTCACATTATGCTCTCTATTAAGGCGGACCAGAAGATCCAGGACAAGCCTCTTGGCGCCGACGTCAATACCTCGCGTCGGCTCAGAAACAAAAAGAATCTCAGGCTCAAGCGCAAGTGCCTTAGCCACACATACCTTTTGCTGATTGCCTCCGGAAAGGCTCCGCACAGGTTGATTCGGGCCCAGACATCTTATGTCCAGTTTACGTATCATCGCCTCGGCGTAAGCTCTAAGCTCTCCTCGGTTCTCTAACCTCAGCGCAGGCAAGAAATGGGGCCAAGGCCGAAGGAACTTGTGTTGGGCCTGCATAGCAGTGACCCCGATGTTTCGATCAATAGGCTCATTAAGCAGCAGGCCGACGCCGCGTCTGTCTTCAGAGACAAATGCAAGCCCCTTCAATAGAACCTGCTCAGGCGAATTAAGGGGGATATTGTCCCCGTTCTTGCTGACATGACCTGAAGCAGAATAGAGGCCCGTTATCCCGTTGGCGATACCCAGTTTTCCATGGCCGGCCAATCCCCCGATACCGAGGATCTCGCCACGTCGCACGGACAAGGACAGTCCGCGAACCATCTCGCCGGGCATATCCACTAGCAGGTCGTTAATGGTGAGCGCTATGTCCTTGTCACTGGGATCCGTGTCACGCGGAGGGAGCTCCACCTTTTCTACCTTTCTTCCCACCATCAACTCAGCGATTCGCTCAACGACTGCTTCATCCCGATTTAGCATTGCTACAGTCTCACCGTCGCGAAGGACTGTAATTCTGTCCGCTACATCCATGACTTCATCCAAGCGGTGTGTGATGAATAAAATGGCAATTCCGTCTGCAGCAAGCCTACGCAGCGAGCCTAAGAGGCGGTCAGCCTCGGTCTCAGTTAGGACAGCTGTAGGTTCATCAAAGACCAGGATTTTGACTTCCTTCTTGTCAACCTCTCTGGCAATCTCGATGAACTGCATATATCCCACAGGAAGGCCGGCTACCGGCAGCCATTCATCAATAGACAGGTCAAGACGGTCCAAAGCGGTCCTGGCATCCTTACGCATAGCGGGAACATCAAGATAGTCTAAGAATTCAGACTTGAGTAGTCTGCTCAGCGCGTTCTTGCGCGTTGTTTCACGGTTCAGTTTGATGTTTTCTGTAATAGTAAATCCCGGCAACAACATAAATTCCTGGTGAACCATACCGATTCCCGCTTGCATGGCTGCAGCAGGAGACAGAAGCTCCACCTTTTTTCCGTCAATGAGTATTTCCCCGGAAAAGCCGCCTGTACTATGAATTACAGGCATGCCGAAAAGGATATTCATGAGAGTTGACTTACCTGCCCCATTCTCACCGACAAGAGCGTGAATTTCACCGGGGCAAAGGTCGATAGAGACATCATTTAGGACGGTATTGCCAAAGTACTGTTTTGTAATACCCTTCATTTCCAGGACTCGTCGTGCTCGTTCCATGTTCTTGTTCTTCCCTTCTCACAGTACAAGATCAACTAAGACAACTGAAGGCGAATTCTAACTTGATTCAGATGTCCGCCATTCCGGCCACTTAAAGGTGAAAGGGCGCCGGGTGTGGATTACCCGGCACCCATGCACCTCACTTTATGAATTGCTTCTTGTCAATTAGAATTCGTCTTTCCCAAACACAACGGAACCACTGGTTATGAGATAGAAGTTCCCCTTCTCCTTATCGAGCTTGTTGATACCCATGGGGACGCCGGCCGCAGCTTCCAATCTGGCATTAACAGCGTCCATATCGCCAAGTTCCATCTTGCCTTCAACTGTGTCACGGGCTATCTCTACGCAAGCCTCAACAAGTAGGTAGTTGGTGGGAACCGGCCATGTGGCAAACCGTCCTGCGCCACCCTTTGAAACAATAGCCTGATTGATAGCCTTTAGGATTCCAGGGATGTTGCCCTTCAACTCGTCAGTGATCTCAAGGCCCAGGGCTGCCGGGTAACCGTGAGTCGGGCTCGGGCAGCACTGTTCAGGGAAGATTGCGCCTGTGTTCAGCGCTGAAATAATAAGGGGCTCCTGCATGCCGCAGTTGGTGCTAAACAAAGCGATATCCTTCCCGTACTTATCAACCTGTCTCGGAACATCTTCAAGGATGAACTGCTGAGCGCCGGGTATGCCGGACTCTCCCATTGGGTCAGGAGCAGTCACAAAAACAAACTCTAACCCGATTTTTTCGCATTGAGCCTTCATGATGTCGCGACGCTTCGCCAAAAGATCCATAGACATATGTCTTGGGAAGGAGTAGTGGAGGAAGTACTTGGCTCCGAGCTCTTTTGCAAGGTTGACAATTGTCACTCCTCGAGCTTCCTGGTCTGTTTCAAATGCAAGGTCGGCAGTAGCGTTGACTATCGGAGGATCCTCATGAGGGACACCCAGTAGGAAAATAATATCCGGACGCAAATCCCGTACTTGCCTGATAGCTGCAACTGTGCCAGGAACTGCCTGGTTAACTACAATAGCTTTGACATCCTTATCTGCAGCAAGGCCTGTAATCTGGGCTATGGTGGTCTCCTGTTCCTGCATGAAGTTGTCAGGATAGGTGACGTGCTTTATCATATCACCATATTTAGCCTTCATCTTCTCTGCAGCTCGATACTCATCCTCACCTTGGGAGACTGTTCCAGTCACAAGCCCAATCTTGTACGCAGGGGCTGCGGTCCCCGCAACACCTATCGCGCTAATTAGAAACGTCAAAACCAATAAGCAAATTACAAACTTCTTCATTGTATCTACTCTCCTTCTTAGTCTACTTAATGAATTATAGTTTTTTGGAAACCCTTCACTCTGCTCAATTGTGGTATGGCATTATCACCCCCAAAGCGTGTTTTTTAGTCTCACAGAGTAAATCTACTCCTCCTATAGACCGTTAGGCATCGTTAAATATTCGACACCGCTCATTAATAGTCCTGCCACACAGTAGCGGATATTTATGGAACCCGGAGAGTTCCTGAGTCTTCTCTTCGAAAGCTAGGCATCCCTGTAGTCAAACGTCCGCCGGACACGCATTCGGCGCCCTAATCATTATCTAAGCTTATCATAGCGCTGCGTGTTGCCCCTAGCACTGCGTAGACATTACCCTAGCGCTGCGTGTGCGTTGCTTAGCGTTGCCTAGGCAGCTTATCAATATTGAGTAGAAGTTTCTTGTGCCTTCCTAGTAATCTTATCGTCTTCGCTTTCTGCCACTAAACCCTTGAGTAACCAGGATACGCGCTTATACACAAGAAACGTAATAACGGAACTCAGTCCGGCTTTGACACCGTTGAAGGCAAAAAGTATAGGGAGCATGCCTGCTACTTGGTCTCTGGAGAAACCGTATATTATAGGAACGATTGCCAGATTCACAAGAGGCATTGCCAAAGTCTGCGCGATAGAGCCTAACATAAGACCTGCTATAGCGCCGCCAAGCGTATGGTAGCGTCTGTACACAAAGCTTGCAGCCAGCACCAAGCTGCCTGTACTGAGGAAATGCATTAAGGCTCCGACTGCCCCGTCAAGGCCTGTGATGGCAGCCATCAAGACGGCCATAATGAAAGTCACCAGCAACCCTGCGCCAGGCCCAAAAGCGAATCCTGCAATTAATACAGGCACGTCAGCTGTCTCAAATCGAAGATGTGGAGCTGACGGGAATATGGGCCAATTAGCGAGGGATAGAAGAACTGCTACAGATGCAAGCACACCTAGCATGACAATCTTTCTGGTCTTTTGAGTCATCAATCAAGGCAACCTCCTTTATAGCCTTTGTCGCCCAGGATCCAGAGAATCCGGTGTTTTGCCGTAGGCGGCATGTGGCGCCGAGGGAACATGCTACCTAAGAAAAATGGAAGAACCCTGGGCAATAGACCTCAGGGCTGCAATTTCTAAGAGTTTCAAGCCACGACAAGCATCTTGCGTCAGCTTGCGACCTTCTCCCATCCGGACTTTACCGTCGGTGCCGGTTTTGCGCCGGCTCAACCGCATTTGCGGCTCGTGGACTTGCCTTTCGGCATTACCACCGGTCGGGAATTGGCTAGGAGCTCTAGCCTCACCCTGCCCCGAAGATCTACTATTGGCTATTTCTTTTGTATAAATACTACACTATTCTTCAGCAAAGCGCAAGATCTCAGTCGCGGGCTTAGTTAATCGGCAAAGTCAACGCCAAGTCAATGGATGAAGACTGTATCAATGAAAACAGTGCCTTCTGCTACCAGTCTCACCTCTCCGCTGACTGTGGCATAAGGAATCGACGGATCCCGCTGAACATTAGGCGGCCTGACACTGACGGACAGAGTGCCGCCGGACTGTCTAAAGTCGTAAGAACCTGGTTCTCCCAGGGCCGTCGCATAGGCTAATGCTGCAGAGGCACAACCTGAAGCGCAACTTGACTCCCAGACAAACGTATCAGTGGCTGCAACATACACCAAAGGTACTATCTCATCAAATCCGTGACGGAAGATCAAGCCTATACATGCCTCATCCTCCAGGCCCAAGGCATCTCCCAGCTCCAAAAGAACACTCTCTTCCTTACGATAGTCCCTTGCATCGACAACTATGTGTGTGATTCCCTCCAATCGGACCAGTGCCACAACCGTCGGCCGGATCCTCAGCGAAACCTCTCCCAGCCATGACTCGAGCACATCTTTAGGACTGAGACACGGTAGGACGCGAATGTTCCTGTCAAGCCCGGTTGCAGTCCATGAGAGAGCCTCCACGAAATAAAACTTGACCTCAGGCACCCCGGGAAACGCGCATGATGCCCGATGCGGCAGCTCCTCTCTGTCCAGTTCGGCCTCGACAAGGACAGGCTCATCCAGACCTTGTACTTGGATAAGTCCTTGTAGTAGGTTGCTATTATCTTTCATGACTCTCATTGCCGGATGCCTTATTGACGCTAGATAGGCTCCAAGGGATCTAGCTGCGTTACCGCAGAACTCACCGCCCATCATTCGCATGGAAGCCGCAACCGGCCCTCCTGTCATGAGCGTAACAAAGCCCACCTGCTCTCCGCCGAGGACAGCAGGATGCATCAGATCCGCTGCCACCTTTGCATGGATAGATTCATGGACCGGATCCAGAACAAGTATCGTGGTATTACCCGCCGGGTTGAGTTTTGCGAACCTTAGCCTCATCCTAACCACCCTCCCACTCGCCTGGCGCTTGTAATAGGTAGCTTCATACACACGATATATGATAGGAATCACGTAAAGCCCTTATCATACCTGAGGCATTTGGGGCAACCTGTGATTCCGGCATGTTACTTAGATAAGCCCGATATATCACTCGGACAGGTAGAACGGCCGGCGTAATGCCAAGATAGGCTTAGCACATTGGCCAGACCGGTAGACGGGCTGACATGATGCCTAGATGAGCGTTATATATTACCTAGATAGGCCTGGCATATTACTCAGTACTACTTGGCAGCTTTGACCGCTTGCGCTATTTCGCCTTTTACAACCAACTCAGAGATTGCTTCAATGTCAGGATACAGCCAGCGATCATCTTCAAGGGGAGTTGCGACTTCCCTAACCAAGTCGTAGATCTTGCGAGTCAGAGGGGCTAGTTTCTCAGGCCCTCTAAATTCTACTGCCTGACAAGCGCACATGAGTTCAATAGCGAGGACGCGGGCAACGTTCCCCACAACCGCCCTGGCCTTTCGCGCAGCAGTGGTCCCCATGCTAACGTGGTCTTCCTGGGCTGCGGATACCGGAATAGAGTCTATGCTTGCAGGCGTACAAAGGATCTTATTCTCAGATACTAAGGATGCAGCAGTGTAATGGGGAATCATGAAGCCGCTGTTGATACCGCTGTGTGCCGCGAGAAAAGCCGGAAGCTGCGATAGAGTCGGGTTTAGTAACCGCTCGATGCGCCTCTCAGATATATTTCCAAGCTCGGCAACGGCAATTGACAGGAAATCCATGGCGAACGCCACAGGCTGGCCATGGAAATTGCCTGCTGATATCACACTACCATCCGGGAAAACCAAAGGATTATCACTGGCTGAGTTTATCTCTGTATTGATCACCTTGCTTACATATCCCAGGACATCCCTGGTGGCGCCATGAACTTGAGGTACACACCTGAGTGAATATGCATCCTGCACTCGCAGCTCGCCCTGAGCGCTCACAAGCTGACTTCCTTGCAGCAACCGGCTAACGAGCTCTGCACATTCCATCTGGCCCCGATGGGGTCTGGCTTGGTGAAGACAGGCGCGGAAAGCATCGGGAATCCCTCTCAAAGCTTCGATGGACAGGCACGCAACAGCATCAGCAGTCATTGCCAATAGCATAGCGTCGTACAGCGCAATAGCGCCTAAAGCAGTCATGGCTTGTGTGCCGTTTATGAGGCCCAAGCCTTCTTTAGGCATAAGCTGAAGAGGTGAAATTCCGGTTCTCCGCAGAGCCTCATCAGCGTCCATCAGCACACCGCCCATCCTGACCTTCCCTTTACCGAGGAGGGCAAGGGCCAGATGAGCGAGGGGCGCAAGATCGCCTGAAGCTCCAAGGGAACCCTGGCAAGGAACAATCGGACAGATATCATGATTGACCAGAGCCACCAAAGTCTCGATTAGTTCGTATCTAACTCCGGACAAGCCTTTAGCGAGGGAGTTGGCACGTAGAAGAATCATAGCCCTTACTACTTCATCGGCAAAAGGAGCGCCTGTCCCTGACGCATGGCTCATGATAAGGTTCTCCTGCAACTTACAGAGCTCATCAGAAGAGATTCTGACACAGGCAAGATGGCCAAAGCCGGTGTTGACTCCATAGATTACTCTGTCCTGAGTTAAGATAGACTCTACTGCCTGGCGGCTCCTGTCAACCTTATCCCGAACCTCAGTAGCAATTCCCACATGTTCATGATAGCGCGCAACCCCTACGACATCTTCATAAGTAAGAGTCCCGCCGTTGACGAATATTGTTGACACGTTAGTCTCCCTTTCTAAGGATTATCCATGCTTCTTGCAGCTAACCATTGGTCCTGGATCCATCCACAATGCTATTCATACAAGCAAAATTCGCTGAAAATTCTCAAATCCCTTCTAAAAAATCTTATATGAGTCAGGCGAGATCCATCCCGATTCCGCTCTTTTCATATTGTGGAATCATTTGTGGGGTGACAGCCCTACGCTGGATAGGTATCATAGCCGGGAGGGTGACAACACCCTCAATGCCATACTTTACCTAGCGGCTTCTGCCGCAGAGGGGGAGATGTTTTTTGTATCATCTGAAGAAATACGCAGTTACCGTCGGACTGGTCGTCACCATGGTTGCATCAGTAGCAGCGACCGCTCTGGCAGGAGAAGCGACCTTGCAAAGGTCCACAAGCGGACTGCCGGTTCACCCATCGTTTAGGGCCGGACAAAACGGGCAGGTCTACTATACGGGAACCATTTCGTCTGAGTCAGCAGTCACTACAGGACCTGTGACTATAGATTGGCAGACTCTATACGGGATACAGTTGCAGGTAAACCAGGGCTATCACCTGTGGCGGCTCGACCCGGTGGAGGTTGCCCGGCTTGAGGGACAAGACCTTGGTCTGAATCCTTCAACCGACACCTTCACTCTGTTCAGCAAGGTGGAAGTGGGCAATTACTCAGGAACCGGCGAAGCAAAGGTTCTTGTACAGCATGGGAGACGGGCATACGTCGTTCAGCTAATCCAACCTTTCGGTTCCGGGGCACGGATGATCTGGACAATCAATAATGTCCGTGAGATCACTAAGCCTGAGGACGCTGCGACAGTCGCAAAGAAGGCAAAGACCTCGTTCACATACTGGGGAGAGAACGGGCCAACAGTGGCAGCTTATGACCTAACCTCCAACTACCCGATTCCGGGTCCGCCTGTTACCCAGTATCCGGACTCAGGGACAGGTGGACGTATCGTTTACTACGTGCGGCCCGGGGACACCCTTTGGGCGATCTCAGCGAGGCAGGGAGTAACCATCTACAGGCTCATTGAGCTAAACCCTGACATAAACGCGCATGCTCTATGGGTAGGTCAGGTGATAGTCGTTCAGAACGGTGGCTCGTGGGTTCAGACACCTACCGGTGGCGGTACAGCCACTACTACGAGTGGGGTAAGCACAATCTACGGAAGCAGAACCTATATCGTAGAACCCGGGGACACCCTTTGGGCAATCGCAACTCGACACGGAGTGTCGCTTCAGGCACTAATGAACGCTAACGGGATTACAGACGCCAATGTCATCTGGGCCGGCCAGAAGCTGGTCATCCCACGATAAGGCGACGTTTTGACCGCAATGTGACATCTCGGTAAGAGAGTAGTTCAGGGATCAGCTTTGATGGAAGCTGAATCTCGCATGAATACGAGAGGCCCGACGCTTGCTTCGCAAGCTGTCGGGCCCCTTACTTTCTTCGAACCTCTTCACTACCAAAG
>DGZL01000129.1:21159-22625 GCA_002398515.1 Firmicutes bacterium UBA4981
CTGGGATTCCGGAATCCCAGACTTAGCGCTTCGTAGATTCCTACTTCACTTAGTCTATGATCTACATAAACAGCGCAGATTAGCTACTTACCGGAAGAACCCTTGTCCTTGTCTTTTTCTGAACTTTTTGCCCCTTGACCGGGAATTCCGGCATGGTCTGGCTTGCCTGAATTTGAAGGCTTAGCCTTGTCTTTATTGTTCTTGTTATCCTTATTGCCTTCGTTACCTTTATTGTCTGTGTTATTCTTGTTTTTCTGTTCCCGGACTTGCTCTTTGACAGCCTGCTTCAGCGCTTCCTTCAACTCTACACGATTGTGAGCCCTCATTCTTGCAGGCATGTCATTGTCCTCAACACCGAGCTCTTTCGCAACCTGAGACCAGTTCTGCTTCTCAGTACGGAGTTTCAGGACGAGCTCGAGGTTGGATGCCTCCCCGGTAGAAGCCACAAGGCTCACAGCGCAAAGCACGTCCTTTGCGCTATAACCGAGTTCTATCATGTCGGTCACATCTTGCTCAGAGAGGCCGTAACCCTCAATCACCATATCCATTGATGCTGCATCATCCAGCTCACTCTGTTTATCTTCATTCTTGCCGTAAGCGTGCCCTTTGCCGATGACTCCCCTGACATATTGGCCGAATGCCCTGCCTTCCATACCAAGAGACTCGGCAATCTCACCCCATCCTGTGCCTTCACTCACCAGAGCTATGATGTTATCCAGGGATTCTCCTGAGTTCACAGCGATGCCACAAGCAATGCTTATCTCACCCCAACCGAACCCGGCCTCTCTTAATGCCGCAACATCGGCTTCAGTGAGATTAAGTTCTGGATAAGCCTGGATGATGTTTAGCGCGAAGATATTGTTGACTATGTCTTCATCTTCGGGGTCAGGATCTCCTTCCCCATCATCATCGGTGCCCTCACCAGGATCAAGACCCGGCTCCGGAGCAAGTCCCGTATCCTCATCAACATCCGGTTCAGGATCCGCTTCAGAATCTACTTCCAAGTTTGCATCAGGGTTTTCGTTAGGATCCGGACTGGGGCTGATAACATCGACGGCTGACACGACGCCCCCTGCAATCAACGCCACCATTGCCACGATTGCTACTACAACTACTGGAAATCGCTTGAGCATTTGTGTTCAAGCCCCCTTCTAACCATAGTCAATTAGGAACCTAACCCTGCATTGGCATTCCACACGCACATACATGAAATGCCGGATACCTGCTAATTAACGTTGTGGATTACGCAGTTGCCTAGTCCATATTATATCTCATGTAGTAACTCGATGGGAAGATGCTGCTGATATTCTCACGCATTTATTGCAGCAAGAGGAATTTTGTCCCACAACGTCAAATAACTAGGGAAGAGTAAGGAGCTCTTGTTGCACTTGCCATCTCCAAACAGCAAGTAATCTCTTACAAAACCGGTTCTCCGACGCTATTGATTCTCAGCCTGCTTCCCCTCA
>DGZL01000129.1:22838-33299 GCA_002398515.1 Firmicutes bacterium UBA4981
GCTTCTTCGCCTTGAGTCTGGAAATGTAGTCAAGGATAGCCAGCCTGAGCGCAGCAGGACACAAAACAGAACAGTGGATCTTCTGATCCGGTAGACCGCCTAGAGCACGGACAACATCCTCTTCGCCAATTTGATAAGCTTCTTCCAGGGGCTTGCCTATGGCAAGCTCAGTAGTGATACTACTGGTTCCGATGGCTGCAGGACATCCGTAAACCTTGAACTTGACGTCAACGAGTCGCCTGTCCCTGACCTTGATGTACACCTTTATGCAATCACCGCATTCGGGATCCCCGATTGTTCCGATTCCGTCCGCATCTTCAATCTCGCCGATGTTCTTTGGATCAAAGAAATGCTCAAGGACCTTCTCATTGTAGAACATGCTCTAACTCATCCTTCTTTCTGAGCCTCTGGCATGACTTGCTTGATTATATATGAAGAAGACCTAGACATCTATTTGGATCTTAGACTTCAAGCGAAATGCCGGCACTCCCTAACACGAATCTCTCCCCAAGTAAGCGAGCCATTTCGGCCACTTTTCGTGTACTTTTTCTCAAACACTTTGGGATGCGCATACAGGTTGACATGCCTTACCATATTAAGTAGGGCGGGAAGACCTCCTGTATGGTCGTAGTGGCCATGACTTAGCACAACACAGTCTACATCTTTGAGATTCAGCCCAAGCGCTGCTGAGTTATGAATAAGGACTTCCCCGGACTGTCCGATGTCAAGAAGTATTCTCCGTCCCTCGATCTCAACTAGCAGGGACAGCCCATGTTCGCCCCACAACTTCTGTCTCCGTACCAAGTTGTCAACTACAACAGTCACCTTGGTCTTGGCATCTCTGCGAAGAGACCCGATAGAACCTGTGGTGCCATCACTCCTTGGCATTCCTTTCACCTCAAGCGCTCGGTTATTTGAGTATTAATCATATGTTCATAACTATTGTAGTCGTTGTGTGGATAGACATCAACACGGAAATTGAGAAGACATGCCGTTACTGAAGAAGGCAGAGAGAACGAATGCGAGTGCTGTGAATCCCTTGCGTGTCTGGAAGATTAAGCCGGCGACTTCCCGTAGAAGGCATAGAAAGACAGGAGGCCCGACCACAAGATAACACACGGGCAGGCCTCTTTACTAATAGAATATCCCTACACGTCACGACAAAATCGTCAAGACTAAGTTTTCCTGCTACTTACCGTCTGCGATGATAACCGCCTTCACCTGTCCGCTCCGGCCTTGGACGAGCCTCGTTCACAGTTAGGCTCCTCCCCTGGAAATCGACTCCGTTTAGTGCAGCAATGGCATCGTCGGCTGCGTCCTCAGCCACCTCAACGAAACCAAAACCCTTGTCGGGAATGACTCGAACGCCGGCCGGACTATAGTCTGCGAACAGACTGCGGACATCCTCTTCGGTAACATGGTAGGGCAGATTCCCTACATATAGACTTTTCAACGTCATTACTGGTGCCTCTCTTTCGTCTCGCTTGATCCTATTTTGCGGTACACGATCCACTTCCATAACTTACCACTCTATGGCAAGGGAACTGAATCTTCTAAGAGTATTCCCAAGATAGTCCAATACTATCAAACGCGAAGGAACCTGCCATCCACCTGTGTTGAGTATAAATGCCATTGTTGGAAGCTGAAGGAATATGAATGCCAATGAAGAATGTAATTTCAGTAAGTCAAGCGTTCCATTGCTAAACCCGGGCTGGAGGCACCGGTCTTATTAGGATGGTGATAGAATTGGTGTCTTTTCTCCACACCGCAGATTGGCAAATAGGTATGAAGGCGAGCCGCGTGGCGGATGTGGCGGAACGTGTCCGCAAGGCCCGCCTTGATACGGCAAAACAGCTTATTCGCATAGCTTCCCAACTGCAGGTTGACTTTGTGCTTATTGCAGGCGACCTCTTTGAAAATAACCTCGTGCATAATGAAGCTGCTCACCGCGTGGCTGAGGCTCTTTCCGCATGTTCCCCGATACCCGTTTATGTGCTCCCAGGCAATCACGATCCTCTGACCGCTGATTCTATTTACAGCCGTTCAGCATTCACCGATTTCCTTCCCCCAAACGTACATATCTTGCGGACCTCTGAACCTGTGACGCCGGTACCGGGAGTAGTACTCCTGCCTGCCCCGGTCATGTCCAAAGAGTCGTACAATGACCCCACTGGGCAGTTTCAGATACCTGAGGACATACAGGAGGATACCATTGTAGTCGGAATAGCCCATGGTTCACTGCGTATACCCGGCAAGTTCCAGGAGAATGATTTCCCCATAGCATTAGATGCTGCGCAGCGACTCGGCCTTGATTACCTCGCCTTAGGCCATTGGCATTCCTTCTATGTGCATAATGATATGAGGACTGTATATGCCGGAACCCATGAGCCGACAGGCTTCGATGGCCAGTGTAGCGCATCTGCAGCCCATGTTACGATCAAGGCTCGAGGTTCATCACCGGACATCGAAAGACTCGACACAGGCACTCTGACCTGGCAAACTCTTGAAGTGAGCGTCGCCGGTGACCCGGATCAAGTAGTCAGCCGTGTGAAACACGAAGTAGACAAAGCGCAAGATCCGTCGTCGACCTTGCTTCGTCTGGTGCTAAAAGGCCATGCCGAGTCTGACGATTTGCGGTGGCTGGAGGAGCTTGAAGATTGGCTCAGAACATCCTTGCTGTACATGGAAATAGACAAAAGCCGCTTTATCACCCGTCCTGTCGGGAGAAGGCTGAGACAGCTTGCAGCCGGCAATCTGTTCTTGCAGTCAATAATCTCAGACTTGGCCGACATCGCTTGCCTACTAGGACAACCAATAGAGGACTTACCTGAAGACCTGGTAAGTGCCGGAGGTTCAGGTTCGTCGCTAATAGATGATTCACTCCAAGATAGCCTCGACCGATGGAGGATTGAAGCTGAGGATGTAGAGGAAGCTCTCAGAACACTGGCCTCCATAGCTGAGGAGGTGCTGTCATGATTCTTCGCTCACTTACCGTATCCGGCTTGCGCTGCTTTAGAAACCCTGCGCAGCTCAACGACTTCAGTGAAGGCATAAACATTATCCACGGGCCGAATGAGTCCGGAAAATCCACTCTCATTACAGGGTTGGCCCTGGCTTTTTTGGATCGCCATGATATGACCGGCGAAGCCATAGAGGCGTTCCGTCCCTGGGGGACTTCTCTCAGCCCCGTTATTAATGCTGAATTTACCTTCGGAGGTAAGCGGTATTGCTTAGAAAAAGGCTTCCTGGATAATACAAGAAGCACTCTCTCTGAATGGGACGGCCGCCGTTACCAACGTCTTGACGAGGGGAAAGCGGCTGATAACAAGGTACGGCGGATGATGCAGGCGGAGTTTTCAGGAAGGGGGCTGTCCAAGAACACGCAATGGGGTCTTGCGCACCTCCTTTGGATGCCGCAAGGCGCAGACCGTTTCCACAGCCTGTCTCTTGCGGAACCCGGCATCGAGGACTATTTCCGCCAAGCAATGGGAGCTACACTCTTCAGCAAAGAAGACGACAAGCTATTGGGTTCAATCAGTAAGAGATATTCGGGTATCTTTACACCGAAAACGGGGGGCTTTAAGGCAAATTCAGAAGTGAGTCTTGCCGAGCAGGAAGTTAAGACCGCCAAGGAACGACTGGATAGCGTGGTCCGCGACTTGGAAGCAATACGTGAGGCAGAAACTGACCTTTTGTTGCAGAACTCCCGCCTCGAGGAGCTCGAAGCTGACTCTGCCAAGCTAAAGCAGGAGAGAAAGGCCCTGAAAGGTCGAATTGACCGTATCCGGGAACTTGAGTCACAGCGCAATACAATGAAGGCCCAGTTGCAATCTGCCACCCAGGCATGGGAGACTGTGAAGAAGGAATGGCAGCAAGTTGACAATCTCAAGAAAACCATAGCGGCTGCAGAATCAGAGATCGCTCAGAAGGAAAAGGCTATCATCCCGCTCAATGCTGACTGTGACGAGGCGTCCAAAGAGCTTAACTCCAAGCGTGCTACTGAGAAGGACCTGGAGAAAGACATCAAAGAGACCAACCAGGAGTTTCAGAAAGCCAATGATCTGCAGCAAGCAAAGAATCGTCTGGAATCTGTGGCACATCTTGCCTCACAGGTCCAATCAGCTCGGGATCTGAACACAAAACTCGCGGATCTAGAGAAAGAACTGAGCAAACAACCATGTCCCGGTATTGCTGACGTGAAGTCGGCTGAGAAGTCAAAATCCCTGGTGGACGCAAGAGAGGCTGAGGCACGCGCGCAAGGGCTCGCCATAGATGTCACAGCCTACTCAGACTTCAACATGACTGTAAGCACATCTGAGGAAGAGAAGACTTACACAATCCGCCCTGATGAACCCTTGTCCCTGGCGTCCGCTGACAGGATGACCCTTGATATACGTGGCCTCGGACGAATTGAGATTAGATCAGGTTCTGCTGATGTAAAGAAACTCCTTAAGCAGATTGCAGAGGAGAAGAAAGCGCTCAAAGAGATCCTGGACAAGTATGGAGTAGCTACTCTATCTGACCTTAAGGAAAGATATGATTGGGGACTTAAGCAAAACTTGCAGCTTAACACCTTGCGTGAGAATCTCCAAACCACCTTAGGCCCAGGGAATACCCTGAGGCTTCTGGAATCCCGGCTTCAGAAGGAAGAGAAGGCACTGCAAGAACAGTGCTCGGGGCTGGGTGTAACGCAAGAAGAACTGGCTAAGGCGGAAGCGCCTGACGTTGACGTCCTCAAGAACCGTCTCGATGGTCTGAATACGCAACGAGATGAATTGGTCAAAGAAGTATCTGAGTTGGATAAGCTGGAAAAGAGCCTTTCGAAGCAAGTCGCCAAGCTGGAGCAAGAAATCAGTAACCTCCGAACATCAGATGAGACATCCCGAGGTGAGCTCAAAAGGCGTCTGGAACCTTATGACAGTGATGAAGAGAAGCTGAAATCGGTTTTGGCGGATAAGGAAAAGGAGAAAACCAACAAGGAAAACGAACTGGCGAAACTGGAGAAGCTGATCCCGAAAAACGCTGCTGAACTTGAGCGTGGCGCCCTTAAACTTGACCGAGAAATAAAGAAACTTGATGAGGAGACGATACCGGAGGTTCGCGACAGCCGGGCTGTCCTCAGAGGGAAATTGGACGAGGCGGGTAACCGCGGATTGTATAGTGAGGCAGTCCAGTGTGAAGAAGCTCTTGAAATAGCCCAGGGCAAGTACCAAGTGGCCCTTAAGAAAGCCCAAGCAATAAGACTTCTCCATTACCTGGGTCTTACTCGGAAAAGTCAGTTGCTCGATGCCCTGACTGAACCCATCCGAGACGAGGCGACAAGGATATTTCAGTTGATTACAGATTCTCCCGGGCGATCTATTGAACTCCGACCCGACCTGCAACTTGAAGGGATAAGGGTAGGAGAGGAAGACTCTCGGGCTATTGGAACTATGGAGGAATTCTCCATAGGCACGCAAGAACAACTTATGATGTCTGTCAGATTAGCGCTGGGGCACTTCCTCGGGCAAGTGGAACGGCAACTGGTGGTGCTGGACGATCCTCTTGTGAACACTGATTCTGACAGACTCCAACGGATCTTACGCCTTCTCGAGGCTGCGTCGGAGACGCTGCAGATAGTGATCCTAACCTGTCATATAGACAGCTATCAGGACATCTCAGGTAAGAGATTCGATATCCGGGAAACGACGCTTTAGCAAGCGGCCATCCGCGAAATCTTCCCTTCTCCTAAAACCTTTGCAAAATGTTAACTTGATCCTCACAAGTTCTTGACAATCTTTTCGTTAATATATAACAGTGTGACCAAAACAAGGAAACAGACCGGAGCATCTTTACCGGTAGATTTGCGCATAATTCAACCCATGTCAATTAGGCGAGTTGCACGTTGGAAGAAGGAGGGAACGCTCGGGATGTCACCGCCGAAACGTCCGACTTTGTTGTGGTTACCCAGAATAATAACGGTATTTGTGCTGTCAATCATAACCGTATTTCCCTCTGCGGCAGCATTTCCGGTTTCTGCGTCGGCAAGCGACATGAAGTCAGAACCGCAAGCAGTGGAAGTCAGTCTTGAGGGATGTCGCAGTTTGGCGCTAGAACACAGTGCAAGCGTGCTTCTGGCCGAAAGCGCGGTACAAGATGCCAGGCTGGCATTGGAGCAAACCGAAGCCACAAGCCTCACAAAACCGTCTCCTACATCGCTTTACCAATCTCAGATGAGCCTTGAATCCGCCGGGAAGAATCTGGAGATAACTAAGCAGGACGTAGTCCTTGGTACTGATCAGCTATATTACTCGCTTCTTAGAGCAGAACACCTGGTATCCATCTCCAGGCAGGCTCTTGATCTTTCCGAAAGGCAATTTGAGATAGCTATGGCCAAGGAAAGTGTGGGCATGGCTACAAAGCTGGACATTATGAGAGCGGAGAACCAAACAGCTTCAGCCCGCAACAGCTTGATGAGCGCCCTTCTCAACAGAGACCTTGCAATGGTCTCGCTAAACCAGGCTATCGGATTCGTCCCGGAGACAATTCTCTCTCTGCGCGATGAGTTTTTCTATGAGAAAACAGGAGACCTGGATCTCGACGCCTCAATGGAGTTCGCCCTCGCCAATCGGGTTGAGATTGCTCAAGCGCAATCAGCAGTGGAAATCGCTGACATGAATGTACAACTGGCAGACAACAGTTTTACACCGAAACTTACATATGAACGCGCCAAGCTCGCAGTTGAAGATTCCAGGATCAAATTGAGAGAGCAGCAAAGCAAAATAGCTCTCGCAGTACGTCAGGCTTATGTATCGCTAAAGCAAGCGGAAGCCAAAGCGGAACTTGCCGAATCCAAAGTCGACGAGGCACGTGAAAACCTGCGCATAACCCAGCTTCTTTTTGAAGCAGACATGGCTACGAACGTGGAAGTCCTTTCTGCGCAAAACCAGTATACCCAGAGTCAAATAGACTCGGTTCAGGCAATATACGACTATAACATGACAAGATCACAGTTTAAGCGCACCATAGGTGATACGGCCGGCCTCACCGGAGGTGTCCCTGCGTCATGAGGAAACCACACGTTTCGAGCAAAGCACAGATCATGAGCGAATTACAGAATGTGAATGGATCACAATTCATGAGTGGAGCACAGATTATGCGCAAATCACAAGTCATGACACTTGTCAAAGCCTTGGTAATTTTAGGCGTGCTTATCCTAGCCTTCTCATGGCAACATGCGCTTGAAGCTTCCACCGGCACTAAGATTGCAGCACTGACCCTTGCCGATGCTATTAACCTCGCTGCCAGGCAAGACCCTGAGGTTGTCGCCGCTAAACAAGCATTGGAACTCACAAGTTCCAGGCTACGGGAAAGCCGGGGGAATACGAAGCCGAAGATCTCCCTCCAAGGGTCAGGCCATGGGACGTTGACTGCCCTGCCTACAGGGGCTTCTACGTCATCGGGCGGTTCATCCGTGACTGTCACCGTGAGTCAGTCTCTGCCGGGTGTCATGCCGGAACCGTTCAGCGTAGGGCTTTCACCTGTAGAGCTCAGTGAGATCAGCTTACAGGAAGTAGAACTTGACCTCGCCAAAACAGAGCAGAAAGTTGTGCTGGATACAATCGCGGCATACCTTAACGTGCTCAGACTACAGCAGCTGAAAGACTTAAGTAATGGCGCTCACGAAAAAGCGGCCCGCCTTCTCGATGAGGTAGAGAGCAAGCTAGCCTTAGGTGTGGCTACTCGACTCGATCTTTTGAAAGCCCAAAATCAGCTGGATCAAGCGACATTCAGTCTCATGAGAACAGAAGATGACTTATGCAGCGCAATGCGTTCGTTAGCCATCACGTTGGGGCTGCCTCCTGAAACTCAATTCCAGCTCACAGATGCCTTTGACGTGTCAGAAGTATTTCAGATGAAACACGATGAATACGAACTCGAAGAACTCATGGCAATAGCTCTGGAAAACCGCATTGAAATGAAACAAGCCAATTTATCTTATCTAAAAGTAGAAGCTTCACTGGAAACTACAAAGCGATCTATGAAGCCTTCTGTAAGCCTTTTCGCAAACTACTCGCATCAGGATACGACTTCGTTTTCTGCTTCCGCCTCGCTCGACCTTGCGTCAGGTGATGCCGCTTGGAAAGCCTCATTAGATAATCAGACGTCAACTGAGCCGGCTCCTGATAAAGGATTTGCACGGAAATCCACATCTACAGTGGGCATTAACGTATCTTTTGCCCTTTGGGACGGAGGCATGGCAAACGAGAAGCTCAAACAGGCAGAGATGAGCCTCAAGATTCAAGAGGCTGCCAAGGAGCGTCAGAAACAGGCAATAACGGAAGACGTATATACAGCGTCAACTGCGCTGAAACAGGCTCGCGTAAGACTGCAGCTCGCTGAAAACGCCGTTCTTGAAGCCGAAGAATCCTTCCGCATAACAGAAGCCCGCTTTGCAAGAGGCGCAGGCGTGGCAACTGAAGTTATCGACGCTGCCCAGTCCCTGGCTTCTTCAGAGTCCGGGGTAGTTGAAACCTTATTCGATTACTATCTGGCCCAAGCGCGCCTCGGGAAAGCCATTGGTCTGCTTGGCACTGAGGGGTGGAAGAAATGAAAGGCAAAAGCGCAGTAAATACCAAGAATAAGACAGGACGGTGGCGCACACTTCTTATCATCGTTGTCCTGTCCGCGGCAGCAGTGGCGGGATATGCGTGGTACAGGAATACTCAAGAACGCCGAAAAGACGTAGAATCCATGGACCTATATCAGTTGGTTCCGGTGCGAAACGGCGCCATCACGCTGAAGATTACATCTTCAGGCACAGTAAAGCCGGGGACAGTATACCAGGTTATGCCTAAGCTCAGCTCAACAGTGACCCATGTCTTTGTGAAGACGGGAGACGTTGTAACAAAGGGACAGCTGCTGGTTGCTCTTGACAAACAAGACGCATTGGAACGCCTTCAAGAAGCCAGAGACAACCTTGCCATTGCCGAAGCCAAACTCCAAGAAGTAGAAAGCCAAGCCGGCCTCGCGCCAACCCAAGCCAGACTTCAGGTAGAGCAGGCAAAGGTCAGCCTTCTAAATGCAGAAGCCAAGTTGGCCCAGCTTAAGGAGGGCGCGAAGTCTCAAGACATAGACCAGGCTAAGACACAAGTCCGACAAGCGCAGCTCAGTTGTGAAAATGCAGAAAACGAATACTATCGGTATAAAACCCTATTTGAGCAAGGAGCGGTAACCCGTCAGCAACTGGAAAGCGCAGAAAGCAAATACCTGACCTCAGTTGAATCTCTTAAAGCTGCAGAGCAGAAGCTGGATCTTCTGCTGGCAGACCCTGACCCGGTGGAGTTGGCTGCGGCTGAAGCGTCAGTAGCTCAGGCCAGGACAAACCTGAAAGTAGCAGAGGCAAATGAGAAATCCACCAATATCCAGCAGCAGCTCCTCACAGCACGGGCACAGGTGGCTCAAGCAAGAAACTCTGTCAGCTCAGCAGAACGCAACGTGAGTCTTGCCAACGTCGTATCGCCTATAGACGGGACGATAACCGAAGTCCCAGCTCAACCAGGACAGACGGCAGGACAGTCCAACTCCCTTGCGGTCGTCACAGATCTGAAACACCTGACCGTTTTGGCAAACGTTGATGAAACAGATGTCCATAGTGTCAGAGCAGGACAGGTGGCAGACGTTATGGTGGAATCGATTCCGGGAAAGGTATTCAGAGGTATCGTTGAAAGTGTCGCTGAACAGGGCAAAGTAATCAGCGGTGTAGTGTACTTTGAAGTGACAGTCAAAGTCACCGATGACAGCGGGGCCTTAAAATCAGGCATGACCGCAGATGTGGATATCATCGTCGATGAACGATCTAATGTGCTCGTCATTCCCAACGCAGCGCTGGAAAGCTTCAGGGGATTCGTCATGGCTCGCGTCCTTGACGAAAACAAGGAGCCTTCCTTCAAACGGGTGGAACTCGGAATATCTGACGGGACGTTCACCGAAGTCATTTCCGGGCTCGAACCAGGTGAAATGGTAGCAATCCCCAGTTCCGGCACAGGTGCCGCAAGCACTGTCCCTGTCCGCATCCGGGAAGGAGAGCGAAACCCGATGATGCAATTCATGCCTGGCGGAGTTGTACCGCGTGCGCTTGAGCCTGGAAGAAGTACGTTCTCCGGTGGAAGGTAAACTAAGCAGAATAGCGTCTCGGCGGGGTGACTTAAGCATGATCAAAGTGGACGGCTTAACGAAGATCTACAGAATCGGCTCTATTGAAATTCCTGCCCTGCGAGGAGTGTCTCTCCATATCAATAAAGGTGAATTCGTTGCTGTCATGGGACCATCAGGCTCAGGCAAGACTACCCTCATGAACGTGCTGGGTTGCCTTGATCAGCCGACTGAAGGCTCATACTCCCTGGACGGTATCGTAGTCAACGAAATGGGCGATAGAGCCCTTGCCCGCATACGAAATCAACTGATTGGGTTTGTCTTTCA
>DGZL01000062.1 GCA_002398515.1 Firmicutes bacterium UBA4981
ATGACGCATATATTCTATTCTTAATTATACTGTAGTACACACTACCATTATTATATTATACATGGGACTTATATGTGTCAATGGATATTTTTGGCTGTTGCTTCTTCCTTTTACATCTACAACATAAAGACGTTTTTTCATATCACCTGTTCCAGTAATTGTCCATACTCCTTCAACCACGCCTTTGCCTTGTCCATAGTGGGAGTCTGCGCACGGATAATATTCCAAAATCCAGGCGTATGGTTGGCTTCGACGAGGTGAGCCAGCTCGTGGATAATAACATAGTCGATGACAAACATCGGCGCCTTAATAAGCCGCCAGTTAAGATTGACGTTGTTATTCGGGGTACAGGAACCCCAACGATAACGGTTATCGACAATCTTGACCTCCGCAACTTCAACGCCAAGTTGTTGGGCGTGCTGCTTCACACGGGGGACAATCTTCTCTTTCGCCCTGCGGATATACCATTCCCGCAGAGTCTCTACTCGTTTCCATACCTGTGAAGCGGGAATAAGAAAACGCTGGGCAAACTGAATCTCAGTTAACCCCGTCTCAACTATTTCGATTCTATATTGTCGCCCTAAATAGAGTACCGATTCGCCGCTAACAAGTTCCTTCCCCGGTGGATGGGGTAGGTTGCGATATTTCTGAGGATGGTTGGTCTTTTCGTAGATCCACTGCCGCTTTGACGCAACTATCTGCCGGATTTTCTCATCGGATGTCCCTTCCGGTACATGCACAACGACACTGCAGTCTCGCTCAACAGTGATAGTAACCCTACGTCGCCTGGGTGATCTCTGAATTGTGTATGCTAATTCCATAGTCGTCACTCCGCGTAGAGGATTATATCATTATTCTTCTCGGCGATCTCCATTATCCTGCTGATAATGCGTTTACGGTTATCGAAAACACCGGGTAATGACAAGAACTCCTCTGCCAGCAGTATCTGTTGAAGCTCTGCTTTCAGTTTGTTGCGGGCAGGAATACTTTCCCAAAAGCCAGTAAGCTTGAGTTCACGCTCCACAGCCAAGTATATTCTCTGAGTAAGATTAACCAAGCAGCCAATCTTGTCCTCGTCGCTCATACCGTAATCGGAGGTTGGCTCATCCTCAATTAGCACAGCATCCGTCCACTTCAGTGCCTTACCTTCACCAAATATCTCTCGGTCAAACATTCGAAAAAATGGCATTTGCTTCTTTCTGTTAAGACCATAAGTAGGCTCCTTATTTGCATTGATGATGCGCTTCCGCAGCTTCTCCAGCTCCTCGTAGATCTTCTCCCAGTTATCACGAAATTCCTCAAGAATAGCTGCCAGTGCTTGAGCAAAAGAAGCTTGCAGATCAGGATCATCGTCCAGCTCAACGTCGAGGTGGTGGCGGATAGCGTGCTCCACTTCCGCAGCCTTTGTTTTTGTGCGCTTCCGTTTGTCCACCTGTTTTTGAAAGTCTTCGTCCAGGATAGAGATGGGCTCTATCTTCACTTCAATTCCCTTAGACTCAAGATACTCGTCGGTAATACTGCGAAGCTTCGGAGGAATACCCTTCATACTCAGGCGTTCATCTCGAAAGTGTTTGCCGGCAAGTATATTGATCATAGAAAGAGCCCGGTAGTCTGCCACGTAATCCAAGGCTTGCCTGGCCGGAAAGACCAGGTTAAGGGATCCGGTCAGTTTCTTGAATGCCATCATGAAGTCGAAACGCAGGTTTTCATCATAGAATACGTCAAAGAACGCATCGTGATCTGTCAAGTCGGTTAGACCATTTTTCTTGAGCAGATCCATAATAGCTGCGTGGTTAGCAATCAGTTCGCGCAGTTCCTCTTCAGGGAAGCTAAGAGAATCGATGACTTCTTGTTGTTCTCGCTCATCATAGTTGTCAATTGCGTCTTTCAAGTGATGACCAATGCCCACGTAATCGACAACAAAGCCCTTTTCCTTGGTCTCGCCGCTGACGCGATTCACACGTGCTATGGCCTGAAGGAGGTTATGGGCAACGATAACCTTGTCGAGATACATGACCTGTTCTATCGGCGCATCGAACCCAGTCAGCAGCATGTTATGGACGATTAAGATACCCATATCACCGGTAATTCCGTCCTCTTCACCGCCGAAATCCATTTTGAAACTCTTGATACTCGCCTCGTGTTTGGATTTATCAGAGTATTCCTTGAGATGTGGCAGATCGTTGTAGTTGCCTGAGATAATCACATCTGTCGCCAGTCTTTTGAGGCAGTCAAGGTCAAGTCTCATCGGATTAGACAGTTCCAGATCGGCAATGGCAGCCGCCAGAGCTGTGTCGATATGATTCTTGTACCGCACCGCTGCCTCACGGGAGGTGGCTACCACCTGCGCCTTGTAGCCATTGGGAAATACATGAGTCAGGTAGTGCTTGACCATGTCTTGGGCCTTGGCGGCAATGGTCGATTCGGCTTCCAGATAGGCATCGCGCGAACCATAACCGAGAACCTCCATGCGCTGCCTGAGGTTGTAGTCGCTGAACACATCCTCGAACGCTTTGTCCATACCCTCCCGGTCAGGCACTTCAGCGTTATGGGTGCGACCTTCGTATACGATCTCTAAGGTCACGCCGTCTTCGATAGATTGGCGCATGGTGTATTTATCGATGTAGTCACCGAATACCCGCTCTGTCTTGTCGATAGGCGTGCCTGTATAACCGATGCGAGAGGCGTTAGGAATGCCTTTGTCCAGATTCGCCGCGAGCATAGCGTATTGAGAGCGGTGAGCCTCGTCGGTCATCACCAGAATATGCGGGCTCGGGTTCAGCTCAGGAAAGGTCTCTGTCAGATCGACTTCGCGGAACTTGTGAATCATGGCCATGACGAGATCCGATGAATCGGAACGCAGGAGCGCTTTCAGCTTCTTGATGCTGTTTGCTACTTTAACGGTAAAGCCAATACTCTGGCTGGTCTCGTGTAATTGATTTTCCAGTTGGGTCCGATCAGTAACAAAGATTACTTTCCAGCGGGAAAGTTGGGGATGGCGGTACATCTCCCGTACCATGAACATCATGGTCAGAGATTTTCCTGAGCCTTGTGTGTGCCAGATTATGCCGCTACGTTCCCGCGGGCTTTGCCCTTCCAGAAGTCGTGTGACTGCTAGTTTGACAGCGCGAAACTGCTGGTAGCGGCCGACCATCTTGATGGTCTCGCCTTTGTCGTTGGTGGAGAACAAGGTGAAGGTACAGATGAGGTCCAGCAGATTATCGCGATCAAGCATACCTGCTACCAGGCGCTGCTGATCGTTGGGGCCGCTCTTGCCATGTTCCAAATCGTCCACTGTGCGGGGGTAAGGATCTGCCCATCGATAAAAATGCTTCTCACTGTGTGTAGTGATAGTGCCAAACTTAGCCTCGTTGCGGCAGGTGACAATGACGAATTGGTTGTAATAGAACAAATGCGCGCTGCCTTCCCCCTTCGCGCCGCGCTGTTCACTGTAACGGAGTATTTGGTCGATGGCTTCAGGGATGGCATCTTTCACCTTAGGCGATTTGCACTCTACCACCACCACCGGTAAGCCGTTAAGGAACAGCACTATGTCAGGGATAATGTAGTGCTCGGTACCTAGAATGCGCACCTTAAACTGGCAGACGGCAATGAAGCGGTTGTTGTCCCGATGCGCAAAATCCACAAAACGCACGGTGGGACTTTTCTCACTAGTCCGGCGATTTTCACTGACACTAGTGTTTTCCAGCAGTAGGTCAAGAACATAGCGGTTGTTTTGGATAAGGCCCGTACCGGGGAAACTTGCGGTTAGTTGTTTCACCACTTCCTCAATCTGATCGTCTTCCAGCCAGGAATTGATGACCTTAAGCTGGTCACGCAAGACCTGAACCATAACTACCTCGGTAAAGTTTCTGCGGTAGCTGTCCGCCGGGTGCTGCTTACCATCAAGGTCAATGATCTCCCACCCCAGCCCTGCAAGCTGGTCCAGCAGGGGTTTCTCCACATGGTTGCGCTCATCGGCTATGATGTTCTCGGGCATCTTGCTCTTGATCATGACTCTTCCCTTTCCACAGTTTTCGGTTTGGGTAGTCTCTTGATAGCCTGCTCGAAGTGCTTTTCCACCTGTGTGGGTTGGTTGATCCGCCATGCGCGGTATCTCTCGTATTCAATTTGCGCCTTTGCAAGCGCCTGCTCACGAGAGACTGTTCCTGCATGAGCAAGTAGCTCGCGCCCGCTGAGTTTAAGAAAATCGTCAAGCTTAGAGGCCCAATCCTTCATATACATGGGCCTTTGTTGCAATGCTTGAAGCTCTGCAAACTCCAGATAGGACGAGACAATACGGTTAAGAATATCGAGTTCTTCCGGATTCAGATAATTCTTAGCGATGACAGCTTCACTCTTGGTGGGCATATTGCCGGTCCAGTGGGTGAGTCCCATGTTTTCTTTGGCTGCGTCAGCACGTCGGTACACAACTTCCGCCGCTGTTTGCCCATGGGCAGCCCAGTGCATCTTATTTTGCACAGTGGCGAAGAAGAGCTGGGACGTCTCAGTACTAGGATCATAGTCTATGCTGGTAGCGTAGATGTCCAGCACTTTGCGCCAGAAAACCTTTTCGGATGAACGAATGTCGCGTATACGAGCCAACAGTTCATCAAAGTAGTTGCCTCCGCCTGCTCGTTTCAGACGATCGTCATCCATGACAAAGCCCTTCACAATGAATTCACGCAGGCGTTCAGTAGCCCAGATGCGGAACTGGGTGCCACGGTGTGATTTTACCCTGTACCCTACAGAGATGATTACGTCAAGGTTGTAGTAATCTACCTGATAAGTCTTGCCATCGGCTGCAGTTGTTGCAAATTCTGCAACAACTGCTTCTCTCACCAGTTCACCCTCATTAAATAGATTCTTGATGTGACGGGATATGACCGACTTGTCACGTTGAAAAAGATCGGCTAATTGGTTAAGGGAAAGCCAACAAGTCTCTCCACTGAAGGCCACTTCCAGCCGCGTCTGACCGTCCACCGTCTGGTAGAGAAGGATTTCCGCTGAGCCGGGTAGTGTTTCTCTATCGTAATTCACTCGCTCATCACCTCCGTGCTATCCAACAACGGCGTGACCCGTACCTTACCTGTAAGCAGGTCTTGCATTAGGGCGGTTTTGAGGGCTACCAACTTAGAAAGTTGGTTGGCCAGGTTTCTCAGACCATCATCCACCCTGTTCATCACGCCGTTCAGCCGGAACTGTTCGGGAAGGTTTGGGATCGTGATTGGAACAGCAGAAAGTTTCTCTTGAGTGAGATGAGCTATGCTTGTTTGGCTCGTAAAGTCAGACAATAGTCCTACCCTTACTGCCCACCTCATGAACCGAGGAAATAAACCGGATACATACTGTTGACGAATCGGTCTCAATCTATGAATTGCTTTCTGGTAATAGCAGTTCTCCACTTCGCCACGCCACAAGCAGGTGCGTCCGGCTTCGCCCCCTTCGCACACCAGAATATCGCCAACCACAAGGTTGAACTTGCGACGCTCACGATCATCGAAATCCATCACCTGTAGCTCGGAGATGTCAACATAATCCCATTGCACATTTCTATTCCCGAGGTAGAAGTACGGAGAACGACCTTCAGTAGCCTTTTTGCTGAGCATCTTGCCTAGTTGAATCTGAAAGACCTCACCAATTGTTTTTACACCCCACTCCACCGGAATCCTACCTAGAGAGGAGTCCTTGAATTGGTGAGTCTCTTCGGAGCGGAGGTTGCCGTGTTCGTCGATACCGCGGGTTAGAAGATCGTGCATCAAACCTGTCTTGATACGTTGCTGCTTGGCAATCAACGCCTCGGTCTGTTCAATTGCCCAATCTACCGTGGAGAGGATTTCGGCGATTTTGGTTTGCTCGGGTTTGGGAGGTATCGGGACTTCAATCGATTCAATCGCAGATTTTGGGAGTCCATAGCGTGTCGATCCACTTGCATGAGCTGCAAAATATCGCGCTACATACGATGAGGAAAGCTGCTTTGCTAAGTAGATCGGATCAAGTTGCTCCGAAGTCGGTCTGATGAGAGCCAAATGGTAACCACAGACCAAGTCAGGGATTGCTTCCACAACAACCGTAGGTATTCCAATGTCATCCGGTGTCTCGGAGTCTTTAGTAATGATTACGTCACCGCAGTGTAACCCAAAGCGCTCTATTTCTGATATGCTTGCCGAGCCTTCCGTATACTGGATTCTACTGCTGATATACTCGTTCAAATATACGTCCATATAGTTACACAGCTTTATGGGCTTTTCGTTTGCTTGAACCTTCTTGTCGACGTTGCTAACACGAATGTCTACGAGATCACACAGTTTCCTGATAGGCCAGGCAACCTTCGTTAACAATACCCCAACCCCCTCAAAAACCCGTCCAACGCCTCTAATGTCTCGCTTCGTTCCTTTTCCAGCTCGCGAAAGGACACGGCGTACTTATCCCAAAGGTTCTCCGCCATCTGAATCAATTCACGCTTTTCCGCATTGAGGTAGCGGTTCAGTTCCTCATGGACCAGATCATAGAGCTTTTGCAAAATTAACCGACGGGCCTCTTCCTCAGAAAGCGAACCACCGATAGCGGCGAGGATACCTTCAGTCTTAGCGAGGCGAGCTTCGAGGACAGTCTTGTCCTTCTTCAGGGCAGTGATCTTCTTTTTGTCAGCCTTCTTGCTGCTATCCAGTTGTGACAATTGGGCATCTATCTGCCGAATCAGCTCCTTGTTTTCGGCCTTGAACTCATCGCCACCTAAGCGTTTAAGCTGAAGCTTGAGTTCCAGTTCATTGGTCTTAGTTCTTAGATCGGCCCTTCTATCTCTAATACGCTTTTCAATATCCTTGATAGCTCTATCCTGGGCCTCCAGAGCCTCAAGTTCCTTGCGAGCAGATTCGCCTGTACTGTCCTTAAGATCGTCAATCAACTCTTTGAGAGCTCTCTTAATAACCGTAGCAGTGACATTCTCATTCTCCTCCGGCTCATAAGCAGCCACTTCCTGTGCAGTCTCCACTGCCTCAGCCAGCTCGCTCTGGGCCTCGCTGATCTGAGATTCTATTGCCTCAATCTCGTCCTCCTCGATCTGGAAGAACGCCGCCACCAGATAATCATCGGGGATCAGACTGTGGTGCCAGCCGGTAGAGATAATGGTCTTGAGGTCGTAACGGATCTTTTGCCACCAGTTCACAAAAACCCCGGCACTCTTGAACTCATCCAGCACACGCAAGGGGATCAGCTTGTCTTTGAGTGTGGTCAGCAATTCTTGGCGCAGTTCAGGCAGTTGCTTACCATTGTGCAGTCCGGCAAAGTCAACCTTAAGCGCTGCCCACCAGGTCTCCAATGCATCAACGTGTGCAGCGAGCGTCTGCTGAAGCGCTGGGTCTGCTTCCATGGTGGCCTTGATGGCAGGCCGGTCAGCAACTGACTCACGAAAAGCAAGATAGCCAGGGCGTTCAGGTCTAAAGAGTATGTCGGGCTGCATCCCAAAGCAGGCAAAGTCATCAGCTCGTGCAGCAACCTCGGCCTCGGGTATACCGCCAATTAGGTGTGCCTGCACATCCTCAGGTTCCGGGTCGGGAGTGTTGTCTACATAGCGACGGATATTGAGGTTGTAGTCGTGGGTCTCTGCGATCTCGGCCTTTGTGACCAGACGGCTGTATTTTGGAATCTCCCGCTTATGAGTAAATACAAAGTCAATCTTCTCGATATCTTCGGGGCGCAGACTGTTTTGGGCTTTGCCTTCAGCATATTCGTGATCGGCATTAATGAAGAGCACCTTGTCACGCAGGTCGTCAGGCTTATTCTTATTGCATACAAGTACACAGGCAGGGATACCTGTACCATAAAACAAGCCGGACGGTAGGCCGATGATAGCTTCAATAACGTCGTCATTAATTAAGAGCTCGCGAATGAGCTTCTCCTTACCGCCACGGAAAAGCACTCCATGGGGCATGATGGTAGCCATATGCCCGTTAGGCTTCAGGCTGGCCAGCATGTGTTGGACGAACATCAAATCTGCCTTCTTCCCTTTTTCAGGGGCCCATTCACGGAAGCGGTTGGGAAACTTCATGTTGGCACGACTGTAGTTCTGGGAAAACGGTGGATTGGCCAGAACGCGGTCAAATTTACGTACCTGACCATTGTCTAGGATCATCGGGTTTGCCAGGGTATCTCCATTCTCAATAGTAAAACGAGTGATATTGTGGAGGATCATGTTCATGTTGCAAATCGACCACACCGTGCCGTTGGAGTCCTGACCGTAGAGGTGAAGGTCGTTAGGGTCTTGTCCTTGCTCCTTCACATACTGGTACGACTGAATGAGAAAACCGCCTGATCCCACGGTGGGGTCGTAAATTGTATTTCCTTCCTTCGGCTTGGTAATCTGTACCAAAAGGCGCACCACTTCAGCAGGAGTGTAAAACTCTCCGCCTTTCTTGCCTGCGCTGTCCGCAAAGTACTTGATCAAGTATTCATATGCTGCACCCAGGAGGTCAGGAAATTCAAAATTGTCATTGACCAGCACGAATTGAGGCTGATTAAAGTGATCCAGCAGGTCTTTCCACTTCTGGTCGGGGATCTTGGTCCTCCCCTTAATAGCATTGAAAGCAATGTTATTCTTGAGTACCCCAGCTAGGGCATCGTTTTCATCTTCGACGGCTGCAATTGCCTTATTGAGCATATTACCGATATCGTATTTCAGATCCTTTAGCGCCGGAACCGTTTCACCGTTCTCATCCATCCATGACTCATGCCAGCGAGCGCGGACAGGAACAAAGAAGGTATCTCCATAAGATGTTTTGTCTTCCAGTACCTCATGAAGAAGTTCAGGTTTGTCTTTGAGATGCGCATACTTGTCATTAGCAAGCTGTTTGCGCTTGAGATCGAACTCATCTGACAAGCGTTTCAGAAATAACATGCCAAAGATGAATTCCTTGAATTCTGACGCATCCATGCTGCCACGTAAAATGTCGGCAGCCTGTAATAGGAAATTCTCCAGTTGGGAGAGGGTTATTTTCTTGGTAGACAATCGTTACTCCTCCCGCACGACAATCTATCGTTCTACTGTTTGAACAGACCCCACGGCTCTTGTGTCAAGAGACACGTTTTCTGCATAGTCTCTGTGTTCATATACATTTGATAAGTACTTCGTCAAAATGAAATCGTTTCCCTGCAATTCAAGGCTATTCTGTATCTTTTTCGAAGCCTGCTGCACTAAGGAAACTTCTCACGTTTCCGTCATGTTGTCTCTATTGGCACCTCTTCCCATTGATCCCAAGTGTTATAATAAGTATTAATATAGGAATCATGAAAGATCAGCATTATCAATCTCAACCTCAATGTGCTGAACCTGCTAGGTTCAACTCTAATGTACTGGAGGTTCAAAGCAATGCTTACAACGGCAAATCACCAAGGAACACCTGTGCATGACAAACCTCTTGTGGCTACAGAGAATCTTAAGAAACATTTCACTATTGAAGAGAGCTTGCTTGCTCGATACTTAGCCGGTGCAAAGGATCGCGTTGTCAGAGCAGTGGACGGAGTGAGTATCGAGATACT
>DGZL01000125.1 GCA_002398515.1 Firmicutes bacterium UBA4981
GCACCTCCCGGATACTACACGACAGAGAAGATGCCTCCGGCACAATACAGAACCTATCCGCTACACTTTTATGTGAAGTAGTCAGGATAGATCGAGGAACAATGGTACGCCGGTTAGGGTGAAAGCTCACCTTGACCGGCGTTCTTTACCATCCAGCGCTTTGTAACCTTATCCTGATAAACCATACCGTCCTCTTCTAACAGAGAAAGAATAGTCCTTGAAATGTGCCCTTCGTGTCCCTTATGTCCCATATATATACCTAACATACGCCCAACTTCTGCGTTAGTAAGGCCATTTTCCGGGCCGTCAACAATAGTCTCATAGACTGTCTCTTTAAGGATTCCTAGTGCTCTCTGCGCACGTGCATAAGGCGTCGTCATATTGATATTTCCTCCTCACCCAAACACTTAGGGATGAAACTTTCACATAGCAATCAAGCGGCGAAATCAGAATGGCCGTTGACCCCCGTCAAAAACCAACCCATTCAACTCTGCTTTGGTGCTTCGCCAATTGGGCAAGAATCTGTCCATATAGGTGCTGAACGTATCATTGTGCAGCCGTTCAAGCAAATGAACCATCTCGTGGGCAATTATATATTCGATGCAGGTAGGAGCCTTTTTTGCAAGTTCAAGGTTTAGCCATATCCTCTTGGCAGTAGTATTACAGCTGCCCCATCGAGTCTTCATTAACCTTACTCCCCATGACTCAACCTTCACTCCAATTACAGGCTCCCACTTTTCTATCAAAGGAGGAATCAGGGCTTTTAACTCGCTTCGGTACCATTCCCTCATAACTTTTTGTCTTTGTCCTTTGGTGGCATTCTTACGCACGAACAAGTCCAAATAGGTCTTGTTTCGAACTTCGACTCCTTGTTTTCTCTTGTTTGTATATATCACATTCAAAAGATAGCGCTGCCCCAGAAAATAATGGCTCTCTCCTGAAACAAAATCTCTTTGAGACTGTCTTTCTTGTTTTTGAAAAGCTGCCTGCTGTCTCTTTATCCAAGATAATTTTGATATAGCAAAAAGCCTAACAGCTTCATCATTCAAATCTTTAGGTACCGAAATCCGAACCCGGCCGTCAGGTGGCAATACTGAAAGGTGGAGGTTTTTTATGTTTTTCTTCACTAACTCTACTTCTATGTCATTGGCAAAGAACTTCCCCATTAGTATTCCTCCTGCTCCCTTACCAGAAAAAACACCTCGTCGGCTAAATCCCTGTTACTTATGTGTTCTTTGACCAAGTTTCTTACCATTCTTTCTCTGAATATGTTACCCCTCCACCCACTAGGTGCCTTTTCTCTGAGGTTCTTGTCCAGCAGAGCAGCTAACTCCTCGTCTTCGCCCAAATTATCATATAGAGCACGTTTCGCTCTTGTGTTGATGCTATCAGGATACTCTTGGCTGGTCTCAGGGTTCTTTGACTTTCTGGCTATTTCAACGATTCGCTTCAAATGCTCCTCGTAAGAAATAGCTGCTGCTTTTCTTTGCCTGATGACCTGTTCCAAAAGTGCAGACATCCTATCATAGTACATGGGGTTTGTAGGCCTTTCCTCTACTATTAACCGGCGAACGTTGTTTTCAATGGTTTCAGCTGCGACCTCCTTATCCTGTCTAACACCTGGGGGCAATTCCTCAACAAACTCCTCCCCTCGATCTACTATGAGCTCGACTAACGTCATATCTTCAAAAGCAGAAATTTGCCTGCTATCCCTAGCACTAATGTAATTATCTATCAAATGCCTCATTGCCGGTTCGTAGGATTTTAGGTCTATATCATCGTTAGCTGCCAGCATTACCTCTCTGCGAGCGCTGTTAAAGTGCTCTACATCCAGCTTTATGTCGTCAATTTGCTTAGGGGTATAACCTGCTTCTATCATCTCATTGGCAATATTAGCATAGGCCCTGATTAGTGAAGCTGTATACTGGTAAAGGGCTAATCGTTTTGGCTCGTTATCCTTTAACTCGCCTTCATCGAAAATATTCTCCCAGCAGAAGTATCTTATATATTGAAGCGTTCCTTTGGGAGGCGCCACAGGTTCGCACAATGCTTTGACCTTTTCCAAAGCCTCATCCAGTCGTTGCTTACCTTTTTCCAACCTATCGCTAAGCAACCCTTCAACATCTTCTTTATCATAGCCATCAAAAGCCTCAGAAGTATAATCTCTTACAGATTTTTCTAGGCTCTTGAATAGATCCATGTAATCTATTATGTAACCATATTGCTTGTCCTCACCGTCGAGCCGGTTTACCCGGCAAATAGCTTGAAACAACCCATGGTCTCTCATGTTTTTGTCGACGTATAAATAAGTTGCTGGAGGCGCATCAAAGCCTGTAAGCAGTTTATCTACGACAATAAGAAGCTTAAGTTGAGCAGGTTGTTCAGCAAACTTCCTTTTTGCTTCTTCTTCGAATTCTTCTAGGGTTTTGCCATTGAGCATTTTCTTATAGATCCTATACTTCTCTACATTTTCGGTGGGCCTATCCTCACCAGTCGTTTCACCTTTGATATCCTGTATGTTTGGAGCATATGACGTGACCATAGCGCATTTCTCAAATCCTGCAGCGTGAAATAGCTCATAGTACTTGCAGGCTTCGTATATGCTACTAGCTATTAACATGGCATTCCCACGTCCGTTTTGAAGTCGATCTTTTGTTTCCATGTCGAAGATAATGTCTTTGACTATCTGCTCCAATCTGGATCTAGAGCTTAATACCGTCTGCATAGTCCCCCATCGTTGTTTCAGACGACTTTTTGCGTAGTCTGTAAGTCCCTTGGTTTTGGATTCGAACCATTGATCAATCTTCTCCTGTGAAGTAGTGTTTTGTTCTATATCTCTAGCTTCATAACACAAATCCAGCACGACGTTATCTCTTACGGCTTCATCGAATTTGTACGTGTGGATGTAATTTCCGAAAATTTCTACGCTTGTTGCCTTGTCCTTTTTGAGTAGCGGGGTTCCGGTAAAACCTATGAACATGCTGTCTGGCAGGATTTCAGTCATAGCTTCGTGTAGTTTACCTGACTGGGTTCGGTGGCATTCATCTACAAATACATATATATCCCCTTTGGGACTAAAATCCTTAGGGAGATTACTTCTCATTTCATCAATATAGTTATCATAGACGGTATCGTCATCAATAGTATCGCCATCTTTCTTGCCTCTAGCTCCGAATTTGTGAACAAGAGAACACAGCATTAATGGGGTCGTCTGATTCAGTTTATCTATCAAGTCTTTACCGCTTTTTGTGCGGTAAATGTCCTCATCAACACCTTTAAATACTTTCTCAATCTGCTTGTCTAGTTCATCTCTGTCAGTGATTATAAGTACCCGGGAATTACTCATGTTTTCCCTGATCCATTTGGCAATCCACACCATAACAAGGCTTTTCCCACTGCCTTGGGCATGCCAGATAATCCCGCTTTGTTTCCTCTCAATGCGGGGGATAGCAGCTTTCACACCAAAGTATTGGTTTGGCCTGCACAACTTTTTTATGCCTCTGTCAAACACTACAAAGTAATATATGATTTCCAGTAGCCTTTCCTTATGACAAAGTCCAATAAGCTGCTTGTCTAAGACATACTCTACCTCGCTGGCAAGCCTCCCTACTTCTTTGCTTAAGGCATCCTGGGCTATCTTGCCTTCTTTCCAGGTAAGATAGTATTTTTCCGGGGTCTCAATAGTTCCGTAACGAAGCCCTTGAGTGTCATTGCCCGCCATGATAAGCTGCATAGTATTAAACAACGGCTTGATAAAAACCGAGTCCTGGTTATCCAGGTTTTGACGTATGCCTTCAGATACTGACACAGTACTTCGTTTTAGCTCAAGCACTCCTAACGCAATACCGTTAACATATAGCACTATGTCCGGTCTTTTTCCATGTTCACCTTTGATGGTCACCTCTTCAGCTATGTGAAACTCATTGGAGTAGACGTCATCCCAGTTGATAAATCTTACTGTTTGCTTATTCTCACCTATGTCTTCCCTTACTTCGACCCCATATCTCAAATAACCGTAGATTTCTTTACTAATATCGTAAAGACTGCGGGATTGATTTCTTACAGCTCTCATAAACTTGTCAATAGCCTTTTTAATCAGTATCTCACTATACCCGCTCCGCCTTAGATAATTTCTGAGGATATGTGTTTCTACATTTCTGTTGTCATCCTTATCCTGGAGATTCCCCAAATACTCATAGCCGAGTTTGTCGACAAAGAGCTTAACCACCCGGTCTTGAGTCATACGTTCAATTGCCCCGACTCTACTCATACGAGTCTCACCTTCCCTGTTAAGAGCTCTTCCATCATCCCTTCTTTAATCAAGCGAATCTTCTCGAGTCTTCGCTCAAAAGCCTTAATCTCGGCGTCCATGTCGGAGAGGACAGAGGCGATGGCAGCTTGTTCATCTCTCTGGGGAAGAGACAGTTGTAGTTGGCCTAAATTAGTAGCACTTATGTGAACAACAGCATCGCCTTGGGCCATTCTCGCTTTCTGGCATGTAATCGATTCATAGTTCATGAGGTAGCCTAGATACATCGAGTCTTCGTTAAAGGGCGTGAAAACTACGATATCGCCTCCGGCATAAGCCTCTTCCTCACCCAAAAATGCAACGCACTTTCCTATTTCCTCTGCTGTCTCACCAGAACCGGCAAAAAGGAGATCCCCCTTCACGATAGATCGACACTCTGAGGCAACCTCTTCAGAGATGAATGAGTAGAATTCCCTAATGTAGTCGTTGTGATGTGTGTATATCTCTCCATACCTAATACATGAAATTCCATATGGAATGAGGTCGTCCTTCTTGATTCCTTTCCCTTTCGCAAAAACCCCCACATCCGACAGCTGGCACTTCCTCCACTCCCCGTCAAAACCCGGTAACCGCTTCTTGCCCGTAAGCAGTTGCTGCATGCCAGCCTGCTTGATATCCCGCTTCTTGGCGATGAGCTTGTCAATGGATGCGATTAGTTCATCTACATCGGATAGAACCTCAGCAATAGCTTTTTGTTCTGGAAGAAGCGGGAGGGGGATGCTTATGTCTTTCAGGTTTCTCTTGGAAATCCCGTAGACAGATATCCCTGTTGCAATGCTACACAATGATTCTCTTACTGGTTGCATAAACTGGAGAAACCCCTTAAAACCATCAGCCACCAGCTCTTTATTCCCTCTGAGAAGAATCGTATGAAGCCCTGCCACGATTTCTTGCTCTCCTATGTTCGCGATTTCAACACTCTTTCCCAAACCCGCATAATCCTCGGATGCGTCCGCCATGACGAGATCTCCATCCCTTAGTCTAGGTAAATTCCTTGCTTTCTTCTCTTCTATGTATGGTACTTGAGCAATTGAACAATCGAGAACCGTATCCCATTTTGAATGTATATCGCCATAATGTATATATCCTATGTTTCCTTCATCAGTCAACTCACTCCTTGAGTTTGTCCCGGTGCGAAGGAGCATGAGAATCTCCCCCAACCTCTTCACTTCCCAATCCTCCGGTATCACCCCTACCTCTGTCTTCTTATACCCCTTGGGTACTCCTTCTTCTCTTACCATGCGAACCCCATCCTTTGTAAATGAGATTCCACTTTCCTGCTTAACTCTTCTACCTCTGATTCTATCTCAGGTAGAGTTTGCTCGTACCTTTCTGACAGTTCCCTAATTCTTGTGGTAAGCTTGTGAGAAATTCTATACATCTCGCTGTTGATTTCACTTGTGATGGAACTTATCCACTTATCATTTACCAGTATGTCTTGTACTTCTTCCTTCGACAGTTCTTTGCACCTGGCCCGTACTTCCTTTTTGAGTCTCTTTCCTTTGTCCCTGATTTTCTTTCTTGTAGCAGTTTCTCGGTCCATCAGTTTCAGATACTCTTCCAATATCTCTAGCTCTTCCAGGAATTCGCTATCATCTTTTATTTCTCTTATACGCTTCGCTACATTTGTCTTGGTTATGTTCCCTCTATCGTTTTTGACTTCTTCCAGTACTCCGTCTTCTCCCGAATTCTCCTCTTCGAATTCTTCTTTCAATCCTGCTATTTCGTCTCTTACTGCCTCTAGCTCCTCTATGGCCTGTTTCTCTTCTTTGAAGTATCTATTGATAGTCAAATCATCGGGAATTAAGTCGTCATTGGCTGCCCAACCGTTTTCAACGATTATGTAAACATCGTCCCTCATGGTTTCCAGCCAGTAATCCATTAGACGCTGATACACGTCGTATTTGTCTATCAGCTTACTGTCCTCAGAGAAGGTATCCAGTAAGTCTTCAGAAAGTCTGTATATTAGTTGCTTTGGTTTTACTGTAGAATCTATGCTTTTCAAAATAGGGATGTATTTCTTTGTCCACTGGCTCAACTTCTCTTCCACAACTTCTAAATACTTGATGAAATCCTCGTGAGAGAAAATTGTCGTCTTTATGGATTCTGTCTTAACCTTGAGCTTGCTATAGCCGTTTCTGCTGACCGGTGAAAAAAGCTCATTTCTCAAGTTAGGATACACGGACCAGTACTTCCCTAACTCATCAATATCTTTATTGGGGATTCCTCCTATGAGGTGTGCTGTAATATCTTGAATATCTTCTTCTTCCTGAGTATCGATATATCTTGGTATGTTGAGATTGCAGTCGTTTTCTTCTATCTCCTTTATGTTGACAAAACGAGAGTACTTAGGGATTTCCAGCTGGCCTCTAAATACATCTACTGTTTTGCGCATATCCCGCTCCCTTAGACGGTTCTTGTTACCATCCTTCTTGAACCCCCGACTTGCATCTATCATGAATATGCCGTTTCGCCTACGTGCATCTTCTTTGTCAATCACAATTATCGAAGCAGGTATTCCTGTGCCATAAAACAGGTTTGGCGGCAGCCCTATTATCCCTTTGATGAGCCCTCGTCTAACGATGTTCTTACGAATATTGGCTTCTACATTGCCCCGAAACAGTACTCCGTGTGGAAGGATTATGGCTCCTTTCCCTTTGTCGCTCCTTAATGAATGTATGAAGTGTAGCAAGAAAGCATAGTCCCCGTTTTTAACAGGGGGAATCCCATAACCCTGGAAACGACCGTATACATCATTTTCGGGGTCAAGTCCACTTCTCCAAGCTTTGGTTGAAAATGGCGGATTCGCCACTGAATAGTCAAAAGTCTGCAGACTTCCGTCTTTCTTCAGAAATTGTGGTGATGATAGAGTGTCTCCTTGCCTGATATCTGCTATTTCATTCCCATGCAAAATCATGTTCATCTTTGCAAGAGCTCTTGTAGCATTATCCTTTTCCTGGCCATAGATAGTAAGCCCAAAAGGTGCTTCATCTGCTGCTTTTAGAAGCAAAGAACCGCTTCCACAAGTCGGGTCATAAATGGTATCGCCCCTGCTTCTTGAATTTTCAACGCCTATCACCTTTGCCATTACTCTGGATACTTCAGCCGGTGTATAGAATTGACCTTTGGATTTTCCTGATTCAGTGGCAAAATTGCGCATCAGGTATTCGTACGCATCACCGAGCAAATCGTCATCAGCTGCACTGTTCTTGCTCATATCAAGGGTGTCCGATTCAAATATGGACACCAAATTTGTTAACCTGTCTACTTTTTCCTTTCCTCTGCCCAGCTTGTCGTCATCGTTAAAATCTGCTACTGTAATAACACCTACTAGGTCATTTTCTTCAGCGAGTTTGTGTATTATTGTGTTCATCCCATCGCCAATCTCACTGTTGCCCTTAAGCCTCACCATATCGTGAAAACTTCCGCCTTCAGGCACTACCAGCAATGGATCTGGCTTGCCATAATATTTATCAGTTACATATTTGACAAACAGCAATACCAGTACATAGTCTTTGTACTGAGATGCATCCATACCGCCTCTCAGCTCATCACAGCTTTGCCACAGCTTGCTGTAGAGGTCGCTCTTTTTTACTGCCATTTGCTTACCCCCTTTAGCACGCAGATCTTATGAAGGCTTTTATTCATCAAGGCATCTGCTAGTTCAGACAGCAACTTGTCTAGCAGGCAATATGCCCTTCCGCAATTAAATCGGTCAGCACATTTCTGAAGTTGGTTTTAGTAATCTTAAGTTCATCATTACTGCATAGCCGGACTACTCTCGGGTACCCCGGCGTCTCCTCCATCCGCACAATGGTACTGGAGAAATCGCCTTTGCCACGGCTACTATGCGGGACTGGACCTACCAGAACCACACGATACTTAGCATTATATTGGAGTTTCTTAAATGGATAGGACTCTATTTCATCATAATCCAAACAGAACTCAAAACGGTCCTTATCGAGTCCACAACTACGACCAATACCAGTTAAAACATTCTCACTTACTCTAGATCCTCCTAAGACCACAATCACTCCGTTCTTGTAGCTGAAAGAATCTCCGTCTTCTTCTTGAATGAGACCGTCAAGTCCCAGTATTCCCAAATAGTCCTCTAGCTTCCCCATCCTATTGGCAATTAGCAGGTTTCGCCTTACCTTATCCAAAGCCTCTTCGATAATCGGCTCCAGCTCGTCTAGATCTAATACCATTTGCTGACTTCCTCATTATATTGATTAATAAGGTCTTTGAGATCAGATTTTGACTTGCAGAGTTTCCTTTGCAGTAGCTGAATATCATCCATAATAGCTGTGTAATGTTGTTCAAATCTTTTCTGCTCATCTAGGGGAATAAGTGGAATTTGCATATTTCTCAATTCTCTCAAAGCAATAGTCTGTAACACGGAACCAACAGACGCGTTTTTCAACAGAGCTTCTCCCAACGTACTTTCAAAGAAGGCCTTGATGTAATAAGGGTTTGCTCGCGATTCATCGACCCGAATGATATAGAGGTTATGTGAACACACAATCGTTTTCCCCTTAGGAACTTCCACTACAGCAGTCTTAATAGATGCGGCATTTCTGGAGAGAACAATATTCCTGTCTTCTAAGCAGTACTTATCCCAATTAGGTTCCATCGATTTTAAGTACGGCAATTCTTCTGCAATAAATCCATCCTCAATACTCTGCAGAGGCAGATACTGTATCTCAGTTTCAATTACTGATGCTAATTCATCAAGTCGGTCCGCTCGTATTTGAACACCACGTTTGATTTCCGTTATTAGATCGCCCAACGGCGTACCACATTTGATCTCCGGGGCGACATCTAGGTATCGGCGCGGAAAGAGATGATAATCCTCACTTATCACTTTTTCGTAGGGTACTACGGTACTCTGTTTACTTACAGTGCCCAGAAGCCCGAGAATTTGCTCAATATTTTCCCGAGACAGATAGTTATTACGTCTACCTTCTGTGCATATTTCGGTGGCATCGATCATGTTTATGGTTTTGTTGTTATGGCTGAAAACAATCATGGCAGTACTGATCGTTGTGTAGCCGAAAAGCTTTTCAGGCAAGATTATGATAGTCTCAACATAGCCTCCATCGATAAAATACTTACGCAAGCGCCAATCTGAATCCCTGAATGTAGCTCCATTTCCCATGATTCCAACAGCACGCCCATTTTCTTCAAGACTCTGAATCATTGCCAAATTGTAGGCCCACTCACCTGAAGCGCTGCGTGGCAGCTTGCTAAGCACATCTTTTATGGAGGGATTCTGGGAAATCGATTTAGCCAAAAAACTCATTGATATTCCGAATCCACAATTGGAAAATATCTTGTCATATTTTCTATCATCTTTAGATTGGAGGAATAGATCGGTCTGCTTGATATCTATGGGTAAACCAGTTATTAGGTTCCGTATGCAAAAATATGTTAAGGCTTCAGCGTTTCTTTCAATACCTGTATAGCGAGCATGTGGGGACTTCAGACAACTGCTAATTAGGAAGTTGCCTCTTCCTGCTCCGAAATCTACGACTCTATCGCCTTTGCCAATATCCATCAAGGCATAGACTAAATTGCTGACAGTATCAGGCGTATCAAATTCACCGTATGCTTTGGAATCATAATAGTCAGCATAAAGAAGAATCGCTAGCAACTTATCCGTAGGATACATGTCTGCCTTTTCGATGATAAATTGCTCATGACGCCTAGCGATATCCTTCAAGTAATAACATGTTCGTTCCTCTTTGATTCTTGATTCAATAATATCAAGAATGCTGTGACGCAATAGATCCGAACCATCTACAAGATATAGAATAGCCGTCACTGCCGCAAATGATAGTAATCCGCTAACATCAGAAGTTGTGTGCCCACGCAGATAATCAAGAATCTCCCAGCTTACATCAGAAGCATCGACGTTACGCAAGCTCTTCAGGTATTCAATATTCATGTTCCAACCCCTCATCTAGTTATCTAAAACCGTGTATGGTTATTATAAACCGTACATTATGACGCGTCAAACATTATTTTGACAAAGCTTGAGAAAATACAGCGATAGCCGAAGGCCTTGATTGCATCAAAGTCTCGCTACCCACTATGGAGGTGTTATCAATAACACTTATCACGAGGATCTCGCTCTAACCAAATTGTCAAATCCCACCTTAAATCATCCCTGTCACCTGAATGTCACTTTAACCCCCTAAACTAGAGTTGAATCTTGGTGGAATTAACACTTCTGCCCCTTATTTACTGCCGGCAACATGAAGTGTGATGCACAGTGCACTTATTAAGAGAGGCGAAGATCGTATGGAGATATTGCG
>DGZL01000056.1:0-134 GCA_002398515.1 Firmicutes bacterium UBA4981
CCACTGCCTATGAGTCTGGCTGCTCCCGGACTCAGCCAGCAGGCGACATACCTCCCACTACTAAGTGACAAGAAGACAATTACTGCAGACACTGTATTGATCACAATCATCGTAGACAAAGGCACCTTTATCCC
>DGZL01000056.1:297-10720 GCA_002398515.1 Firmicutes bacterium UBA4981
GTTGGTATTGCACAAGGAATGCGGTAGACAAAGGCACCTTTATCCCGCGCATTCCTTGTGCAATACCAACGAGAAACCCATCGACACTGATGGCAATAGCAAACAACACAACCGCAAGCACTAATCTTCCGCTCCTTTACCTGCACCTTCCCATCTCCATCACGATATGGCGGCAAAGGACAATTAGTGCCTGTAAAGTAATCGGCGAAGGCCTAGAACGGAATTGTAATCGTTAATGTAAAGAGCTTGGGCTTAGGCTGTATTTCAGCTGAGCATAACCATGCCCATGGTTTTCCTGTGTGGCCCGTGTCAGTGCATTCATCACGAAGCCCGGTTTTGCCGTACCCCACCTCGAGTGTAGCGTCGCCTATCGCAACAGTATACAGGGCCTCAAGAGTGCACTCACTCCCCTTGAAAATGCATCCTAGAGCGAGAGAGGTATTATCTGACACCTTGCAGTCCAATTTACTGTATAGGGTCGGCGCATAGTGAGAAGTCTTTTTTGGCTCTGTAGCAAGTAGAAAGGCTGTATTATTGGTGAACCGCTCATCTATGACAATGTCCATCTGTCCGTATACTACAAGCGTGACCTCAGGAGTCTGTCTCTCCCGATGTGCATACTTGGCCAACCCGGCTAAGAAGATGTCTACTTGATCCACGTCGTCAGGCATGAGGATGTGTTCCAGTTCGCCGTATATTTCTCCGTAGAGTTTTGAAGTGTATTTTCCAACACTTGTGTAGCTCGGAAAGGTGAGTGTTCCTTGCTCATACCCGCCCTTGCCTTCCAGTTTTGCGTACTCCACCGACTTGATCTTGCCTCCACACTCCAGTTTTCGTGCTGCCCCTTGAGCTTCTCTATGCTCCTTACCCACCTGCCAAAGTGAGCCCCATATTTCGTTGCCTCTAGGCGACTCATACGACACTTTTGCCCTGGCTCGTGTGGTATGGTCACCCCAATACTCACCTGTGTCCGCCAAGGTCTTGTCAAGATATCCATCGGCAGTCAATGTGACACAGGAAGATAGTCCAAACTCAATTTCACCCGACACCTTGTTCTTAGAAGACCCTTTCTCCAAATCGAAGCTACCGTCATAGTTGGTAGTGCGCTCATTGGTAAGGGTAACCTTCACATCCCGCCCGAAGAGCCGAAGCGTGGTCTTGCCCTCTCCGCGCAGATATCGCTTGCCTTCATAGTCAAAGACGTCGCTTGAGTCTTTCTTGTGCGCTACAGCAGCAAAGCCAGGCTCAACTGCGATTAGATCCCCTACGAATGTGATATTTCCTAATTGAAGCTTCCTGATCTTAAGTGAAAACGCGCCTTTCCGTTCGTAAGAGTTGTCAGCCCTTGTGCCGGTATTCATTGCAAGCGCTCCTTGCAAAGTAGCCTTCTTAGACAAAGGAATCGGGACTTCCATGTCTATGCTGACATTTCTGTCTATGTCGATGTTCAGATCTCGTTTGGCGTCCACATCCGGACCAATATCCCCATCTGCGCCGGTGTTCTTGTCATTACGGGAATTATCGGGCTTTCGGTGGATGCCGCATGTAAAACCCAAGCGTAAGCCGGATGGCAGTCCATAGGTAGCTCGCACAGCCCCGTACTGAGATTCTCGTGTCTTGCCCTTCTTGTCAGTAAAGACTGCTGATACTAAGTAGCCTAATACACTCAGCCCGCATGGTTCACCTACAAACTTTAGGACTGCCAGGTCGTCAGTGTCAATTTCCCTCACGAGTCCTAAGGGATCCTTCAGGCTGGAAAACGCGTAATCACCCCCAGTTGCAGAACTAAGGCTTAGAGTGAACGGATCTCCTCTGAACACAAAGAAATAATCGTCGTCAGGGTCCCGGGTAACGGAAAGACTGTTTCTCTCCACTTCTTTGAACAACATCAGCGGGAGATGAGCTTCAAATGTGCCTTCTTCTAATGAGCCTTCCTCGACAAAATCAAAAGTGAGATAAAGCGTAGACATCCCTAAGAGATCAATCCCGTTCGTTATTCCACCGGGACTTATTGAAGCAACAGGATCAGTTGGAAAAGCCGCCTCTCCGTCGTACGTGACAGTCCCGACGTACTTCCCTTCCACCTTGAGCGTGGCCCCATAGACAGGCGTAGCAACCACGGCTGCCAGCACAAGCGCAGTAATTACAGCAACCCTCACCTGCATTGCCCTTCCCCCTCAACCGTGTTTTTCACTGTGTCCCGGCCTTGCTAGCCTCAGCAACATTTGTCCGACGCTTGTCCTTGTCACTCAACGTGTCTTTCACTGTGTCCCGGTCCTGTTAGCCTCGGTAACATTTGTCCGACGTGCTTGCCCTTTCCCCTCTGCCGTGTTTTGCAATGTATCCTCACACCATAAAGCTGCATGTAGAATTACTGCCTTGACAGGCATTACTGCATTGACAAACAGACACATGCCAATATTTTACATAATGTTGGCTTACTTGTCAAATTATGTATATAGCCTACGTATATCATGCAACCTGAGCCCAAGCGTCTTGCCTACAACGCAAGCGTCAAAAAGCCCCTGGGAATGCTCCCAGGGGCTTTTTGGTTCACAGATTCGGGCTAGGTTCTACCTAACTGGTTTCCACCTAGCCGGTGGCTGTTCAGATAGATTATCTCTACTTAGATAGATTCGTTCTACTTAGAACGGAACCGTAATCTTCAGTGTCAGGAGATATGGCTTCGCGTCTGCTGTTGAAGCTTCGCAGAGCCATGCCCACGGCTTGCCTTTATCATCATCAGCTTTGCATGCCTTTGATGCCAGCCCGCTCTTTCCGTAACCTACCTCGAGGGTACTCTCGCCTAGCTTAACTGTGTAGTCAGCGTCAACGGTGCACTTGCTATTTCTGTAGGTGCAGCCTACTCCGAGAGCGCTGTTCTCTGATATGGTATACGTCAGCTCGTTACGAAGCGCTGCCGCATAGTGATCTCCCGTGCCTACCAGGACGGCGACCTTATCGCTGAACCGGTTATCGATAGTGATGTCAGCATGCCCGTAGCCCACAAACTTCTTGGCAGCCGCATCTCCTCCGATGTCGTCGCCCTTTGCAAGGGCTGCAGCGACAACGTCCACCTTCTCGACTCCGCTAAGCAGAAGCGTCTGCTCAGCAACAGCATATAGACTGGCATCGAAGCGGTTTGCTTCAGGAACCGGCTTGCCGTCCTTGAAATCATAGTCCTTGAACTGGTAAGCAGCTTTACCTGTTACAGTGACGCCCTCGAGAGGTGTTGCGTCGAATCCGCCGTCGAGTCTGAAGCCATAGCCTTTGTAGCTGGCTGCCGCCTCATCATCATACGCTCTGCCCATTCCCCAGGTGCCGCGGCCCCAGAGCTCCAGCATATCGCTGAACACGTATGTACCCTTACCATAGACCTGAGTATCGAAGTCATCAGCGTATGGAGCAGCGCCCAGGCACTTATTGAAGTATCCATCAACCTCGACGGTAAGGGGCTCCAGCGGCTGGAACTCAACGTTCGCGCCGATTTCGTTATAGGAGTCCTCATCTTTGCCGGTATCTGCATTAATTAGGAAATCGTCGTACGCCTTGATGGCAAAATCCATATCAAGCAAGTTCACAGTGGTAAGCGCCTCACCGTAAAGGTGAAGATTACCGTTGTATGCCACTACGTCGCTGGTGGAATCTGATCTTGTATCCGGCGCTACTGCAGCGAAACCGGCGTCGACAAGGTGCATATCAGCGTTGAATATTACTCCTTCAAATGCCATATCTTTGAGATTGATCTCAAGCGCTTTCAGTGTCTTGTTCCATTCGTTATCCGACAATTCCACTCTCGTCCTGCCCAGCGCAAGGGCGCCAGTGAAGGTAGCTGCTTCTGAAACGGGCAGCGGGCCTGTTACGTCAAAGCCGATATTCTGCACCAGGTCGTAGGCTGGATTATCATCATCAACCCATTCGCCCTTGCTCTCATCAAGGTGGCCGCTGTAGTACTCAGAAGCGTCATAAGGATCCGCCGGCAATAAGTGTTTCACTCCTGCAGTCAAGCCGAGAGTGTATCCGCCTGCCAAGTCATATGTCGCCCTACCTAGAGCATAGCGAAGATCCTTATTAGAGTACTCCGTAGTACCCACCCAGTTACCAGAATAATCCCGATACCCATCATTGACGTATTCGTTGGTATAGACAACGTATGCGTTAGTATTAATGTCATACGGCTGACCTGCGATCTTCAGGACTGCGTACTGATCTTTAAGAGCAACGACGCGGTCACCCAGTCCCAAAGGATCACCGAGGCTGCTGAACGTGTACTCTCCCTCATCATTATCGGTCAAGCTGATGGTGAACGGGTTTCCTCTGTAAACAAACAGGTAGTTGTCATCAGGATCTACGTCAAGTTTAATAAGAGCAAGGTCAGGATCATGGTAATAATAGTCATCATAAGGGATCGCGTATAACCGAAGAGGTAGATGACCTTCAGCAATCTCCCCTTGAGAAAAATCCAGGGTCAGGTAAAGAGCGGACATATACAGCAGATTAACGCCTGCATATCCAAGATACTCTTCGCCGTAACCCCACCCATACTCATCATACCAATCAACACCAGGATTAATGGAATATACCTTGGTCTGATCGTACTTGATCTCACCGACATACTTGCCGCTGACTTTGAGCTCAGCGCCTAAAGCGGGTACTGCTAGTGCTGCAACAAGTACTAGGGTAAGAACTGCGACTAGACTTCTTTTCATTTCTGTTCCCCCTTAAGGTTAATTGTTAGTTTTTTCTTTGTGACCCTGCGGGGGCGATATCATTATGAGTTACCTTGTTTCCTCACAATTCTTCTGGCTCCCGTAAAGTCAAGGCTACAGTTAATAGTGCATAGATTACTGCGACTTGACTGCGATGTATGTCCGTATTCATGCGATTAGCCTCGTAGCTAACCTTTGGGTTGCACCCCCTTTCCTGCTACGTGGCTAAGACTAAGACACGAAACATGAGTTTAAGCACTTAATGCAAGATGATACCACAGGTCGGCACAAATGCCAATAGAAACCTTGAGATCCATCTGGCGACTACTATTCTACGTAATTCCACATTTTCCTGCCACAATCGACATGAATCTACAAAAACTGTCACGCAAATTGCGCCAGCTCAAGCCAGTTCCGGCCTGCCTTGACATCAACCTTCAAAGGCACGTCAAGAACTACGGCGCTTTCCATGGTTTCGCGAACCAAGTCCACCACCTCTCTCAACTCATCCTCAGGCACATCAAAAACAAGTTCGTCATGGACCTGAAGGATCATCCGCGCCCTGAGCCCTCTCGTTTCGAGCTCTCTGGCTACATCAACCATAGCAAGCTTGATTATGTCTGCGGCAGTCCCTTGAATCGGCGTGTTCATGGCAGTCCGCTCCGCGAATTTCCTCCGCGGGACGTTTTTGCTGCGTAACTCAGGTAAGTAGCGCCTCCTGTTCAAGAGTGTTGTTACATATCCGTCGTCTCTGGCCTTTTGAACGACCGTGTCCAAAAATTCCTTTACCCCTTGATAATGATGGAAGTAGCTCTCTATGAATCTCGAAGCTTCTCCCCTGGTGATCTTGATTCCCCTTGCCAACCCGAAATCGCTTATACCATAGATTATGCCGAAGTTGACTGCTTTGGCCTTTGTCCTCATCTCAGGAGTCACATCTTTGAGTCCCACCCCGAATACCCTGGCTGCAGTACGGGCGTGGACATCTTCACCTTTTCTAAAGGACTCCACCAGGATCTCGTCTTTCGCGAAATGCGCAAGCACCCTAAGTTCAATCTGAGAATAATCAGCGCTCAATATGACGCTATGCTCATCGCCGGGGATAAACACTGCCCGAATCTTACGCCCTTCCTCTGTCCTGACAGGGATGTTTTGCAGATTCGGATCACTGCTGGACAAGCGGCCGGTGGAAGTGACAGCTTGATTGAACGTAGTATGAATCCGCCCTGTCTCAGGATTTATCAAGGCGCCAAGCGCGTCAGCGTAGGTGCTCTTTAGCTTAGTAAGCTCTCTGTAGTCGAGAATCTTCTCAGCAATGTCATGACTGAATGAAAGAGCCTCTAAGACCTCAGCATCTGTAGAATATCCGGTCTTTGTCTTCTTGATAGGCGGAAGGCCGAGTTTCTCAAATAGTATAGAGCTTAGCTGTTTCGGAGAGTTGATGTTGAATTCATCTCCGGCCAGCCGGAAGATCTCCTTCTCCAGTTCGGCCAATCTTTCTCCCAAGTCAGCGGAAAGTTCCCTGAGGCGCTCGGGATCCACCTTCACCCCTGCCATCTCCATGTCTGCAAGTATTCTGACAAGGGGCATCTCCACATCCAGAAACAATCTGTCCATACCCAGCCGGGAAAGGTTCTGACTCAGCACATCCCGAAGCCGGGGAAGTCTTGCCAAGCCGGCGCATACCACGTCTCGGACATTATCTGTCTCTGTCTCCCCGATGGTTCTTGGGAGTCCGCCTCTGCCTGATCTCGAGACCAAATTCGAGACTGCAGGCACCTCGTCACCCAGGTAGTCCCTGATAACATTCTCCACATCGGTTTTCTGATCCGGACTTCCTAGATAAGCAGCAATCATCGTATCAAAGACAGGATCCGCCAACTTGACTCCACGGCGCCTCAAGTGGATGATTCTCGGTTTGGCGTCGTGACATACTTTCAGCACATCCCCATCCTCAAAAAGAGGTTTCAACGCCAAGATAGCCTCGCGCTCCGGCACTACAGGCGCTCCAAGGCGCATGTGAGCGAATGGAAGGTAAAACCCTCGTCCGTCAGGATGGGCAATTGCCATGCCGGTAAGGCCTGACCGCATGGGATCGTTACTGTCAGGGATTGTCTCAAACGCAAACTCGCGTGCATCTGCTAACTCCCTCACAAGTGCCAAGACCCCTTCTAAATCCTCCAATGTCACGCATTTTCCCGGCTGCGTTCCAACTTCACCCTCGCCTCCTGACCCCCGGTCCGGAGTCACTTGCGAAAAGAGGTCCAATGTAGCTGAAGAAGCAGCGTCACCCCTATTTTGAAGCCTGTCCTCAAAACGCTTCATCAGACTTCTGAACTCAAGACGTCTGAGGAGACTCACAAGAGCAGGCCAGTCCGGCTCTTCCACATGGCACTCGTCCAAATTGAACTCAATCGGCACTTCCCGGTCAATTATGGCAAGGCGTTTCGAAAGCCTTGCCTGATCTTCGTGTTCCCTTAGCAGACGCCTGGTGCGCTCAGATTTGACGCTGTCCGCCTTGTCAAGGATATCCTCTAAATACCCCAGAGCTTGTATGAGCTTGACTGCGGTCTTCTCGCCAATCCCCGGCACCCCCGGGATATTGTCGGACACATCCCCTGCCAGTCCCTTAACATCCGGCACATATTGAGGGCCTACTCCGAGGCGCTCTACTACCGCCTTTTCATCATAAGTCTCCATCTCGCTTATGCCTCTCTTTGTGAGCATGGCCCGGGTAAGATCAGACACAAGCTGCAGAGCATCCTTATCTCCTGTGACAATAAGACACTCATGTCCGACTTCTTCTGATTTCTTGGCAATTGTACCGATAACGTCGTCTGCTTCATACCCGTCAATCTCCAGCACAGGGATGCGAAAAGCAGAGAGAAGTTCCTTTATCAGAGGCATCTGCGAGCTGAGCTCATCAGGCATTCCTTTCCTCGTGGCCTTGTATCCGTCATACTCCATGTGTCTGAATGTAGGCCCGGACTTATCAAATGCCACTGCCAGCATGTCCGGCTTCTCTTCATCCATCAAACGAACCAGCATATTGGCGAAGCCATACACGGCATTAGTAGGCTCACCTTCCTTTGTGGTGAGCTCTGCTTGAATCGCGTAGAAGGCGCGGTTCGCAAGGCTATTGCCATCAATAATCACAAGCTTTTTTCTCGTCATAATTCCTGCCTCCGCATTTCAGCGTTAGTATATGCGCACACTGCCTATATCATCATATATCATCTGAATCTTCCTCATTTACCTTCTGATTCCTGCAATGCAGTATACCATACGTATAGATTCAGGCACGACACCACTTGCCATGAGGAAAGAAATGCAGACACAGAAAGGCGCCCTTATCGGGCGCCGTCTTTTTGAGTGATACACCGCATGTCGCCCACTAGGGGGCTTGCCGGGTGGATTTTCGTGTTGTGACGCGATATTACGTGCTAAGGCCAAGGCCGATTGTGTTCAAAGACCTGTTACACTCTGAAGCCCATTCCCTCCATAGGCTTATTACGTCCGGATGTCTACTGCGTCCACAGGCCTAGAGATTAAGCAACTTCATAAGAACATACTGCGCAACTTCAATCTGACCGTAAGCTTTTGCCTGTTCCCAGTCAGAATCAAGAAGAGCTATGATGAGGTCTTGGGATACTCCCAACTCATCAGACAAAGCGCCGGCCACTCGCTTCTTCGCAAGTTCTCCGAGCTCAGCCCAGTTCTGCTTGAGAATTGTAGCAGCCTCTTCCTCTGTGAGTCCCCTGCCTACCAGGTTTTGGATGAGTCTCGGTTCAAGGCCTTCTCTCACAGAGTTCCAGTCAGACCTTGCTAACGCTTCAACGTCCTCAGGCGCCAAAGTCCCTTTGGAAAGGATGCTGACTTTGGTGGTGACATCGTCCTTAGTTACGAGTCCGCGTGCCTTGATGAACCTTGGCTCACCGAGGGAGTCAGATACGATGTAGACCTCGTCGCCACGTAGCAACCTGTCAAGCCCTGCCTCTACGTTGTTTCTATAAACAGCCGTATCAAGAGCCATAGTTATTTGCTGCTCGACTCCGCCGGGTGTAGTGACTGTGAGAGTCCCCTGCTGATTATCGACTCTTGCCAGCTTCCCCTCGTAAATGCGGAGATCAATAAGGGACTTAATCATATATGCAGTCTCAGCCCGTGTCGCAGGAAGTTCAGGCTCAAAGACTACACCGAAATGTACCGGTAGCACCCCAAGGGTGTTGGCAATTTCAATACTGCGAAACGCCCAGTGATCCTGGCTGACATCGATAAAACTCGGCTCCGGCTGCGTGAGGCCATCCATCTTGTCTCCAAGATTTATTGCGCGGACCAGTATCTGAGTCATCTCCGCTCTGCTTATGTCCTTTGAAGGACGAAATGTGCCGTCAGGAAAGCCTGAGACTATCCCAGCCTCTGTAAGGGCAGCAATGTATGTCTTAGCCCAATTGTCCTCGATATCACTGAATGCAGGTTCACCTGCAGCGCGGACTGCAAAAGCCCTGGCCACCATTTTCGAGAACTCTGCCCTTGTCACCGAGTCTTCCGGCTTGAATGTTCCATCAGGATAACCTGTGATTATCCCTTCGTCGATTAAGGCTACGATGGCTTCTTCTGCCCAACAGTCCTCGATGTCAGTCGGTTCAGGCGCAGCCTCCATGTGAAGAGTTGCTACTGACGATCCTGCTATGCCTACAACCAGCAGCGCAATGACTGCGACTTTCAGAAATGCGGATCCCATAACCTTGCGCCGTTGCGCCGTCCGGCGTGCTATGCCATATACGCTCATATGTGCCAAGTCCCCCTTTGCCGTGCTCCTGCCTGGCTTGATGGGTCTTTATCCCATCATTTACGCTGATTCCACACGCATAAAGCTATCCCTTTATGTAAGTTGTGGACGTTCGGGGGACATATGGCGCATTTGCTACCTTATGCCTGCAGTATTTCAGCCACATCCTGCTTTCCCCGCCCTTCTCCGCAGTTAATTCTTTCTTTGCAGATTCGGGCCGATGTTTCGCAATAAGTCTCTTTGCCCGAGCTTCTTCAAATCTCCTGTTCTCATGACACGTTCTACCAATCAACAGGAAGCCTTGTGGCTGTTGAAATTGAAGTTATTCTCAATGTCAGTGTTTTGGGATCCCAGGTTATTACGACTTCATCCAAAAGACGCCTGAGTTCATCGAGAGTTACGTAGAGTCTTCCTTCTCTTACCGCTCCCCTTGCCACGTTCTGATTGACAATCGCTGCTTGCCACTCCCCGTCCCAGCCAACCCTGTAACCGAAAGCTTCAGCCACAGGCCTTAACGCCACCAGAACCTCATTGCCTTCAACGCGCGCAAGCCCCGTCTCAACGCAGACTATATCCACAGCTTCAATACAATCACTGTCCGCTGTATTCTCCCAGGCGATTGCGTCTACGTCGAAATCAGCCCTATGTCCCGCGCCTCTCGACGGACGCAAAGATTCCGCTACAACACCCAGCTCCACCCGCACTTGCCAAGGGACGGGTTCAGGCTTTCCGCGGGCTGCGCTTAACAAAGCAGCTAAAGCATGCCGGTCTATATCAGGTATCAGAGGAGAGATCGTAGTCGTGTCACGTGTCATATCAGGCTTTGCGCTAAGCATTGCCTGAGCTAGACAGGTTCGTAGAGACTCCAAAACCCGTTCGACCGTGTTTGTCCCCATCTGATACAAGTCCCGATACACGGTGA
>DGZL01000056.1:10984-17391 GCA_002398515.1 Firmicutes bacterium UBA4981
CCTACCGGGACAATATCAAAAAGCTCCATAACATCCTTGTCATGCATTCTGATGCAGCCCAAGGTTACTGCTTTCCCAATGGATGCAGGGTTGTTCGTTCCGTGGATACCGTACCCTGACCAGCTCAAACCCAGCCACCTACAGGAGATGGGGTTATCGGGGCCAGGCGGCACAGGAGGCCTGCCGTCCGGAGGATACCAGGTAGGATACCTAGCCTTCTCAACTACTTTACAAGTCCCCATACGGCTGGGTGAAGCAAGTTTTCCTACTGCTATCGGGTAGGTCTTTACAGGGGCTTTGCCTGAGAACAAAGTCAGTGTGAATGCAGGAATATTGATCTTGATCCAATAAGGTTCGGATTCACCGTGAAGCCCGGTAGATTCACGGAAACCTGCAGAGATGACACCTCCTGAGATGACACCTGCTGAGATGACACCTGCTGAGATAGCAGAAGATGCCGCCGGCAGCATAGTAGAAACCAAGATTAACTCTACGCAAAGAAAAAGCGCGCATATCAGCGCAGCACAACCAAAGGAGATCCTCCTCCGCACTCAGCTTCCCTCCCGCTCCGATAACCCTGTCTCGCTGACATCGGCCACAATTCGCGTGAAGTTAGGGATCCCTACCTTACTTGCATTACCGTATCTTGCTTGCGCTATCGTATATTGATTGCGGTACCGTGCCTTGCTTACGTTACCATGTCTTGCTTGCACTAATATATTCCTGAAGCAAAGAGGATATACCGAAGACAAGCTGGGCATATAGAGGGATCAACGCATAGAGAAAGGTAGATTATGACAAGAGGCTATTCTTCGTAAAAGGTCATATGTGGCAAAAGAGCATCCATGAGAAAGAGAAAAAACATACCGCAGACAAGCATGACATATAGAGGGATTAATGCATATACAGAGGTCAATTGTGACGAGAGACCTGATTCGGCAAAGGGCCATGTAATGCAGAAGATCATATATCGGACATATAGGAGAAGCTCATACGCAGCAGAAAATCATGTACAACAAGAGGAGCGTGGCATAACCACGCTCCCGAAACCCGAATCCTTACCGAAGGACGGACGGGCTATGACTAGAGAATCGCCGCATCCAGCTGCTCCTCGAGTATAGCTACGAAAAGCTTTGCGGCGTTTTCGATATCATTCATGTCCGCCATTTCCGACGGAGTATGGATATACCTGGTAGGAACCGAAATCGCGCCTGACGGGACACCTTCTCTGGTAAGATGGATAGGCCCTGTGTCTGTCCCGCCACGCTCTAGGATCTCAAATTGATAAGGAATTCCCTTCTTCTTGGCGACCTCCGCCATAAACTGCCTGACACGAGGATGAGTCAGCACGACTGAATCCTTTACCTTGATTGTCGGACCTTCGCCCAGCTTCACCGCCATAGTAGGCGCCTCCGGCGTATCCCCTGTCCCTGTCACATCCACTGCAAAGCCGATGTCCGGATTGACTGCGTAAGCAGCAGTCCTTGCTCCACGAAGACCCAGTTCTTCCTGGACGGTAAAGACTGCATAGACCTGATTGGGGATCTCTCTGCCGGCCAGTTCCTTCAGCGCCTTTACCAATACTGCACAACCTGCTCTGTTATCTAAGGATTTCGCAATGACTCTATCCCCCTGGAAATGAGCTTCCCTGCAAAATGCGCCGATATCCCCCACTGCCACCTTTTCCCTGGCAGAAGCTTCATCCTTAGCCCCGATGTCGATAAACATCTTGCTCAGCTTCAAGTCCTTCATATCATCCAGCTTTTCCATGCCAAAAGTCCCGAGGGTGCCATTGGCGAAAACTACCCTTTGACCTATCAGCATAAAAGGTGAGATTCCGCCTATATTGGAGAACCTCACGAAGCCCTTTTCATCAATGTGGGTCACAATTACACCAATCTCGTCCATATGCGCGGCAATCATTATCCTTGGCCCTTGGCCTCTTCGGACGGCTATGAGATTCCCCAGCGCATCGACTTTCACTTCATCTACGATGCCCTCAACTTCTGTCCTAATGATCTCTCTGATTGGACCCTCATTTCCGGCGGGGCCAAAAGCCTCAACTAACTTCTTCAATAAGTCCTTCAAAAGGGTAGCCCCCTCTCTTCAATGCTATCGAGAAAAGCGGCCATAAGTTTTATGGCATTCTCAAAGTCATACTTATCTATGATTGACACAGGTGAATGTATGTACCTGGTCGGTACGGACACGACCCCGGCGGGGATGCCTTCTCTCACAAGATGGATCCTGCCTGCATCCGTGCCACCTGTGGTAAGCTCCCTCATCTGATAGGGAATACCTTTCGCATCTGCAACTTCCATGAGTCTTTTGACAATCCTCGGATCCGCCACGAAAGAAGCGTCCGCATGGGTTAGGGCAGGCCCTTTGCCCAGAGAGGTTGAGTATAGATGGTCTTTTGACCCCGGGACATCAGACGCGGTTGTGCCTTCAAACGCGATGGCCATATCAGGCTCCAGCCTGTAGGATGCGACCTGTGCCCCGCGGCCGCCTACCTCCTCCTGTGAGGTGAAGACTCCCTGGATTGTGAAATTCCACCGCTTCTCCATCATTAGAAGCCTGGCAAGGACAGCACACCCTACCCTGTCGTCAAAGGCTTTGCCTTTTGCTCGGGTATTACCGATATCCTCATACTTCGTGGCAAAGATGATGCCGTCACCGAGCTTCACAAGTTTTTCGGCCTCATCCTTGTCCTTTGCGCCGATATCTATGAACAACCCGTCAATATCAAACGGCTTGTCCGCTTCTTCCCTTTTCTGGAGGTGGATGGGCTTCGCTCCGATTACCCCCGGGACGCGATTCTTACCTACATAGACTGATTTGGACACCAGCACTCTCGGGTCAACACCGCCGATGGGTCTGAACCTGAGAGTCCCGGATTTTTCGATAAACATGACCATCAGTCCGATTTCGTCCATGTGGGCGGCCAGCATGACCTTGGGGCCTTTTTCGTTACCGCTCTTCACAGCGATGACGTTCCCTAACGCATCTTGTTCCACCTTGTCACAGAAGGGGCTGACCTGCTCCCTTAAGATGCCTGCGACTTCTTGTTCTTGTCCTGAAACGCCGAAGGCTTCTGTGAGGGTTTTTAGAAGCATTTCAATCCCTCCACATACTTCTTATCGAGCCGAACTATGAATTCCGCAAGCAGCCTACCGGCTCGTTCAATGTCAGCAAGACACACGGTCTCAACTGCGGTGTGCATATAGCGAAGGGGTATGGACACCAGTCCTGTGGGGATCCCGCCCCGCGCGATCTGTATCGCAAAAGCGTCTGTCCCGCCTGGATAAGGACTTGGATCTGTTTGGACAGGAATTTCCAGTTCACTTGCGATAGTCTTTAGCCTCTCGAATATTACCGGATGGACTGCAGGCCCAATGGAAATTCCGGGACCTTTGTCCATGGAAATGGACTGATACTCAGGGACTGAAGACTGATCGCCGAATCCCACATCAATAGCGATACCCACATCCGGGACTATGCCGTATGTACTGGTGGTAGCACCCCTTACTCCGACCTCTTCCTGGACAGTAGCGACACAATATACATCAGCGTGGTGACGCATGTCACGAAGGGTTCGGAGGCACTCAAACATAACCCCCACCCCGGCCCGGTCATCCATGGTTTTCCCTGCCATGAACTTACCCTGCAACCTGATGGGAGTCTGGGCGAAAGTTATTATGTCGCCCACCTGGACTAATTCGCGAGCCTCATCACCGGTGAGGCCGGCATCGACATATAAGTCTTCCCACTTTACAGATTTCTCCCGCTCTCCGGGATCCTGAACGTGTGGGGGTTTTGCCCCTACAACGCCGGGCAACTTCCTACGTCCGTAGACTGTCACTTCAAGTCCGGGCAGAATCCGCCTGTCGATACCGCCGATTTGAGTTACCCTAAGACAACCCTGATCCTCAATCTTCGTAACCATAAGTCCAATTTCGTCCATGTGCGCAGCAAGCATAACGCGGGGATGAGGCGCACGCCCGATTCCTCTCTTAAGCATAATGAGATTGCCGAGGGCATCAGTTCGGGCTTCATCAAACAACCCGGACATTTTCTTCTTCGCCACGGCAGCGACCTTGTCCTCATGGCCGGATGCGCCGGGTTCTGAGATTATGCTACTCAAAAACTCGGCGAGTCCTATTGTTGCCATACCCAACCCTCCATTCACCAAAACTCTCACATAAAAAGAAGCTTCTACCAAGCTAATTATCTTCTTCGGCGATTAGACTAATTCCTGCTACATTCCAATAAGTTTCCAGGGCAATTAGGTGCGTCCCGGCCATTGCGGGGAGTTCGGTCCGTGATACCCGGCGGCCTTAGCCTGCCTGCTTCAGTCTCTACGTAATCAACTGCGGATTAGCAAATAAGAGTCCCACCGAAATGATCGTACCCTTTAACAGCAAGATTCCGCTTGGTGCCGTCACTGCCTACCAGAATAACACCTTCTGTCTCAGTTGTAATATGCCCAACTATATGCATAGATCCACCGACGTGGGACAGTGCGTCGCGGATCGCATCAGCAAATTCAGGCGGGAATGTGAATACCAGCTCAAAATCCTCGCCTCCGGACAGTGCCCATTCAAGAGGGTCACATTCTAGCAACTTTGCAGCAAGCAGTGTGGATTCGCTTATTGGAACAGCGTCTTCTCTCAGCACAACTCCGACTTTGCTCTCTCTGGCAATATGACGGACGTCTCCCGCCAGTCCGTCGCTGATGTCCATCATAGCGCCTACCACGCCGGTTGAGGCAAGAGCGTAGCCTTCCGGCACTCTAGGCACAGGCTCCAGGTGCGCCTTTATCAATTCGTCGATCCAAGCAGCGCCGGATTCCAAGTCCGGCGACAAGGCTCCCCGCTCTGCTAGGTCTTGAGAATGAGAAGGCCTGGCCTGTGTGTCCTCAATCCTCGATACGTCCCTTAACTGAATTTCAGGTTGCACTCCTGCCTGCAGCCCTTGTTGCACTCTCGGTCCCGCTCCCGGTTGGGCCCCTGCCTGCTCCTTAGGTTGTGCTCGCGACTGAACCGGCGGTGTTACTACTGACTTGGCATCCCTAGTATGCCTCCACGTGAGCCCTTGTTCATGGCCCATTTTCTGTAGACACGCCAACCCTGCGGCGGATTTGCCAAGACAGCCGGTAACTGCGATAAGATGGCCGGGGACAGCGCCTGCCCTGGTAACAGGAGAATCGGCCGAACCAAGGATTGCGATGTTTAGCACCATGGCTCTTGGAGAACTCACAGTATCCCCACCTACCAGTTTCACACCGAAACGCTGTGCAATATCCAGCATTCCCTTATAAATACCTTCCACATAGGCGTCATCCACCCAGTCGGCAAGACCCATAGATACCAGGGCAAACAAAGGAGCTCCGCCCATAGCTGCAATGTCACTGATGTTCACCGCAAGTGCCTTCCAGCCGAGTTGCCACGGGCTTGCATATTCCCTTTTAAAGTGCACTCCTTCAACCAGCATGTCACAGGCTGCCAAGATTTTGCCGGGCGGAGGGAAAATAAGCGCAGCGTCATCACCGATTCCCAAGGCAACGTCTTCACCGCCGGCACCAATCCACTGTCTGATACGATCAATAAGTCCAAACTCACCGCCGCTTATTGTCATTTACAATTCCTACCAGCCCTTCTCTTGGAAGTCAGATTCTCGGAACTTGCCAGGACATCCTAAATACGCCGCTAACCAGAGCTAAGTGTTCCGGACATTCCTGCTACAGCCTGAGCCTACGCATCACTGGAACTTACTTTAGTCAAAGGAATTTAGCTGCTTCAACGGAACTTGGCTGCCTCACAGGAACTTAACCTCCTCAGAGGAACTTAGCCTCTCAAAGAGACTTGGCCTCATCAATGGGACTTAGCCTCTTCAATGGGACTTAGCCTCATCAAGGCAACTTAGCCTCTCAAAGAGACTTCGCCTCACCAAGGGGACTCAGCCTCTTCCAAGAAACCTGGCTTCCTCAAAGGAGCCCAACCTCTTCAAAGAAACTCGGCCTCATCACAGGAACTCCGCTTCCTCAGAGGAACTTAACCTCCTCAGAGGAACTTAGCTTCTTCAAATATGGTACCGCAAACAGGCGATCACCGCAACACGCTGTCAAGCTTGACAAATCATGAGGTTCTCCGGGCGCCAAACATAGTGCCTCACAGTATTGGCGACGGCGCCTTAGGGTCTCAACTATGCTGTCCGGTTTTCGACTACTTAAACCCAATCAACGGTCGAAAATCGGACACATTTTTCTTCGCGCGTGGGATGGCAGAGTAACTGTCACCTGTTTACTGGCAATAAGCGGAAGAAGCCCGTATTATCCGGATAGGTGGTCGAGTTTCGACCACTGAAAGCTCGATCGGTGGTCGAAAATAGTACACGTTGTTTATCGG
>DGZL01000142.1:0-4192 GCA_002398515.1 Firmicutes bacterium UBA4981
CCCAGTCTCCTCGCTATACTCATAGCAGTTCTTTCGTAATCGCCGGTAATGATCTTCACCTTTATGCCGGCTTTTTGACATGAACTGATAGACGCTATCACTTCGTCACGGATAGGATCTTCTATCCCGACAAGGCCGGCCCAGGCGTATCCATGTAGAGTTTGGAAGTCTCCGCCCTCTTTCACAGCTATCCCCAGAACCTTCAAACCATGGTCTGCCCATGCCTCAACTGTCTCTTGAATCCTTGCCTTCTCGTCACAAGAAAGCCCACACATAGCAGTTACTACTTCAGGAGCTCCCTTGACATATGCCACTTCGCTCCCGCCCAGTAAGTTGACTGTGCGCATGTACCTTATCTCGCTGGAAAATGGTTCCTCTTCGATACGCTTTGCCGTCTTTGCAAAGTCTTCCGGATCCTCGATTCCGTTTGCTTTCGCAAAGTCCCAAAGCGCCACCTCAAGAGAATCCTCCAGGTTATTACACAATACTAAGGCCTCGATACCCCTATCGCGCATGGCGAAGTCTGCCTTTGAGACCGTCATTACCCCGTAAGTTAATGTGCCGGTTTTGTCTGTACAAATGGTAGTCACTGAGCCTAACGTTTCTACAGCCAGCAATCGTTTAACGAGTCCTTGACGCTTTAGGATCCTTCGCATTCCTATGACTAAGATGACAGTCACCGCAATTAGAAGCCCCTCAGGAATTGCAGCTATCGCAAGTATGACTGCTACACGAATCATTTCCAGAAAAGGCCTGCCTCCGGCAAGACCTATAAGGAACAGAACACCTGTAATAACAATTACAATCCGCGTAAGCGTACGACTAAAGTCAGCGAGTCTAAGTTGGAGGGGAGTAGCTTCATCCTCAGTTTCGGAGAGACTGGTAGCTATCTTGCCCAACTCGGTATCCTTGCCTGTATGGGATACCTGCATAATCCCGCGACCGGTCAGGACTGTCGTGCCCATGAAAAGAGCATTCTGTCCCTCGGCAGTGTCCTTACGTATAGATTCGCTCTCACCGGTGAGAATGGCCTCGCCAGCTGCCATTCTTACGCTCTCAAGGACTATGCCGTCAGCAGGTATTCTATCGCCTGCAGTCAGAATCACCACGTCACCGGGTACAAGGTCAGCCACGTCCACTTCTTTTCGATGTCCGTCCCTTACTACGGTCGCTGTGGGCTTCACCAGCTTTCGCAGGCTCTCGTACGTTGCTTCTGCCTGGCGTTCCTGGACATAACCCAGTACTGCATCGAATATCACAACAGCCATGATTATATAGAAGTCTTTGAATTCTTTTAGCAACAGAGAGATCACAGCTGCCCCTAGGATCACGTAAACAAGGGGGTTTGTGAACTGCGATAGGAAGATGGCAATACGAGATGGACGCTCCCGAGCCGGAAGAACGTTCATGCCGTATTCCTTTCTACGTGTTTCTACTTCGGTCTCTGACAGACCGGCAAATTGCCCTGAATATACCTGGTAACCTTCAACTGACATACGTCTTTCTCTCCTCTAACGTCACAGGACTTAGCGCCCGAATATTGTCTTCCTCATAAAACTCAGCGCCCGAATATAGCCTTCCTCTCTTCCGGCGTCAACTCACAGATTAAGTCCTTACCCAGCCTCTCTGATACCTTTTGTGTAAACATTTCCTGCCATATGTATTGCAGGGAGATAAAGACCAAGTGACGATTTCCGGTCCATACTGCAGTATCGTCGGCTCCAACGCCTCCGATAAGGGCATGGCCTCCGTCGGCTACCACAACTATATTGTCCTCGATCTGCTGAAGTGCGCTTTCCGCTTGTGGATGCCTGACGACCTGCCCGAATTCAATCTCCGCCTCTCCGTAAATAAGGATGCGAATGCGTACTCCCCTGTCATGAGCTATCCGAAGTTCCGGTAGAAGCGCAAGCAACGTCTCATCACTTACTGATAAGGCCACCTCATCCTTTGCGTCGCGGATCAATTCCCGTGCGCAACTGAGTATTGCCTCTCTTCCTTCAATGTTCCACACCTGTTCTGAAGGCGCAGGTTTCTCGTATCTGGATAAGCTTTCATGGGCTCTGTCCAATGCTTCTTCATAGGTATGCCTCAGACTGTCAAGCAGTGTATCAACCGGGACAGGTGCGTACCGTGTAGTATCCCCCTGTGGCAGCGCGAGGATCGCACCGCGATTCAAGAGACGGCCAAGGGCTTCATACACCATAGATCTGGGTATCCCGGCCTCTTTGCTAATCTGGTACCCAGTGGCAGGATTTACCTTCAGTAAGGTAAAATATGTTTTTGCCTCATACTCAGTGAAACCAAGGTCCAATAGGGGCTTCGTAGGATCCATTTCATTCACTGCCTTGCAATAGTAGTTTGCTTCTGGATAACGTTGTTCTATTCCGAAACACTATTATATTGTGCAGTGTATATCATCATGACTTACATGTCAAGTAAGTCATGAGCGAGGCTTCGCAGTCCATTGACAGTTATGAGCGAGAACGTTGTGGGACACAAACAAGTAAAGCGTGAGTGCTATAGTGCCGTGAGTAATAAGCAATAAAGCGAGAAGAACCCGTCGTCGATATCTCATGAGCGATACAAGCTCAGCGCTGGCGACGCGAGTAACAAACGATAGGGCGACCGGATGTCATCGCAGAGGTGGTCAATTCTCAACCACGTTTTTAGAAGCAAGCCCGAGCGTGCCACAAAATCGACCACCCTACCTAGGTCAAGTGGAAGCTTTTCCGCCAGTCTGCGAAAATCGGACGGCGCAGCCGGCGCAAAAATGCCGCCGGCACTAACTAGTGTGCAGCCGACATTTCATCCAGGGCTTCCTGTACTTTCCCCCGAACTCCGGCGGATATTTTATCGAGATGCTCCGGACTTGAAGCTTCAAACCTCAAAACAAGCACCGACTGGGTATTTGAAGCTCTCACAAGCCCCCATCCGTGGGGAAACTTCACTCTTACTCCGTCTATACGATCAACATGAAAATCCTTTGAGAAGTCGGCTGCTACCCGCTCTACTACAGCCTGCTTCAAGTTCTCCGGGCATTCCAGCCTAATCTCAGGAGTGCTATACGTCTTTGGAAGAGTCTTGACTAGTTCTTGAAGGTTCCTATCTTGACGGGACAGCAGTTCCAGAAGCCTAGCGCCTGCATATACAGCATCATCGTACCCATAGTACGTATCAGCAAAAAACAGATGTCCGCTCATTTCACCTGCAAGCACAGCCTCATCCTCTTTAAGTTTAGCTTTGATCAGAGAATGACCCACTCTCCACATTATAGGCTTACCGCCCGCCTTCTCGATCTCTTCAAACAGCGCTTCTGAACACTTCACCTCGCCTATGATCTTTGCTCCGGGCTGCTGCAAGAGGATGTCCCTGGCAAAAATGATAAGGAGCTGATCTCCCCAGAGAATATCGCCTCCTCCGGTTACTACCCCGATCCTGTCCGCATCCCCGTCAAAAGCTATCCCTACTTCTGCGCCTGTCTCTCTCATTTTTCTCATAAGGTCGCCAAGATTCTCAGGGACTGTTGGATCAGGATGATGATGAGGAAACGTGGGAACAGGCTCAGAATAGAGTTCTATGACATCGTGACCCATACATCGATAAAGATCAGGCGCGACAATGTTGCCTGTACCGTTACCTGCGTCTACTACCACCTTTACCTTACGCGCCTCAGGCCCGATACGAAGTTCCTCACAGATTTCATCAACGTATTCCTTATTCAAGCATACCGAAACACAAGTGCCTTCCTCGCCGGAGACGAAATCCTCATTCATCATTATTTCTCTAATGTCCTGGATTGTCCGGCCATAGATTGTGGATTTGCCAAGGCATATCTTGAAACCGTTTTCATCAGGAGGATTGTGGCTCCCTGTAATCATCACGCCTCCGCCTACATCCAGGTTAAATAAGGCGTAGTAGAGGACTGGTGTAGGGACAAGCCCAATATCGTAGACATCAATTCCGCTTCTCACAAGACTACGGACAAGCTCATCGCGGAATCCGGGAGAACTGGCTCTTGTATCCCTTCCCACAGCGACAGCCTTTACGTTCTCGCTTGCATAAAGCTTCCCTAAGGCCCTCCCCAGCAAGGACACGAATTCCCGAGTCAAGTCTTTGTCCACGACTCCGCGTATGTCATACTCTCTGAAAACATGGCCCGGGATGCTAACAGCGTCTCTGTTCATGACAG
>DGZL01000142.1:4540-21739 GCA_002398515.1 Firmicutes bacterium UBA4981
ATCTTAACAGTATCTTAACATTTTCTACTCTAAACCTTAAAACGCCCAAGCTATAATAGGTTTTGAAAGGAGGCGAACGTACTAATGAAAACTACATCAAGAATTCGTATTACCGGTATCGCAACGATAGTTATTGCTCTCCTGGTAGTAATATCCGCCGTGGGTCTCACTTTCGCGGAAGAAGCCTCTCAGACTGCTGTTGAGGACACTGCCCAAGATGCTGCGGAAGCAACTCCACGAGCCGCTGTCCAGGAAACCTCGCAAGCTTCCGTGCCAAATACCTCGCAAGCTGCTGTCGAAGAAGCCTCTCAAGCCACTGTGCAGGAGACCTCAGAAGCTTCTGTGCAGATTGTCCCTGGGGCTTCAAAGTCGTTTGACCGAGGGCAACGGACACCGATGGTTGCCAAGATCGCATCGATTATCAATATGAGCGTTGAAGACTTGATCGCTGCCAGACACGACGGCAAGTCCTTCATGGAAATCGCTGCGGAGAGAGGCGTCGGTGAAAGGCAACTCCTTGATGCTCTCACAAGAGATCTAAAGACGTTCCTTGACACCCAGGTCGCCCAAGGAAAACTCACACCTGAGCAAGCAGCGGTAAATCTCTCCAAGATGGAGGAAAACCTCAAGATTGCGCTCAGCCGCACAGAAGTCGGTCCGCCCGAAACTAAACCCAATACGGGTCTGGGCATCGGACGCAAAAGCATGTCCCGTATGCAACCGGCTCAAGGCCGCGCCATGGCCGGCGGGAAGCACGGCTCAATGCGAGGCTTTTCCCAGGGATTTCAGACAGGACGGAAAGTTGGCCTAAGACAGGGTCTTGGGTTGGGAAAAGGCCAGGGACAGGGCCAAGGAGTCTGTCCTTTCTGTGGAAAAGCTTGTCCCTTCTGCGGGCAAACCCAGGAACCTGCTAATTAACACCCTGAACACTTCACGATTCTCGCGCAAGGGAAGGCCTATGACCTTCCCTTGCAAGTTTTCTCCGCATGAGAGAAAATACAAGCAGGTGACAGATAGGGACATGAACATGAATCCAAATCATAGGCCAGAGGTGGGTTGCCCATGGAGAGCATAAGGATTCTCGTGATCGATGACGAAGAGGCAATCGGCAACGTCATTAAGGACTATCTGGAAGCCCAGGGGTACGAGGTATTCTGGGCTAAAGACGGATATTACGCAATTGACATGTTTCGGAAAGTGCACCCTGATTTGATTATTTTAGACCTGATGCTCCCGGGCAAGAGCGGATTCGACGTTTGCAGGGAACTCCGCCAGGACAGCGACGTTCCTGTTATTATGCTTACGGCAAAAGCAGACGAAATCGACAGAGTCCTTGGCTTGGAACTCGGCGCTGATGACTACGTGACAAAACCGTTTAGCCTAAGAGAACTGGCCGCAAGGGTCAGAGCAGTCCTCAGGCGCGTAGGCAAAGGTGTTGAAGATCAGCGGGGCGTCTTGAGAGTCGGAGACATAACAGTGGATGCAGACGGTCATCAAGTGACAGTATCAGGCCGTGAAGTAGCGCTGACGCCCACTGAGTTCTCAATCCTGCTTTTTCTCGCAGAAAGGCCGGGTAGAGTCGCCAGCCGCCTTCAGCTGGTCAACGCATCCCTTGGAGAAGCTTATGTGGGCTACGAAAGATCCATTGATACACATGTCAGCAATCTACGCAAGAAGATTGAGGATGACCCTGCTAATCCAAGACGGCTTCAGACAGTCTACGGCGTCGGGTACAAACTTGTTCCTTAAGAGGCCTCCCCCTATACAGGGGCAACCACTTAGCGAGAACGACTTTCGCCCGGCAGACGTGGGTGGGCTTGGAGAGGGCCTCCCCCTACATAGGGGCCACAATACTTCAAGAGAGGCGGTGTAGCAGCTGTGACAATTAGGCGGAAACTTCTTATAGCATTCCTTTCCATCGCCGTACTAAGTTCTGTAGTAACAGCCGTCCTTTGGAGCTTCACCACGCGCTCATTGTTTGATTGGTATGTGCAGAGCAACACTGAAGCTCGAGCCACACAATGGCAAGGGCTGCTTGCAGCTTACTACACCGAGCAAGGTTCGTGGGACGGTGTCAGCGCCCTTATAAAAGCTGCGCAATTCGTACGAGGAAGGGGTATGCCCAGACAAGCCTTGATGCCTCCTGCAACAGCCGGACCTGAAAGAATCATCCTTGCAGATAAAACAGGCAGAATCATAGCTGATTCCAATGGGACAGACATCGGACTCTTCCTCACTGACATGGCCACCCCTTCTAGGCTGCCTATTACCGTTAACGGAGAAGTCGTAGGCTCAGTCGCGATAGTAACTGAATTTCAAAGAGGGCTAATGACTCTCGAAGCAGCTTTTCTGCGCCGCATGACCATGGCTTCCATAATCGGAGGGGCAATTGTCGCACTCATCGGAATAGGGTTGGCTTTCATCTTCTCCCGTCACCTGTCTCAACCACTGAGCAAACTGGCGGTAGCTGCGCGTCAAATGGCATCCGGCGACTTCGATGTCAAAATCCAGGTTCCAACCGGCGATGAGATGGAGGAAGTAGCTCATGCCTTCAACTTCATGAAGGACAGCCTTAAAGCCAATGAAGAGGCCCGCCATAAGCTCGTAGCTGACGTAGCCCATGAGTTGCGAACCCCTTTATCCGTGCTTCGCGGTAATCTCGAGTCTATGCAGGAAGGTATTATTGAACCAACTCAAGAGACAATAGTCTCTCTCCATGACGAAGTCCTGAGATTATCCAGGATTGTGCAGGATCTTCTCAACCTCGGTCAAATGGAATCCGGGGGATTTCCCTTGAGCCTACAGCTCACTAAAATCGAAGAGGTAATCACGCGGGTTACATCGGTTTTCGCTGCAGAAACTGATGCGCGAGGCATCCGCTTGGAAACAAACATACAAGGCACACTTCCCCACACTCAAGCAGACCCGGATCGTATAACTCAAGTCCTTGTCAACTTGCTGGCAAACGCAGTCCATCACACTCCGGACGGTGGGGAAATCTCCGTTTCTGCATCCCGCATAGATGACAATATTGTAGTCTCTGTAACCGATTCAGGACCCGGCATAGCCAAAGAGGACTTGTCTCATGTCTTTGACCGTTTCTACAGGACTGATCGAGCACGCGACCGGGCCACAGGCGGCACCGGACTAGGCCTGTCTATCGTAAAGGGAATCATAACAGCACATAAGGGATCCATCGGGGTGAAAAGCGAGCTAGGTATCGGCACTACGTTCACGTTCAGTCTGCCGATTTTGCCTTTAGACCAACTTTAACTGATAATCTCTGCCACGAGCATACCTACAAGTATCAGCGCAGCGCCGATCATTTGCACGCCTGTCAAGGTCTCCCCTAGAAGCCACCATCCGAACACCCCGGCAAACACGGGTTCAGTAGCAAATATGATTGCTACATGCGTCGGACTTGTGAATCTTTGAGCGATATTCTGTATGAACAAGGTTAGGGCAGTTGCAAGAATTCCGAGAAATCCAATACCAATAAGGTCCATACCGGTGGGAGATATCAGTATAGGATGCCCTAATACGAACACTCTGAACCCCACCATGACAAGGGCAGCAATGGCTACAGTCCAGAGCTGCATAATCACTAGTATCCTCACATCATACAAAGGGGCGAACTTGCCTACTGTCACTATATGAAAGCCGAAAGCGACGGCGCCTAACAAGGATAGGAAATCCCCTATTTGGATCAATGTCACTTCAGCGAAATTGAGGCTAAGGAGGGCCAAACCTAAAGTTGCAAAACCCACCCCGACGAGAGAGGGAGCATCAGGCCATTTCCCTAAGAGAAACGCAGAGAAAACAGGAACCAAGACTACCGATAAGCCTGTAATGAAACCACATTTTGACGCAGTCGTATACTCCAGGCCGATGGTCTGGCATACGTAACCTGAAAAAAGAATAAGCCCAATTATCACACCGGCCTTTACAGCATTCCGGTCTACGCCCACAATTCGCGGTGCCGCGACCAAAGTCGCAGTGAGAGAAGCCACAAGACACCTTATTCCTATCAAGGCAATAGGATCTACCCTTGCAACGACCTCTTTTACAATGGGAAATGTACTGCCCCAGATGAGTGCGGTCAAAAGGAGCAGCCCGTCAGCAATCCAGCGTTGGTAGGCAGCTTTGAACCATGACTCCTTCCGTCTCACATCATTGTCAGCATTGGCTGCCACCTCTGCCCCCACCCCCCTTTCTCCCGTCAACGGCATTCCTAGCGGTCCTGGCGCGTACTCAGCGCGCCCATTCAACCCATATGTCAGCGCACGCGTTCAGCGCATACACTTTGCGCGCACATCTAGCCTCGCCGCAATCAAAGTCACAGCATACGGCCGACATTTCATTAATCAAAAACGTAAGCAGACAGCCGGTATACGATCGAATTCCCGGCTGACCTTTCACGCAATCAAGTCTTTCTTAATTAGGTGCTTGACGCTTCATGGGACAAGCCCGCGCGGATCCTTACTCACCGGTCGAAAGCAACCAAATGTCCCATCAGTCAAACGCGCAGCCATGTGTTCAATCAGCTAACCCCTGACGCAACAGCTCGTTTACCATCTTGGGGTTCGCCCGTCCCTTTGTCATCTTCATAACCTGTCCCACAAGGAACCCGATAGCCCTATCCTTCCCTGCCCGTACTTGGTCAGCTACCTCTTGATTCTCCTCTATTACGCGATCCACGATTCTTCGGAGTTCGTCTTCGTCAGCGATCTGTACAAGACCCTTTTCCTTAACTATTGTCTCCGGGGATTTTCCTTCTGTGAACATCTCTTCAAAAACAGTTTTTGCAATCTTGCCGCTGATAGTCCCTTTGTCCATCATTTTCAGCATGGCAGCAAGGTCACCGGGGGACACCTTCACTCGCTCAATTCCTATGCCGGTCGCGTTCATGAGCCTGGAAAGCTCTCCCATAACCCAATTACTCACTGTCTTTGCCTGTCCGTATTCTCGGACAGCTGCCTCAAAGTAATCCGCAAGTTCTTGCGTATCAGTCAAAAGAGATGCGTCGTATTCCGGAAGCTCGTAATCGCGTATAAAGCGCATGCGCCTGGCCCACGGAAGCTCGGGAAGGGTTGCCTTAATCTCGTCAACCCAGGCTCTTTTGATACTGAGCTGCGGCAGATCCGGCTCAGGGAAGTATCTGTAGTCTTCAGCCCGTTCTTTTCGTCTCATGGATACAGTAACTTGACTTGACTCATCCCAATGCCTCGTCTCCCTGATGACTTCTCCACCGTCTGCCACCAGCTGGGATTGACGCCGAACTTCATATTCAAGGCTCCTCTCAACAGCCCTGAAAGAGTTGAGGTTCTTAAGCTCTACCTGAGTCCCGAACTTATCCGATCCTTCGGGCCTTATTGAGATGTTAACATCACACCGCAAGGAACCCTCTTCCATCTTGCAGTCAGATACGCCTAGATAGAGCAGTGTGCGTCTTAGCATCAACAGATACTCATATGCTTCCTTCGGAGATCTTATATCAGGCTCGCTCACAATCTCCAGAAGAGGCACACCTGCACGGTTATAGTCCTCCAGGGAAAAAGCTGCGCCGGTGATAGCGCCTCCCTCGTGAACAGACTTGCCCGCATCCTCCTCAAGGTGCGCCCGCTTGATACGCACTCTACGCATGGCGCCGTCTGACATCACGTCGATGTGCCCATTGATACCTATAGGGAAAGCATCTTGAGTGATCTGATAGTTCTTAGAAAGATCAGGATAGAAGTAGTTCTTCCTGTCAAATCCGGAAAACTCCGCAATTCGGCAGTTAAACGCCAAACCTGTTTTGATCCCGTATTCAAGCGCCTTTTTGTTCAGGACAGGCAAGGCTCCGGGAAGTCCCAGGCAAATAGGGCATGTGTTTGAATTAGGAGAGGCGTCAAATCTTGTAGAACAAGAGCAGAACAACTTTGATTCAGTTTTGAGCTGCGCGTGGACTTCTATTCCTATTACAGGCTCAAACACTCCTCTCACCCCCAGCTGACTCATGAGCGCCCTTTTGAATTTCGGGCCTTCTCTTATGGAAATCCGTAGCCTGCTCGAAAGTGTAGGCTACCCGGAGCAAAGTCGCCTCATCATATTGCTCGGCCATAATCTGGAGGCCTACAGGCATACCTTCCTCATCAAACCCGCATGGGACGGAAATCCCGGGAATTCCCGCCAAGTTAGGAGGCACAGTGTAGACATCAGAAAGGTACATCTCCAGCGGATCTCTGGTTTTCTCCCCTGCCTCAAACGCCACAGTCGGGGAGGTTGGGCCGACAAGACAGTCACAAGTCTCAAAGACTTCCCGGAAATCCCCTGAAATCAGTGAACGGACTCTGAGTGCCTCGTTGAAATATTTCTCATGATTCTCCGCTGATAACACGTAGGTTCCCAGGACTATCCTACGTTTCACCTCAGGCCCGAGGCCTTCTCCTCTGGACATTGCCATCATGGACGCGGAATCCTCGCACCCGGCAGCGCGATATCCGTATCTTACCCCGTCTAACCTGGCAAGATTTGAGCTGGCTTCAGCGGAGGATATAACATAGTAAGCAGCCAAAGCATGTCTGGAATGAGGCAGCGAGACTTCTATGATCCTCGCACCCAGCTCTTCCAGCTTATCTAAGGCCTTCATAAACGCGTCCTTTACCGTCTTGGAAAGCCCTTCCTCCAAGAACTCCTTAGGGACGCCAACTGTGATCCCACTGATATCAGCGATCAAACACTCGGTGTAGTCAGGCAACTCCTTGGAATAAGACTGGGAGTCACTTGGATCGTGGCCTGCAATTGCGCGGAGAATCAGAGCACAATCCCTGACATCCCGAGTCATGGGTCCAATCTGGTCCATAGAAGATGCGTACCCGATTAACCCGTACCGCGATACCAGGCCGTAACTTGGTTTCAGACCTACTATACCGCAAAAAGACGCAGGCTGACGAATTGACCCTCCGGTATCTGAGCCAAGCGCAAAAACAGCCTCGTCTGCTATGACAGCAGCTGCGCTGCCTCCACTGGATCCCCCAGGCACTCTCTTTAGATTCCAGGGGTTTCTGGTAGGAAACATAGCGGAATTCTCTGTAGAAGACCCCATAGCGAATTCATCCAAGTTCGTCTTCCCCACGATGATTGCACCCGCATCCTCCAAGCGTCGAACAACAGTGGCGTCATAAGGAGGTATGAAATCCTCCAAGTACCGGGACGCACTCGTAGTCCTAATGCCTTTTGTGCAGATATTGTCCTTTATCGCAACGGGAAGCCCCTCGAGCGGCCTGGCAGGTTCGCCTTTCTTGAGCCTTGCGTCAGCCTCTTTGGCTTTCCTCAGGACATGCTCACGTGCGACGCTAATATACGCTTGGATAGTCCTGTCTACAGCTGCTATCCGGTTAAGCGTTTCAGTGACTGCCTCTTCGACAGCGACTTCTTGCCGTCTTATCATGGGTAGAAGTTCATGGGCTTTGAGTTCATTCAGTCTCAATCGTGTCCCCCTCCTATCTCCTAACAGCCTCTAACAGACTATCCTTTAATCTACTTCCATAATCCTCGGCACCTTGAAGAACGCCCCTTCCCTCTCCGGGGCGTTTGACAGAGCTTCTTCCGGATCCACGGAAGGCAATGCGATATCTTCTCTGAGAACATTACTGAGCCCGGCCGGGGATATCATCTGATTCATGCCTTGCGTATCCACCTCTGCCAAAGCGTCGATGATCCTTAGAATCCCCGATAATTGCTGAGCGAACAAGGATTGATCATCTTCGCTTAAGTCAAGCCTGGCAAGGCTTGATATGCGCCCTATATCTTCCTTGGTAATTATCACATTTCATCCCCCTTAAGCATCCTTTCGAATTCCTCTTCGGTAAGGACGGTAACTCCAAGGGATCTCGCCTTATTGTACTTGGACCCGGGATCCTTACCGACTATCACGTAGTCAGTGTTTTTTCCGACACTCCCGGAAGTTTTTCCGCCTGAAGCGAGAATTGCATCTTCCGCTTCTTTTCTTGTAAATCTTTCGAGAGCACCTGTAAATACCACGGTCTTTCCGGTAAAATAGTTTGCCTTCTGAGATGAGAGAGTCCCTGTGTCTTCTACCATATTCACGCCTTTGGCCTGCAACTTGCGAAGAACTCCCAAGTTTCGCGGATTCCTGAAAAACGTGACGACACTCTCGGCAACCTTAGGCCCGACTTCCGGAATGCTCATGAACTCATCATACGTAGCCTCAGACAACTTGTCCATGGATCCGAAATGAACTGCCAGGTCACGGGCGGTCCTCTCTCCTACATGGCGAATCCCCAAAGCATTTATCAATCTATGGAGGGGGCGCCTCTTGGAGTCCCGGATCGCGCCTAACAGATTCTGAGCGGATTTCGCTCCCATACGTTCCAGCTTGACCAGATCTTCAAAGCTAAGTGAATAAATATCGTCAAACCCCCGGATGAGTCCGGATGCAAGCAATTGAGATACCAGCTGCGGCCCCATACCCTCGATATCCATTGCGTCCCTTGACGCAAAGAAGATTATTCCTTCACGGATTTGAGCCGGACAAGCCTCGCCGGTGCAGCGGGACGCAACCTCCCCTTCCGCTCTTATCACATCACTCCCGCATTCCGGACATTTCATAGGCATCATGAACTCGCGCTCGTTGCCGGTTCTTTTCTCAGTAATGACCTTGACAACTTCGGGGATGATATCCCCGCCTTTTTCCACAACAACTGTATCACCTATACGGATACCTTTCGATCTTATGATGTCTTCGTTATGAAGGGTGGCTCTGCTCACGACTGAGCCTGCAAGTTCCACAGGCTCAAGCAAAGCTACAGGCGTAAGAGCGCCTGTCCTGCCTACCTGAACAATGATGTCTTTTACAACAGTCGTCCCTTGCTTTGCAGGAAACTTATAAGCCGTCGCCCAACGGGGAGTCCTTGCTGTGGCGCCGAGTCTTGCCTGCTGTTCTAAGGAACTGACCTTCACGACTACACCGTCAATATCATAGTCTATGTCTTCTCTCTTTTCATTCCAGCTTTTGGCATAATCCATGACTTCGTCAATGTTTTGACACAGCCTTACATTGGGATTCACTCGAAAACCTGATTCCCTCAGGAAATCCAGGACTTCCATCTGGGTAGTCAACGTAACTCCGTTGACATTGCCTATGCCATAAACAAATATATCTAATTGCCTTGCAGCCGTAATCCTTGGATCCGTCTGCCTCAAGGAACCTGCGGCTGCATTCCTTGGGTTTGCAAAGAGAGCATCTCCGCTCAACCTGCGCTCCTCATTGAGTTTTCTGAACTCACGCCCGGGCATGAAAACCTCACCGCGGACATCCACTGTCACTTGTCTGTCATGCCTGAGGCGCATAGGAATGGAACGGATGGTTTTTAAGTTGTGCGTCACATCTTCCCCGCGAGTGCCGTCTCCCCTTGTTGCGCCACGCGCGAAATATCCGTCCTCATATGTAAGGGATACGGCAAGCCCGTCAATTTTGAGCTCAGCGACATATTCCACAGGCTCTCCCGGGAGGGCCTTTCTTACTCTCGTGTCGAATGCCTTCAATTCCTGAATCGAGTAAGTGTTAGCCAAACTCATCATAGGAGAACGATGGACAACCGACGCAAAAGCGGTGACCGGCGCCGCTCCCACCCGTTGCGTAGGCGAATCTTCCGTTACAAGCTCAGGGTGCTCGTCCTCAAGGCTTATGAGTTCCTTCATGAGCCTGTCGAACTCGACATCTGAGATCACAGGGTCATCCAGGACGTAGTACCTGTAGTTGTGATATTCGATTTCCTCTCTGAGTCGCATCAGCCGCTCCTCAACTTGTCCTTTGTCGCTCATAACTGCCCCTCCCTGAAAACTAGCAGCACTCTGTCAGGTAACCCGCTCTATAGGAGCAATTGAAGCAAGCAGCCTCTTGATTCCCTGGTTGGGGAAGGCCACTGATATAATGAGTTTGTCCCCTTCACCCTCTGAACTTATCACCGTGCCGATACCCCAGTGAGGCGACCTCACTTTGTCACCTGCCCGGTACGGTTCGGTATTGCAGTCAGCGCCTGATTTAGCAACCAACGAAGTCCTGCCCGGACCAGGCGTGAATGCTGAACCTAAAGGCCTGATACTCCTTCCTATCCGACCAGAGCTTATTCCGGCGACAGGACTCATCCCGCCATACTCCGTCGCTTTTTTCGCCGGCACAAGAAGCTCTTTCGGCACATCTTCAAGGAACCTGGACGGAGCGCACATCATAACTTCCCCATACAGCATGCGCTGTAAGGCGAAGGTGAAGTACAACATTTTCTCCGCTCTGGTGATTCCCACATAACACAGGCGTCTCTCCTCTTCCAGCCCGGTCTCGTCAAGCAAAGTGCGCGAGTGAGGCAGAAGGCCTTCTTCCATGCCTACCAGGAACACTCGGGGGAATTCCAAACCCTTGGCAGAGTGAAGAGTCATCAACGTGACTCCTTCCTGATCTTCATCAAACAGGTCAACATCAGCTATAAGCGCAGCTTCCTCCAGAAATCCGGCAACACCGCGCTCCTCCGCATCCCTGGCGTCAAACTCCCGTGCAACAGAAAGGAGCTCCCTAACGTTTTCTACCCTGGACATAGCCTCAACTGTTTTCTCCTCTTCCAAGGCCTTCACGTATCCTGAAAGATCCAGAAGACTGCTGAGGATCTCAGTAACAGGCCGCTCATGAACCTTGGCGCCAAGCGATTCGACAAACTCGCCGAATTCCATGAGAGCCTGCCGAGTCTTGGCGGGGACCCCTTGAACAGCAGTGACATCTTGAAACGCAGTAAGTAAATGAACGTTCTTTTCATCGGCGTAATCAATATACTTCGCCAAAGTGGCCTCTCCGACCCCTCGCTTCGGCACACTTACAATACGGTTTAGGCTTATCATGTCATCAGGATTTAGGATAAGCCTGAGATAAGACAGGATATCCTTAATCTCTTTTCTCTCGTAAAACTTAAGCCCGCCTACAACCTTATACGGAATGCCACGGCTCATGAAAACCTCTTCAAACACACGGGACTGCGCATTTGTGCGGTATAATACCGCGCAATCGCCATATCTGGACGGACTTGTCCTATCTATCATGGCTTTCTCGATTTCCGCTGCCACAAAGGACGCTTCATCACGTCCGTTATAAGCTTGATAACATACAGCTTGGCGTCCTTCTCCGTTCTCGGTCCACAGCTCCTTCTCTTTTCTGGATTGATTTCGGGATATCACGTTATTGGCAATATCCAGGATGGTCTGGGTTGAACGGTAATTCTGCTCCAGTTTAATGACTGTAGCGTCAGGATAGTCCGACTCAAAATCAAGAATATTTCTTATATCTGCGCCTCTCCACTCATAAATGGACTGATCAGGATCACCGCATACACAAAGGTTTCTGCTCTCTTCGGCTAGGAAGTTCACAAGCTCGTACTGGACTCTGTTGGTGTCCTGATATTCATCGACAAGAATGTACTTGAACTGCTTTCTGTAGTAATTGCGGACCTCAGGTGATTCCCGAAACAGCCTTACCGTCTCCACCAACAAGTCGTCAAAATCGAGCGCGTTGTTTTCCCGAAGAATCTTCTGATAAACCGGATAAAGCCTTGCCACTGTCTTCTTCCAGAACCCGTCAGCTTCGCGTGGATAATCGTCCGGACCGACAAGTTCATTCTTTGCGCTGCTTATCTCGTGTAGCACCGCATCCGGTTGAAAGCTCTTCTCATCAAGGTTCAGTCTGCTCAGCGCCTTCTTCATGGCGGATCTCTGATCAGATGAGTCAAAGATGGTAAATCCCCTGGAAATCCCGAGCTTATCAATGTCGCGCCTCAGCGTTCTCGCGCAAAACGCGTGAAATGTGCTTACCCAGATAGATTTGCTCCACGGTCCTACAAGGCCTTCGACACGCTCACGCATTTCCCGGGCAGCCTTGTTCGTGAAGGTGACTGCAAGGATACTGCCGGGGAATACACCTTTTTCGCCTATGAGATGCGCGATTCTATGCGTTAGGACCCTAGTTTTACCGCTCCCTGCGCCTGCAAGTATAAGCAGCGGCCCATCGGTATGGCAAACTGCTTGCCGCTGCATAGGATTCAACCCACTCAAAATATCGTCCATTTTAACCCTCCGGACTCCATTTTAACCGAACCCGGCCACATAGACAACTTCAGTTCCGTGGGCTAAACCAAAAGTACTCAAAGCAGGCAGGAAATTATTTTTTCTTAGAGAATTAGTTTTTTGTGCCTCTGTCTCCCTTCAAGAGACAGGGCATTAACTGTATACTAGGTATAGGAAGATATGGAAAGGAAGATATCATGGGACACGCTAAGAATTCCCCCTGCCCTTCATTTCGCCGGGTTCGAATGGCAAGCCCTTACCATAGCCCTGAAATTGAAGATGCTGTTATGTCAGTATTACAGTCAGGTAGATTGATACAAGGCCAGAAGGTAATGGATTTTGAGAATGCCCTGGCCGACTACCTCGGATGTAAGCATGTAATAGCTGTCAGTTCAGGAACTGCGGCTCTACACCTGGCATTTCTGGCTCTCGGAGTCGGGCCCGGAGACGAGGTTATTACTACACCTTTTAGCTTTGCGTCATCTGCTAATGCTATCCTCTATTGCGGCGCGACGCCGGTATTCGTCGATATTGATCCTAAGACCTTCAACATTGATCCTGCCCTCATAGAGCAGAGCATAACCTCTAGAACAGTCGGGATTGAACCTGTCCACCTATACGGACAACCCGCTGAAATGGACGAGATAGAAGCTATTGCCAAAAAGCACAGCCTCTTTATTGTTGAAGACGCTGCACAAGCCATCGGAGCAAAGTATAGAGGCAGGAAAATCGGAACCATCGGAGATATTACATGTTTCAGCACGTATACCACGAAGAACCTCCATACCATGGAGGGAGGATTCCTCACGACTTCAGACGATGACATTGCCGTGCGCTTAAGACGCCTTAGAAACATCGGCCAGAAGAGCAAATACAACCACACTCTCATTGGATATAATTACCGTATGACTGAAGTGGCTGCTGTCATAGGAATAGAGCAGGTAGGACTGATAGATAAATTCTCCGACATTCGGCGCGATAATGCAGCCTACATTACTGAGAAGCTAAGTGCGCTTGAAGGAAGAGGCATCAACACGCCTTACGTAGCACCCCACTCAGACCACGTATTTCATCAGTATACAGTATCAATAGATGCAAACAAAGCAGGCTTCACAAGAGATGACCTGGCAGACGCGCTTAAGACTTTTGGCGTAGAGACGGGAATGCACTATCCTATTCCAATCTATGCCCAACCTTGTTTCCAAGGCCGCTTTAGTTCTTCCCGACGTTCGTGTCGGGTAACAGAAATGGCATGCGCTTCTGTGCTTTCACTACCGGTACACCCCGGCCTTACTGAAGAAGATCTGCAACATGTCGTGTCAAGTTTTGTTGTATCATTTAGTAAGTCAGTATAATCTTCACTGCTCTGTTTTGACTGGGCCTTAATAGGAAGGTTTTTCTAATTACTTGTCGAACATGATAAGTGAGAAAGCCGCGCCTTGTATAGTATCGGTCGCCGAGAAAGGAGGGAGTAACGGATTAGAAGGAGCGACTGTACACGGCGCAAATACATAACGGTTAGCTTTCGGTGAAGGAGGTCATGAAATGGCTAGTCCGAAGCTTCACACAGCAAATGATGGTTTTCTCGAACGCACATTTCAGCTCAAAGCCCACGGCACAACTACAAGGACTGAGATACTTGCCGGTGTTACCACATTCATGACAATGGCTTACATTATCATTGTCAACCCGTCCATACTTGGTGTTACAGGGATGGATACAGGCGCAGTAATGGTAGCAACCATCTTAGGCAGTGCTGTAGGCACACTTCTAATGGCGATTCTTGCTAACTATCCGTTTGCATTGGCTCCGGGTATGGGCCTTAACGCATTTTTTGCGTACACAGTAGTCCTGGGAATGGGAATCAGTTGGCAGGTTGCCCTTGCAGCAGTGTTTATCGACGGTGTGATATTCCTTATACTCTCAATACTCCCTGTCAGGAAGAGAATAGTCAATGATATACCGATGACTCTTAAACTTGCAGTCAGTGTCGGTATCGGTCTATTCATAGCGTTCATCGGGCTCCAGTCAGCAGGGGTTATCGTAGAAAATCCGGCGACCCTCGTAGGCCTTGGCAGCATATCATCGCCTAACGTTTTGCTCTTCGTGTTCGGCCTCGTGATAATGGGGATCCTAATCGCATACAACATCAAGGGATCACTACTGCTTGGCATTCTTATCACAACAATAGTCAGTATGCTATTCGGGTTAAGTCCGCGTCCAATGGGACTCGCAGACATCGTCGGCAGTCCGCCGAGTCTGGCTCCTACCTTTATGCAGATGGACTTCAGCGGCCTATTTGATGTAGGACTAATAGCTGTCATATTTACATTTACGTTCGTAGATATGTTCGATACAGTCGGAACACTTATCGGCGTATCAACGAAAGCAGGCTTCCTCAATAAAGAGGGCGAGCTGCCTAAGGCAGATCAAGCCTTACTTGCAGACTCCATCGGCACAGTCGCAGGCGCCATATTCGGGACAAGCACAGTAACGACGTATGTAGAAAGCGCATCAGGTGTGGCAGACGGAGGTCGAACAGGACTGACTGCAGTAACTGTCGCGTTACTATTCCTATTGTCTCTGTTCTTTGCACCGCTGGTTGGCCTGATTCCGGCTGCTGCTACAGCGCCTGCCCTTGTTATCGTGGGAATATACATGATGGAGCCGGTCATAAAGATCAACTTCACAGACTTTACTGAAGCGATTCCTGCATTTTTGACTATCGCAATGATGCCTTTTGCATACAGCATAGCTGAAGGGCTTGTATGGGGGATTCTCGGATACGTGTTCATCAAGCTCTTTGCAGGACGGGCTAAGGAAATCAGCATTACCATGTGGGTGCTGGCGGTCTTATTCATTATTAGATTCATTGCATAAAGCTCAAACAGAGCAACTAAAGCCCAAGCACAGCAATTCAGTATCATGTGAAAAATGAACCCACAGATATGACAAAAAGCTGCCGTAGCGGAATAACCTGCTACGGCAGCTTTCTCTCTAAATCTTTAATCATGTTTTCAAGGCTTTGATTTCGACAAAAAGCCTACTCCCACTCGATAGTTCCCGGAGGTTTCGGGGTTATGTCATAAACCACACGATTTACGCCCCTAACCTCATGGGTAATTCGAGAAGATATCCTTTCCATTACCTGATAAGGCAGCTTCGCCCAGTCACACGTCATTCCATCACGACTGTTAATGGCTCGGATTACTACAGGCCGCTCATAAGTGCGCATACCCGAAGACACTCCTACGCTTCTGACATCCAACACCACGGCGAAGGCCTGCCATAGTTCGCTGTAAAGGCCTGCACTCGCGATCTCTTCCTCAACAATAGCGTTGGCATCCCTTGCCATCTCAAGGCTCTCCTCAGTTACTTCGCCGACGATCCTTACGCCAAGGCCTGGGCCTGGGAAAGGATGACGCTCCAAAACATGAGCGGGAATGCCCAGCTCTTTCCCGACTTTGCGGACCTCGTCCTTGAACAGGTAACGAAGAGGCTCCACAAGCTCAAACTGAATGGCGTCAGGAAGCCCGCCTACATTATGATGAGACTTAACCCTGCTTCCCCCTGTGCCGCCGTCAGCCATACTCTCTAAAACATCCGAGTATAGAGTCCCCTGCACGAGGAAACCGGTGTCCCTCTGCAACTTGGCGGCTTCATCTTCGAACACCCTAATGAATTCACTGCCTATCTGTTTCCGCTTCTCTTCAGGATCCGTAACCCCTTCCAGCGCACTGAGGAACCTGGCTCTTGCATCCACCATCTTTAGATTCATTTTGAATCCTTCACCGAAAATGCGCCTCACATCGTCTGCTTCACCTTTACGCAGTAAGCCTGTGTCCACAAAGATGCAAGTCAGTCTGCCCCCTATGGCTTTTTGAACCAACACAGAAGCGACAGACGAGTCTACCCCGCCGGACAGTCCGGAGATTGCTCTACCGTCGCCAATCCGGGACTTGATTTCCTCAATTGAACGGTCAGTGAATCCTTTTGCAGTCCAATCCTTTTCAAAACCGCATGTACGAAACAGAAACTCTGAAAGAGCCTGCTCCCCCTCGCGGGATCCTATGCTATAGCGAACGCATGATATTCCAGGCGCCTTGCAGTTTATGCCCATTACGGGGATCCCAAGGTCAAAGATCCCTCTCGCAACAAGCCCGGAGACATCAAGAACAGCCTCGGGATCCAGGCTTCCTGAGACAATAATCCCTTTTGGATTCAAAGCCTTAAGCTGCTCTTTCGTGACACTATGAGGGACAATTTGGGAATACACACGAAGTTCCCGCGTCTTCCGAGCAAGAATCATGCTAAGCTGCAGTTCGAAATCGATGACTACTAGCACTTGTTATATACTTCCTCTTTTAAGACACCCACCTGTGGCAGGTTTCTGTAATACTCGGCGTAATCCAATCCATAACCGACCACGAACTTGTCAGGTATTGAAAATCCGCAATAGTCCGGTTTGATATCCACCTTTCTCCTGGAAGGTTTGTCAAGGAGTGTACAAACCTTGACAGACGCAGGCTTCCTCGCTTCAAGATTACGAACTAAATAGTGCATGGTCAAGCCTGAGTCAATAATGTCCTCAACAATCAGGACGTGCTTGCCTTCTATGGGCTGATCCAAATCCTTTAGGATTCTCACTACACCTGAAGTCTCTGTAGAAGCCCCATAGCTCGATACAACTGCAAAGTCCATGAGAACCGGTATCCTAATGTACCTGATAAGGTCAGCCATGAACATAAGCGCGCCTTTGAGAATACCTACAACCACAAGATCACAGTCTTTATAGTCTTCCGTAATTTCAGCGCCAAGTTCCCTTACTCTATCGGCAATATCTTCCTTATTGATAAGTATCTGTTCGAGGTCGTTTACCACGTCTCCTCCGCCTCCTGCCAAAGTCAATCCATGCTTTTTCGCATAATTCCTGCGATATGAATAACACATTCATTATACTTTGCATGGCGAGGCAAGACAAGCGGGGCAGGCTGTGGCCAGGAATTCCGCAAACGCCAGATTTCCTGGCTCCTACCTTCCAACTAGCACTCTAACTGTGGCTGTCAGACTAAGTAGATCACCATGAGACCG
>DGZL01000142.1:22014-23715 GCA_002398515.1 Firmicutes bacterium UBA4981
CATAAGTAATCGTCGGTTCCAGTAAGTGTACGTGCCGTGCAGGGTGGCCCTGCAAGGTATGTACGTTTTCTGAGGCCGGTGTTGCACTAAGGGGACGGCTCCCCAAGCCAGGAATTCCGCAAGCCAGAGAGTGTAATCGGACTGGCTCTCCAGGAAAGCCAATCTACCGTCCGGAAGCCATCAAATCACCCTAAAAGACCTTCAGATCTCCCTGATTGGCTCACCACGTGAGCCAATCGACTACACGGAAGCCCTCAGATCACCCTGATTGGCTCACCACGTGAGCCAGTCGACTACACGGAAGCCCTCAGATCTCCCTGATTGGCTCACCACGTGAGCCAGTCGACTACATGGAAGCCTTCAGATCACCCTGATTGGCTCACCTGGTGAGCCAATCGGACTGCTTAGATGCCTTCCATACGATCGATCGAGTGGCCCACCTGGCAAGCCAGTCTCAAGGTGTCCTGAGGTGGTAGGCCTTACACGTGTGGTCCCAGAACTGTTTTGCTCTGCTTTTCATGCTTCTTGCGTCCTTTTGTCCTCTCTTATGCATTTGTCAATTAGTTCGACTTAAGGCGCAGAGTTTTCGCCTCGTTACTCGCTATGGCAATCGATCCCTTTGATTCCCTGCCTGAGTCAGGCACCTCGTCGCAACGCCTTGTCATGACATCATTCTCGAAAATTCAATAGCCTCTTCCACTTGCTTCCTTTGAGTATTTCACCTGGTTCAGCACATATCATGCTCTATGGCTTGAGGAATTCCTACAAGCTGCGAGTCAGGCGACTGTGATATTGCTACCCTGTAACGCGTCGCAGATAATGTCATGTTGCCCCCTGCAGAGATCATCTGCGATGATCTCTTGTTCAAGCACCAATCTCCTACATGAGAGCAGACTGTCAACCCGACGTGCCGAAGTCTCAAACTTGAGAGACTGCCAACGCGAAGAGAAGGGATCCCATGGAATTCATGGAGGATCTTGGAACTACATGACGAAGAAATATTCAAAGGAAGTAACCTTAAAGAATGAGGTGTCGTCTGCAGCAGCAGTTAGGAGAGAACCACGATGAATAATGGATTCTTTGAGAAACCTATTCTAAATTCGCCCTATGAATATCCTGCCCGACATTGGGAGCTTGATGACCAGGGGCAACCAACAGGACGCATTATCAAAGCTCGTCGCAGCGCAGAGTTTATCACACCTGTTCCTAAGCCTAGAAAACGTAAGGGCTTGCCTAACCAACGGCAGTTAATCTTCGATGAAGGTAAAGGGCTGTCAACAGAAGCTCAGCAGTATGACCCTACACCAATCATCAATGAGCTTCGCCGCCACGTAGACCAGTGGCGAAGCAGGCCAAACCCCGGCGACTGGCAAGTTACTCCTGAAACAGCCCGCTTGCTTCAACACTGGCGGCACCATCGATTTAGCGGTATTCGGCCGTTCTTTTGCCAAGTCGAAGCAATTGAGACCCTCATTTGGTTGACCGAGGTAGCTCCGAAGGCAGGCAAAAGAGGCAAGAAGTTCATTGAGCATCTTGCCAATGCCAACAACGAAGCCAATCCGGAATTGATTCGTCTGGCGCTGAAGCTGGCCACCGGCGCAGGAAAGACCACTGTCATGGCGATGATCATTGCGTGGCAGACCATCAACGCTGTGCGACATTCCACTAGCAGAAGATTCACCCGCGGGTTTCTCGTAGTTA
>DGZL01000142.1:23912-27650 GCA_002398515.1 Firmicutes bacterium UBA4981
GCCGCGGGTTTCTCGTAGTTACCCCGGGCATTACTATCCGGGATCGGCTTCGGGTGCTTCATCCCAATGATCCAGATAGCTATTACAAGAGTCGTGAACTTATCCCCAACGACATGCTCGGCGATCTGGAACGCGCGAAGATCGTCATTACAAACTACCACGCATTCAAGCTCCGCGAGCGTATCGAGTTATCTAAGGGAGGCCGCTCACTCCTGCAGGGCCGAGGTGAAGCGCTCCAGACGCTGGAAACCGAAGGGCAGATGATTCAGCGGGTAATACCCGAGCTAATGGCAATGAAAAACATTATGGTCATCAATGATGAGGCACATCACTGCTACCGAGAAAAACCCGAAGACAATGATGAAGGAAAATTGAAAGGCGATGACAGGAAGGAAGCAGAGAAGAATAATGAGGCTGCACGCCTCTGGATTTCCGGCCTGGAAGCCGTTAACCGCAAGCTAGGGATCGCACAAGTGATTGACCTGTCAGCAACTCCGTTCTTCCTCCGAGGTTCGGGTTATTCAGAGGGCACGCTATTCCCCTGGACGATGAGTGATTTCTCGTTAATGGATGCAATCGAATGCGGAATCGTCAAGCTGCCCCGCGTGCCTGTGGCAGACAACATCCCAGGCGGCGACATGCCCAAGTTTCGTAATCTCTGGGAGCATATTCGCAATCGCATGCCCAAGAAAGGCAGAGGCAAGGCAAAGAACCTCGATCCGCTAAGCCTGCCCGTGGAGCTACAGACCGCTCTTGAGGCTCTTTATGGGCACTATGCAAAGACATACGAGCTGTGGGAAAAGAGTGGTATTCAGACTCCCCCATGCTTCATCATAGTGTGTAATAATACGTCCACATCGAAGCTGGTATATGACTATGTCTCAGGTTTCTATCGTGAGAACGAAGATGGTTCAACAACTCTCGAGAATGGACGGCTTCCGCTCTTCCGCAATTTCGACGAGAACGGGAACCCTTACCCGCGCCCACACACACTGCTGATCGACAGCGAGCAGTTGGAATCAGGCGATGCGCTCAGCAGGGACTTCCGTGACATGGCCGCTGACGCGATTGACCGTTTCCGGCGCGAAATTGTCGAACGTACCGGCGACCCCAGGCAAGCCGAAAACCTCACTGACCAGGATCTGCTTCGAGAAGTCATGAATACCGTTGGCAAACCGGGACGCTTGGGTGAGTCTATCCGATGCGTCGTATCTGTTTCCATGCTCACCGAAGGTTGGGATGCCAATACGGTAACACACGTGCTGGGAGTGCGTGCTTTCGGCACACAACTCCTCTGCGAGCAAGTCATAGGTCGTGCACTACGCCGTCAGTCCTATGATCTCAACGAAGAAGGCTTGTTCAATGTCGAGTACGCCGATGTGTTGGGGATACCATTTGACTTCACGGCCAAACCGGTTATTGCGCCACCTCAACCCCCACGTGAAACTATCCAAGTTAAGGCCGTTCGCCCAGACCGCGATCACCTTGAAATCCAATTCCCGCGCGTTGAAGGCTACCGTGTTGAATTGCCTGAGGAACGGCTGACCGCCGAGTTCAATGACGACTCGGTGCTTGAACTGACCCCTGATCTGGTCGGCCCTTCGATCACGAAGAACGCTGGGATTATTGGTGAACACGTCGATCTCAGTCTTGAGCGCCTCGAAGACATGAGAGTGTCTACGTTGCTGTTTCATATTACAAAGCGCCTGCTTTACACTAAGTGGCGTGACCCTGGCGAAGAACCCAGACTCTTTCTGTTTGGTCAATTGAAACGAATCACGAAGCAATGGCTCAATACATGCCTAATGTGCAAGGGGGGCACCTATCCAGGTCTGCTCATGTACCAGGAGTTAGCCGATATGGCCTGTGAGCGCATAACCGCCGGGATTACCCGCACTTTAGTGGGCGAGCTACCTATTAGGGCCATACTTGACCCTTACAACCCCGTTGGTTCAACCATACATGTCAATTTCAATACTTCAAAGAGGAGCCGCTGGGAGACGGATCCACGCCGATGCCATATCAACTGGGTGATCCTGGACAGTGATTGGGAGGCTGAGTTTTGTCGTGTAGCTGAGTCCCATCCGCGGGTTAAGGCGTACGTCAAGAACCACAATCTAGGGTTAGAAGTGCCATACCGCTATGGCTCGGGGACGCGAAAGTACATTCCTGACTTTATCGTCCTTGTTGATGACGGATATGGTTCCGATGACCCACTCCATCTTGTTGTAGAAATCAAAGGTTACCGGCAGGAAGACGCAAAGGACAAGAAACTAACCATGGAGACCTATTGGATACCTGGCGTGAACAACCTCGGCCTGTATGGCCGCTGGGCATTCGCTGAGTTTACGGAGGTATACCGGATTGAGGCTGACTTTGAGGCCAAAGTCGAGGCCCAGTTTGATAAAATGATCGCCTCAGTAACTAATCGGGCGAATGTCGAGGTGAGCTAAAATGGCCAAAAGGATTGCAGGAAAGACAGTTGAGACCCTTACGCACAACGAGGCATCGCGTAAGAATATTCCTACAGCCGAGTATCAGTCTATCATGGCCAAAGAGGACTTAGAACCTATTACGGTTGCCTATGAGCGTCGTAACCGTGACCTGGATCCCCAGCTTGTGTGGAGAGGTAAAGACGAGCAAGACTGGTCTGATCTGATAGTCCACGCCCCTCCCCTGTATATCCAGGAGAAGGTGCATCCTAAAGTGTTGATTGATGACCTCCTGCACCACTCTGAGGACATTAGCCCCAAAGAGACAGAGCAACTGAATCTCTTCGCCGATTTCAATGGGCTGCCCACTGAGAGCGCTAGAACTGAATTTTATCAGCATGACGCCAACTGGAGCAACCGGATGATCCTTGGAGATAGCCTTCAAGCCATGGCGTCCTTGGCTGAACGCGAAGGTCTGCGCGGGAAGGTACAGTGCATCTACATCGATCCACCATATGGCATCAAGTTCAACTCCAACTTCCAGTGGTCTACGACTAGTAGGGATGTGAAGGATGGTCGGGTAGACCACATCACTCGTGAACCGGAGCAAGTCAAAGCATTCCGGGATACGTGGCGGGATGGGATTCATTCGTATCTCACGTATCTGCGGGATAGGCTGACAGTGGCTCGGGATTTGCTGGCTGATTCAGGATCGATTTTTGAGCAAATAGGTGATGAGAACGTTCATCGGGTACGGGTACTGATGGATGAGGTGTTCGGAGATTCGAATTTCCTCTCGCTGATTAGCTTCCAGACTTCGACAGGCAGAACCTCCGCGACACTGGATACCGTGAGTGACTACATTGTTTGGTATGCAAAGAAACGTGATAATGTGAAATTTAGACAACTCTATGCGGGAGACGAAACCTTTGTTCCAGCAGGTCGCGATTTCAAAGAGGAGTACGAGTTGGGGGACATGACTTCGCAACATCCCAGCGAAACGAGAAGCATTCGCATAGACTTCCGTGGTGAATTCTTTGAACCTTCAAGCACTCGACAGTGGGCATTTGATCCTCAGAATATCGTTCGACTTGATCGGGCGGATAGGGTTGTCCAGTACAGTGCAAGGCAGATTAGATGGAAAAAGTACCGGTCAGAGAGAGCCAGAGGCAAGCACAATAACATCTGGACAGACACGCAATTCGGTGCATTTTCCAGTGATAAGATATATGTTGTTCAGACACACCGTAAAGTAGTTGAACGTTGTGTTCGTCGCCGGGTCGACCCAGGAGATCGGAAGAGCGTC
>DGZL01000033.1:0-3253 GCA_002398515.1 Firmicutes bacterium UBA4981
GGATAAAGAACGATCTTACCGCAGTCGCCTTGGGTCATAAGATCCATACCCTTAGCATAATCCCCCAGGTCAAACCTATGTGTAACAACAGGAGATAGGTCGAGTAACCCTGAAGCTAAGAGTTCGCGCCCGACGATCCAGTCTTGCCAAAGCCTTCTGCCTGTTATTCCATGTATGGTTACGCCTCTCATGACAATGTCATTGGAGAAATCCACCGGTAATGCCTTGGCAGGCAAGCCCAGTAAAGAAACCCTGCCCCCGGGCCTTACGACCTTGAAGATCTGATCGAAAACAACGGATGCCCCTGACATTTCCAGGACTATGTCCACCCCTTTTCCGTGTGTATAGTCCATGATGGCTTCCACCGGTGACAGGTTTCTGCTGTTGATAGTAAGATCCGCCTTCATGTTCTTGGCAATACCCAGCTTGTAGTCGTTAATGTCCACTGCTGCCACCCGGGATACACCGCAGGCTTTACCAACACCTATGGCCATGAGTCCTATGGGACCGCACCCAAACACAGCCATGGTCTTACCCCGGGTCTCACCTGACAATACCGTATTAATGGCATTGCCCAGGGGTTCCTGGATCGGAGCTATATCCAGGGGAATTGCAGGGTCATTGAACCACAAGTTAGCTTCGGGAATAGCTACGTATTCCGCGAAACACCCGTCTCTATCTACCCCAAGTATGCTCGTGTTTTGACATACATGTTTTTCTCCGAGCATACATTGGATGCAGTGCCCGCATATTATGTGCGACTCAGCGGACACGTAGTCTCCAACTTTGGCGTTTTTGACACCGGGGCCCAGTTCAACGATTTCCCCGGCTAACTCATGTCCCATTATCTGTGGAGGCTGAATACGATTTTGCGACCATTCATTCCAGATATAAATATGGTGGTCAGTACCGCAGATAGCAGTAGTCTTGACCTTGATGAGCACCTCGCCTGGACCGGGCACCGGGACAGGTACCTCCATAAGCGTAGCTCCGGCAGCAGGTTCGCTCTTCAGCACTGCTCTCATAATCATATCCTCCAATGTTACAAATTTATATTAGGCGCTCATGGCCTGACTTATTGATCCTGCCATTGGATTTCCTGTGACATTTCATCTTGGAACTCGAAATACTCCTCTTTGCTCATTTTTGGCTGAAAATCTCTTATGATCTGTTGAGCCTTGCTCGCTCCGTCCAGCAAGAGGTCGATAATTGTGAAGGCAATGGCTTTTGCCGGTATGACATAAGCTAGTTCAGGATCTTCCAAGCGAAAGTCCCTCGTATGCAGGTCTCCGGTAACTCCTCCAAACACCGCAAGCAAACTGGGCATGATTTGCGATATGTCACCGAAATCCGTAGATCCGGCAAATTCCCCACCTTCAACTATCTCACTATTTGGTAAGAGAGGCAATAGATTTTCCTTGAACAGTACACCTAAATCAGGCGTATTCACCAGAGGCACATAACCGGGGATTTCCGTTATCTTTACCTGCGCTCCGACTGCCATAGCCCCTGCTCTTAGAGCTCGGTTCACCTTAAGGTTGGCATCGCGGATCCCATCGATGCTAAGCCCTCGAACATAGGTCTCCAGCTGCACATCTTCGGGCACAATGTTCACCAGGTCTCCGCCTTTTGTGATAATAGGGTGCACCCTGATTCGTTCTTCGTCCGGAAAGGTTTCTCTCTGGGCATGAATCCCGGAAAGACCTAGTATGGCAGCATTTAGGGCGTTTACTCCTTTCTCAGGAGCAGCGCCTGCGTGGGAGGGCCGACCACGATATTGAACGTATTTTCCCACAAAACCGGTACCAATAGGCCCGATCATGGCTTTCTTGCCGTGAGGCTCCAGATTCGGCGAAGAATGAGTTGATATGGCGATATCAATATCGTCCAGATGTCCCTTCTTCAGGAATTCCTGCTTCCCACCGAAAAAAGTAATCTCTCCCCTTGCCCGCAGTTGCGATCTAAAACCCAATTCCACGTATTCCTCGGCAGGCACTGCAAGGAAAGAAACACCGCCTGTCAACTCCTTCATGACTCCGGATCCCACAAGACCGGAGGCAACGCCCAGCATCACCCCTAGCTGTATATGATGGCCGCATGCATGAGCTGCACCTGTTTCCCGATGCGCTTTGGGATGATCCCGGCAAAGGACAGCATCAAGCTCTCCCATTACCCCGACTGTAGGGCCTCCTTCTTGGCCCCGTGCCGTAGCCTTACAACCTGTTAATGCTAGATTCTTCTCTACTTGCAGGCCCATGGCTTCCAGTTCCTTGGCTATCAGTTGCCCGGTTTCCCGCTCCTTATAGCCAAGTTCCGGGTTAGCGAATATTCCCTCTCCGACTGCCACAAGGTGCTCTTTATGGCTATCTATGCAAGCTGCCACTCTTCTCCTTAATTCTTCTCTGCTAGCCATGGAATCCTCCTTTCTCCCTCAGGAAATAAGATTGTGGGCAACCCCGTTTGGAGTTGCCCACTGTATTAGTTACTTAGATGATGCCTTGGAGTTTAAGGACAATATGCGCGATGATTGCTGATCCGAAGAAAGTTCCTGCAAAAACTACGAACGAAATGATAACTATCCTCCAACTAAGCTTCTTGAATTCATCAATTCTGTTGCCCACTGATATGCCTGCAATAGCTAGGATGGGTGTGGTTGTACCTAGGAAGTTAACCTCTTTGGTAAACCGTAGTACCGTTTCAGCCGTAGGCATGAAAGGCATACACAGAATCAGTCCTATGAGTGAAGCCCATGCAAAGGCAGGGAACTTAACATTGGGCATGAGGTCCCTAATAATCAAAGAAGCCATGCAGATAGCGATTATTATGAGCATACCCGGTATGGCGTTCATGACAGGGATACCATATCCCACTCGCTGTCCGATTAAGATCATTACGCCAACCAATAGCATTATGATTAGCTGGTTGAAAGTCTTTTGTGTATCTAAACCCATTACTTGTTGCCTCCTTTGCGCGGGCCGATTTTGTTATATAGCCAGTTTACGAAAGGCAACGCAAGGAACACTTCAGCATACACGCCGTCTATCCCGGTTAGCATATTACTGGTAGCAGCGTAAGCTAGAATAGTATCTGCCATCTCCGGAACTGAAGCCGCCAGGGCGCCGGCGGAAGCAGTCATCATGCTGGCACTCCCCATTCCGCAAGCCATAGCCAGAGCATAGGGATGAAGCTTGGTGAGGGTAGCTATCGAACCCAGTAGTGCGTAGAATATAGTGCCAAGAACGGTTCCTACCAG
>DGZL01000033.1:3468-8445 GCA_002398515.1 Firmicutes bacterium UBA4981
AGACGCCTGTCCCCTCAGGGGAGTTGATGCCATAGCGTTCTGCAATAATACCCAGAGTCGGCTCACGGCAAATGCTCACTGTAGCTCCGATTGCTTCCCTTCGGAGGCCCAGCATAAGGGCAACGGGAAGACCAATCAATATGGTTCCCAAGTTTCCGAACTCCTGCAGAATAAACGCAGGTCCGGCTTGCACCACTTTTCCAATAGCAGGACCAACCAAAAGCCCGTACTTGACGCCAAGCGGCAAGAGAGCCAGTGTGACCAGGGGGCCGGCCAGGGCTATTTCTTCACTGCTGATTATGTTCTGTAGGGCTGTTATGCTTTTTCCCAGGACATCAGGGGTTATAAGCACTCCGATGACCACTGCATAAAGCATAGGAAGCAAGACGATATTCGCTATACCGACGTTAATTGTTTTTGTCCCAATAAGTTCGGTAATGATGACAATCACTAAGACAGTCAAGAGAAGACGAACAAAGATCGGCATTCTGCCTTCGAATTTGATCAATTCAGCCTCAGTCTTTTGTTCTGGCAAGAGTCTCCAACCTCCTCGTTCTTGGATTCTGTTTCCGTTTGTAACACGTCATTACAGTAGGAACCTGTTTCCGTAATCCCCCCTTTCATTACTCCCGCCGCTGATATGCGGTATCAGATGGAATCCCTAACCTTCTCTGAATAGCAAAGATTCATTAACGATATGTAATGTCGTAGTGCAGACCCTCAAACAAAAAAGCCACAACGGCCTGATATGTTTGGAAGCCGGGTACATCCTCGAAAGAGATGACAACGCTATCATCAAGGATATTGTTGCGCTATTCTTTCGGAGCGTCAACCCATGTTGCACTGCCATTATCTTCAAATCTCAGTTGCGTAACAGAGGCGTTCGCTGGAACTAGTTTGTTATACTTCTCAATGGGGGTGTCTGTAACTACGCAGAGAGCCATCCCGATAACTCCTCCATGCGCAGATACTAGAATTGTCTTTCCTTTGTTCTCAGATACGATCTTTTCAAGAGCGTTCCATACTCGATCTCTGCATGTGTTTAGAGACTCACCTGGGAACTCCTTACCTTCCAGGTAGTGCTTAGTATAGTCAGTAATCATAGCAGATGGGCCTGAAGGTTGCGCATAGTCAGTATTTGAGGACCAATTCTTATAGATATCCAGAAACTCGGGATTGGCTTTCAGTTGAGAGCTAGGTACACCGGTGAGGATACCGATGCTGAATTCCCTAAGATCAGGCTCAAGCCTTATTTCGAAAGGATTGATAGAAAGATGCTTGGCTATAATCTCTGCGCTTTGCCTTGTGCGGTTCAATGTACTCGAATAGATTACATCTACGTTCATCCCGACCTTGTCTGCCCAGGAAGCACCTAATTCTTCTACTTCACTGAGTCCCGAAGCATTCAAAGTAGTGTCTGCCCATCCTTGTAAATAACCCAGAGCATTCCAATCTGTTTCGCCGTGCCGTACCAAGAGAATCGTGGTACCGGCAGCCGCATTGCTTTCCCCTTGTGCATATGCAGTAAAGATAGGCACAGTCAGAACCAATAAGACAGTAATTAGCAGAGCCGCGTTCTTTCTGATCATTAATACAACCCCTCCTGTTTAGAGAATGTTCCCATGACTAGCCTGCTTCAGCTATGACATAGTACTACTAATATTTGGCTATCATGAGGTATTATCCTGCATCGTTCCGAGCAATGTCTATTTATTATTTGGTTTTCTGACAAGCCTCGACACGTCTCGAGAACCTTTCAGCTTTGCCCTAAATCCATACTAACCCACTTAAATAATCCAAAATCTTTGTATGTCTCCCATTCTTGTCCTTCAACGCTAAAACCCGACTTCAACCAGTGATCCAGTTGATTTGAGATTGCAATTCCGCAAACTTGAGGTATGTGTAGGCTTCTCGCCACATCAATCTGTGCCTTAAGTAGCATATCTCCTATGCCCTTATGTCTGAACTCAGGATACACTTGGATAATATGAATATAGTAATACCGGCCCTCAGGTTCAAATAGACCAACCGGGTCTTCTATTTCCGCCAATACTGAGATAGGTATTTTCTCTTTTATTGGAAAGCCTTCAGAACTGCCGACAAATACTCCTTTTGACTCTGTCAGATAATAACCGTCTCTGAAAAGAGAGATACCTTTAGTGAAGTAATCAATTATGCTCTCAGTGGCAGGAGTACCCCAGATTACTTCGTTTATTTTTGCGAAGGACTCAGCATCTGAAGGCTCCGCTTTCTTAATCTTGACTGGCACGTAAGAAGATCTCCCTTAAGACAAGAGTCTCTCTATATACCCAAGGATTTGCGTTATTGTTTTCCTTTTCCAGGATTCCTTCATTTCGACGAATGGCCTTATCTAAACCAATCCATATAGGACATAAGTCTAATTCTGCTTCGTAATCATCCAGTTGCTGAAGAGTCTGTTTATCAGATACTTCGCACAGATAATAGTGAGATATCATTTCAAATACAGAATCCTTTCATTCTTGCCCTGCAACACCGGAAATCAATTTCATGGCTTCATAGACATCGGGAACTCGCGGGCAATCCTCTCCTTCGCAAATTAGGTTTCTACCGGTTTCCATCAGAATTCTCTTGTATTCAGCCGGCGGCAAGTCGCTCCTTACGCTTTTCATTAGAGCAACGAAACCTGCGGTAACCGGCGAGGTGGATGATATGGACAGAAACGGAGGCGTCAGTCTCGCGCGGTCTTCTTCGCTGGAAGACAGGTACTCAAGATATCTGGGGACAATCACAACGTTATAGTCATAATGAAGGATATTGAGATCAGGTTCTCTGCGGTTATAATCCGCTTCGCCTCTGTACATGAATAGGCCGTCAGGCAGGATGTTGTCTGGATGATAATAATGGATAAACGTGGTTACGATGCCTCTTTCCATAGCTTTGTCCACGACCACATTGAGTTTCTTCTCATTTTCCTCTGAAAACTGACTGGAAGAATACGTGAGAACATCGAGATCGTTGTCTATGGCCCACTCTATAGCATCAAGCATCGTCCGGACCTTTGCTTCTTCACGGTCAAAATCCACACCCAGCGCATAGACTTCAGCTTCAGGGGCAATCTCTTTAAGAGTGACTGCCATCCAGTACCCATGGTGATCTGTCTCCAGGTACCCCGAATCTTTGCCTGAAAAATTCGCTCCGCCGGCGTATAGTTCACGATGACGATTATATCCGAAGGAATTGTCCAGAATCCCTACCTTGACTCCCTTGCCTCGAGATATCTCATGAGCCTTAGCTACATTGTGGAGGGTGAAGTAGGTGTCCCGAGAGTTCGCATCTCCGAAGACGAAGCTCAACTGAGCCTTGCTGTTTTGTCTGCTGATGTAGTTCGCCATGAACACATTGAATCCCAAGGATATGACCAGGGAAATAAGCAACAGAGCAATACCTAGCCTTTTCATTTCATCTTAGCCTCTCTACTTGTGTCTTGAGGTTCTCTACCTCACCCATAGGTTTCTGACACAGCTACTTGACCTTCAGTTTCGCGATTTCCGCCTTGAGGCTCTCAACTTCTTTTCTCAAAGCGCTCAGTTGACAATAAGCGCTCATAGCGAAGACAAAGGCAATCGGGGCCAGTAATCCTACATACTCCACGGTGATCCCTCCTTCCCATTAAACTGACTTACCGGCTCTCAAAGTGTCAGCTAATGTTCTCATATGCCATTCTTCCGGCTGTCATCAAGAGAACATGTTGTAACAGCAAAAGCCCAGCGCCACCGAGAATGATCACGAACCAAATGTGCGTCTTTGTCACTTCGAAACTAAGATTCAGCATCCCTCGAAGGTTCGCTCCGGTGAATGGGTCCAGCAATGAAATATATGCTGAGCAGAAGCAAACAATTAGCAAGACAACGAATGAAAACCGGGCTGTCTTTCGCATTTCTTCTTTGAATACATCCTGAGACTGTCCCGTTATCTTCATTTTTCTTCCGATGTATGTACCTGCGAGAACACCTGGAATCATATTGAACACGGGAACTCCCATAAAGAACCCGAAGATACCAACGGAGTATGCTGCGTAAAGTGCAAGCAGGGTTAACTTGCTAAGACAATAGAATTTGGGAACTAGCTTTCCCAAGAACATGACATCAATGAGTATTCCTACTATGATTCCGGTAATACTCCAGCATTTGACATCTAAACCTAAAGCAAAGCTACTCCACCAAAATCCACAGAATGAGACAACTGGAATGATAAAACCCAGAACCATACCGGCAAAGACATTGTCAAACTTACCCATTCGTGTTTGCTCCCATCACATACAAAAGACTCGCCTACTTCACTTTATGGGCACCCAGACCTCACAACCGCACTCCTCCGGATAGAATTCAAAATCCTCTGTACCTGCATGGGAATATCCTGCTTCAGGCATCCATGTCTTGATGAGAAAATCCCATGCCTCATGGATTGCAGGTGCATCCGCAACCGTCTCAGCAACCGCATAGAGCGCAGCCGGCACAGTGACCTGTACCATCCCCTCCGGCATGTCTTTTGGCTTGCTTACATCTACACCGATAACATAGGTAAATTCACCCGAATTACAGTTGAAGTCTGTGCAAACGCCATAAATCCCCCTACCCCGCTCCTGTTCCGCAATCTTCCCGAGCTTATCAGGGCCGCCGAACTCGAAGAACCTATCCCAAAATGCCGGGACTTCAGATCTGGAGCGTTCGGTAGTCGTGGCAAGGGGATAGCCTATTACGTAGAAGGCATCCCGCGGAATGATGTGAACAAATGACGACAGAGCAGAGGGATAAGCCTTCTTCAGCTTCTCTACTCGCTTATTAACGTGACCGAGATGCTCTTCTACACTGAGGCTGGGATCGAGCAATTCCACGAATTGTCTACATGGCAATACGGCACAGCCTCCGCATGACGTGATGCCCCGGTCTCTCGCACACTGATATAGCTCGCATACTGACTTGCCTATGTCGCTTA
>DGZL01000169.1:0-187 GCA_002398515.1 Firmicutes bacterium UBA4981
CCACAAAAGAATGCCCGTACTGCCTGTCTGTGATTCCGATCAAAGCGACCAGATGTGGATACTGCACTTCCAGTCTGTCAGGCAAGTAATAATCCACTAATAGCAATTATGAGACTATCCAAAGACAACCCCCTGCTCCACATCGGAGCCAGGGGGTTGGTCATACTCTTCACCACGCCACGTAAAT
>DGZL01000169.1:470-598 GCA_002398515.1 Firmicutes bacterium UBA4981
AAGCCTAGGCCCGGGTTAAGCCCAGGCTCAGGCGAAGCCTACGTCTGGGTTAAGCCTAAGTTTAGCTTCATGAAGCTCAGGCTTATGATTTATGAATCCTACTTCGCCTTCCTGCCGGCAGTCGCTAC
>DGZL01000169.1:802-1095 GCA_002398515.1 Firmicutes bacterium UBA4981
GCTACTTTCTCTAAGAGGTCAATTTCCTCAAGGGCTCTACCTGCGCCGGTAACAACACTCAGCAAAGGATTGTCTACGCAGTTGACGCGAATACCCATTTCCTTCGCGAGATACTTATCTATGCCACGAAGCAGAGCGCCGCCGCCTGAGACCACAACTTCCCTATCGATGATATCACCTATAAGCTCAGGCGGGGTCTCCTCCAGCGTGCTCCTGACACAACCTGCCACTTGGGCTATGGGTTCAGCCAAGGCGTCTCTGACTTCAACTGACGAAAGGGTTATTCCCTTTGG
>DGZL01000169.1:1268-15235 GCA_002398515.1 Firmicutes bacterium UBA4981
GACGAAAGGGTTATTCCCTTTGGCAGCCCGGTTACATAGTCTCTGCCTCGGACTTCTGTGGACAGCTCCTCGTCAAGAGGCCAAACTGAGCCTATGGCAATCTTGATATTTTCAGCAGTCCGCTCGCCTATCATAAGGTTGTAGTTTCTGCGGACATACTTGACGATAGCCTCATCCATGTCGTCCCCGCCTACTCTAGCAGAACGACCGGATACAATGCCTCCCAAGGAGATCACCGCAGAGTTAGTCATACCTCCTCCTATGTCTACCACCATACTACCTGTAGGTTCCTGGACGGGTAGTCCTACACCGATGGCTGCAGCAACCGGTTCCTCGATGAGAAACGCAGCTCTTGCACCGGCCTCAATCGTCGCGTCGATTACTGCACGACGCTCAACTTCAGTTACATACGCAGGGACTGAGACAATAACGCGCGGCCTGACAATCATTCTCCCTCTGCAACCACGCACAATCAGATGGCGGAGAAGATGCTTTGTCATGTCAAAATTGGCAATTACCCCCTGCTTTAGGGGACGCACCGCGCGAATAGCGCCAGGGGTTCTACCTATCATCCTCTTCGCTTCATCGCCTACGGCAATTACCTCATTTGATATCTCATCAATTGCGACCACTGAGGGTTCAATCATCACCACGCCTCGTCCTGCCACATATGCAAGGGAATTTGCAGTTCCAAGGTCTATAGCCATATCTTTGACAAATAATCCGTGTCTTCTACGCGCCACGCCCTTCTACTCCTTTGTGGTTTATTATCTAAGCACAGACTTACTGTTTCACAATCAATTGTACTTTCGCTGTGTTTTGCGATTTGACCTGCTCAGATTTTTGCTTCTTAGGTTTCTTTTTTTCCTTCTTCGATGGGACTTTTCCAGCCATAAAATCCCTCCTAACTCGACCCAGGATTCTCGTTGAAATATAGCCAAAACGAAGAAGATATGCTGTGACTTAATTCTCTACGCTCACATTCGATTCCTTCTGCTTATATCGACAAAAACCATGCTTCCCATCACTTACCATCCGGTCTTCCCGAAGAACGAAACAGCTACTCGAGTCCACGAATCTCTGCACCCAGCTTGTTCCTGGCGTAATAGAAAAGGTACTGCTGAGCATATCCGGCCAAGTCACCGAATTTTTCATGCGCAAATTCAGAAATGACACGAAGCGGTACTTTCTTGCTGTCAAAGAAAAGATAACGCATGATTCGGGTAACCCACACATCTATGGGGAATGCACCATAAAACCCGAAAGCGAACAAGAGAATGCAGTCAGCTACCTTATTCCCGATTCCCCGAAACTCCATGAGTCTGATCTTTGCCTCAGCGTATTCCAGATCACCGACTCCGTAGAGGTCAAATGCGCCGGATGCGATTCGCTCTGCGGCCTCCTTTATATAGGGTGCCTTAAAACCGGTCCTGCACTGTAGAAGGCCTTCAATATCAGCTCCCGCCAACATTTCGGGACTTGGAAAACTAAAATACGCCTCACAGGCATCTCCCTTGCATCCGTCAGGAATCGGGTCTCCGTATTTCTCAGCTAAAAGTTCCACGGAGCGACGAATGAGAGGGATGGAGTTTCGTGCTGAGATGATAAATGTCACCATCGCTTCCCAAGGATCCTGCCTGAGAAGACGTATCCCCGGAGCGAAGTCAATTGCAGTGCCGAGAGCAGGGTCAATTTCCCTGAGCCTGCTCTCAATCTCTCCCAAGTCGACATCAAAGGCAAAGTAATCCCTGGTCATGCCAATACTATCTTCATCTACCGGGCTTTCTAAGATTAGAAAGTCGTCTTCCTGCCTGACCCTTAGGACTTTCTCTTTGACGACACCGGTATACGCGCAAACGTCATTGCCTGTACTCTTCCACCTAAACGCCTGGCCACACATGAGAGTGTCTTTGAGGCTAAATGGAGCTATCTTCGAAAACCGTACATCATCACCGGTCGATTCCACCACAACTTCTGCCAAACCTACTCCGTCCTCTCTTTCAACTCCTCAAGCAGTTTTCCCAGCTTGGCCAAGGATTCTCCGAATCCGGTGAAATCTCCCTGGCTGAGATACTCATCAGCTTCCTCGTAAGTTTTCACTGCATCTTTCACCAGCGCCTGCACAGTCACGTGCACAGCCGGATCATCTATCTCTGTCACAACATCTTCAACGGTAGGCTCTACGTCCTCTCGAGCTTCTGCAGCTTCGGCTTTTCGGACAGTCCCGGATGCTGAGGCAAACACTGACCGAAGGGCTTCCTCCAACGTATCTTCCATAGCAACTGAATCTCCGAATGCCACAAGCACCCGCCTCAACTCAGGCAACTCACTCCGCTCAGCCAAAAGGTAAAGTGGCTCTACGTATAGGAGTGACCTCTCAATCGGAATCACCAAGAGATTCCCTCTGACGACCTTAGATCCACGTTGACTCCAAAGAGTCAGGGCTTGAGATATTTCAGGGTGCTGATCTATTCTGGATTCGATCTGCATCGGCCCATATACTAGTCTGTCCTTGGGGAAAGTGTACAAAACCAGCTCTCCCAAGCGAGGCACATCACACCTGGCCATGAGCCACCCTATCATGTTATCTTTGCCTGAAGGGACAAACGGCAATATCAACAGGTACTCCGCCTGTTCCTCTCCGGGTGTTTTCATAAACACATAATAAGGGGATACTTCGACGCGCTCCTGCCCGTAGACTTCGACGGGAAACTCCCAGTTGTCTCCCCTGTTGTAAAATGTGTCAGGCGCAGTCATGTGATAGAGACAGAGCACCCGTGCTTGAATCTCAAAAAGATCCGCAGGATAACGCACATGCGCCTTGAGAGCGTCAGGCATGTCGTCAAAAGGCTTGAACAGACTCTTGAAAATCTTGGACAGGGTCCCGGCAATAGGGTCAGAAGGATCGAACAAGTAGAACGTGACATCGCCGTTGTATGCGTCTATCACGACTTTAACAGAATTCCGGATATAGTTGAAGCCCTCTTGGACAGGCTGTGAATATGGATAAAGGTCGCTCATGGTATACGCGTCCCATATCCAGAACAGCCTACCGTCAACAAGGACAAGATAAGGATCTTCATCGTAATTAAGGAACGGCGCGATCTTCTTCACCCGATCCCTTATGTTCCGATCAAATAGCACACGGCTCTCAGAACCGATATCCGAAGAGAATAACAGCTTGGAACTGCCAAAGCGGAGCGCAAAAGCTATTCTTCGCATCAATGAGGAAAGTTTGATTCCTCCTGTCCCTTCATAGACCGCATATGCATTGGAATCTCCTTCAGGGTAATCAAACTCCTTTGCATCAGTATTAACTATGACGTAGTCATCGGTCTTCTCGCCAAAGTAGATCTCAGGCCTCATCACATCAAACCCAGGATGAGATGATCTCGGCGGGATATCTGCAATGACAAACTTGGGAAGGCCTTCCCTTGAGACCTCGTTGGTAGGGCTCATGGCAAGTCCATAGCCATGGGTATATACCAGGTGCTGACTGACCCAAGTCTTAGCTTGTGTCGGAAGGAGCGCCACAGACAATTCCCTGGCTGATAATGCCATCTGCCTGGTCCTATCCCCTACTTGGTATCTATCTAGATCTATATCACAGAAATCATAATAAGCCCGAATCTCTTGGAGCTGTCCGTATGTTTGACCCAGCGAGCGCCAGTCCCAAAGCCTTATGTTTTCTATTGTGTCCCTATGCTCCTCAGTCAGCTTCTCAAATGTTAAATCATGATTGACGTCCAAAGACTTGACGTCTGTTTTACCCAACCCGAAAGCCCTGCGTGTAGACTCGATGTTATGCGCGATGTAAGGCGTCTCCCTTGATAACTCACTGGGCTCAACTGCAAACTTCTGGACGAGGTTAGGGAATATGCTGCCTAAGACAACCGAACCGACAACAAACACTACGAACGTGGTAATCAACAGTTTCCTACTACGAACGAATACGCCGACAAGCACGAGGACTCCAAGAATAATGGCTAGGACTGTGAGTACGCGAAGCCCCGGAAGGAGGGCATGCACGTCTGTGAAGCTAGGCCCGAATACCACTCCCCTCTCGGAATATACCAGGGAAAGCCCTTGGATTCTGTATCCCCATGCCTTGAGAAACAAAGCCGCTGCTGCCAGGAAACCAAGATGAAACTTAGCCGCACCCTCTCCCTCACCTGTCCATAACCCTGTTACAGGAACAGAACCTGAGAACACATAAAGAATAAGGCTCCCTGCAAGAGTCATTACCACAAGAGAAATGAGCAGCCGATACACTGTGAGATGGAATGGGAGATTAAATAGGTAGAAACCTACATCTATATTGAAAAGAGGATCAAGAATACCTGCAGCCGTTCGGTTTAGAAAGCTCTGGACAGTCATCCACTGAGATGACATGGCAACTCCCGCGAGCACCGCAACCACAATCGCAAGAACCAAGAATGTGCGCCGGATAGACCCGGCAATCTGCCCGGGAGGGGCGTCAGGAAAGCGTTCCGCAATACGTCGGGATCTGCCTATGCTTCTTGCTGCAAAACCCAGATTGGCGTATAGGAATACAAAGGATGCCAGGCCTGCAATGAGGCCTACAAGAACCTTCCACGAAATAGGAATCAAGAATGTATCTAGGTAACCAAGGCTGTCAAACCATAGAATATCAGTGAAAATACCTGCGATCTGACGCGAGCTGATAGCTAAGGCAGCTAGCACAACTAACACAGCAATCGACAAAACTCGTTTGAACACTATATTCCCCCCGTTCGGGCACGGTGCAATCTCATTCTGATTCTTCTCTAACGGGGAGTCGATTCCTGCTATTTAGTTGTGCGCCTCACAGCAAAAGGCCTATTAAGAGGAGGCTTAAGTTGATAGGCGATATTCAAGAAACCGATTGCATGTTGAATGAAAGTCAACTTGGACCCAGGCGAATTCACCTGTGTTGCCTCCTTTGCGCATATGCGGCTCAAGTTAAGGCACGCTTGCATCAGCCCGAATTCCAGGCAGTCACCGCTCAACAAGATCCCCCCTTGTGAAATCCTTTTTTAATGTTTCCCTAGCAGTCCCCTGTCTTTCGCGAATCTCTCAGCCATGACGAAACACCGGATACCCAAGATAAGCCACAAACCGCTCAAAATGCACAGCTTCACAAGACTTGATATCCATAAGGTAACAGGAAAACCCTTAAGCGCAGGCTCCATCAGTCTGACCCCATGAGCAAACGGCAAAACTGAACCCAGAACCTCCACTGCTTGAGGCAATTCGCCTGAAGGAGACAAGGCCAAAGGCAATAGCGCAAGACTTGCAAGGTTTGGGATGAAACCCAGGCGCTTCACTATGAGTGTAAGAGAACCCAGGAAGAACCCTATACCGAGCATGCCCATGTTCATAAAGAGGACGATCACAGACACCATTAGGAGAATTGGGCCTACCTGTTGACTCGGGGACACCATCCCTGCAACTATAAGCACAACAGGCATTATCCTAATTGTGTCAGCAGTGCAACGAAACACGATTAGCGAAGGCAATCCAATAGGCGTAAGGCATAACTGCTCAAGGGCTCCAAGGTCTGATTCCTCCCTCACCACTCGATGGACAATCTGCAGGCCGATGAGGGCAACAAACGCTGCGGCAAGTGCCACGACCTTCTCGGGGCTTTCCACTGCAACACCGGAAATACCCCGGGGAAACGACCCTTCCAGCAATGACGGCACAGCTACTGTAGTAAAGATCACGGTAATGATTTCACACGCGGCTTGGACCGGATATGCCAAGTGGTTTTTCAGACCTCTTTTCAGTTCAGCCAGGAGGATAGCCGGCGCTGTCATGTAATATCCCCCGCCTTCCTTCCTTCACCGAAATCGTGCCTCTGGAAGCCCGTGGATTTATCCGTAGAGTCTATGACCTCCAGAAAAACCTCCTCAAGCCAAGGTGAAGACTGAGCCTGACCATCTATCGCCCAACTCATCTTCGCGATCAACCCTTGCATGGTATCGACTGTCACTGCCTTACCCTGCCTTAGAATACAAACATGGCTGGCGAGCTCCTGCGCTTCATCCATTTGATGGGTAGCGATAACAATCGCGCATCGCCTTTTCGATACGACTTCACGAAGAAGTTGCCGTATCTCATGCCGAGAAGCAACATCCAGCCCGAATGTGGGTTCATCCAGTATCAATAGGCGAGGGCCAGGCAGCAAGGCTATGGCAAGGAGCAATCTTTGGCGCATGCCTCGGGACAGTTCCCCTACACGTCTCGTAAGAATGCTTTCGAAATCCAATAGTCCCGCCAAGGTCTTGATACGCTCTCTTGACTTCTTGCCGTAGATCCCCCTCAGCGCAGCAAAGTACTCCAGATTATCTCCGGCAGTCAGGTTCCAGTAGATCGAGCGAGCGTCACCTAACATCACGCCTACCTTTTCCAAGGCTTTCTTCCGCTTTCTGATCACATCGACCCCGCCTACTGTAATCCTTCCACAAGTGGGAATCAGGAGGCCTGCAAGGAGCTTGATGACAGTGGTCTTGCCCGATCCGTTGGGCCCGAGGAGTGCCAGCGTCTCCCCTTCCCGGATTGCGAAAGAAAGTCCCTCTACTCCCATGGCCAAAGGCCTGCCTCGGAAATCTCTATATACCTTTGTTACGTCGAAAAACTCCACGTAAGACGTAATCCATCCCCCCCAAGAGGCCTTATCTTAAGCCGTGCGTCTCCCACGTCCCGAATATCCTATCCCACACGAAACCTGCATAATTCAGGCCGAAGTGGGCGATCCACCCTGGCCAAAGCGAACAGGTTGCCTGGTTTAAGGCGCAAAACACCATCCCGAGTGTAGTCGGCATTATAAGCGCATACAACGGGATCCCAATGCTCTTTCCTCTCAAGCAGCAAAATGCAGGGACGAAATGAATCAGCCCAAACAAAATAGAGGAACCCGTGATACTCAAGAGACCCGTCAACCTAGTCGATACCCCTAAGGAGCCTAATAACCGCTTGCCCAATGAAACCGACAACCCTCGAAATATGAACTCCTCCATGAAAGTCTGGGAGCAAATCATGGGTAATCCCAGGATCATTCCATAAGGCTTTGGGTAATCTTTCAAGGAAAGGTAGACTCCGCCCGGACTTGCATGCCCAGTGTCCACCATCTTTCGAAAGCCCGCGGTAGGACGAAGAATCAGAAAATTCGCTACCCTGCCTATGACGAATGCAATTGTCCAAAGAGAAATCAGTGTTGTCCAAGGACACTTAAGCAACGACGGCATGTTGAGACCATAGATCTCTAAGGGATCTCCCAAATGTATGATCCCAGCCAATACTAATGAGAAACAAACCACAAAAGGCGTGGCGTCAGTAAAACCATCTCGTTCTCGGGCTGCGCAAGACACAAGGACCCTCACGAGAAGTGAAATCCCGAGAAGGATATAAGTCGAAGTAGTCACAGCCTTTCATTCCCCTTTCCTAATGCAGGACAAGATCGCGTCCATATTATCGGAAAAGGTCCTGTCGTCTCGCCACTCCCACAACACGGCCGAGAAGACGCGCCTGTAGAATTCGCAATACGGGTCTTTCGAAGACACGTCCCCCGTATGAGCACACGCCCTTGCGCGGCATCCGCCCCCGCAAAAAAGAGCTACATCGCAACCTAAACATTCCTGAAGTCCGGTGACATCTTGAATCTTACTCGTTCCTCTTCTCACAATCTCCCATATCGGCTCTTCAGGCAACTTCCCTAACACCATACCCTCGGTATGCAGTAACGGGCACGGATACACCCTACCGTCAGGCGCTATGCTGATAATTGAACTACCTGCACCGCATCGCTGTTTGACAATGAGTTCAACAAGAGGGGTAAAGTCACCGGGAGACGTCAAGTCAGCGGGATGTACCACGTCACTTGCTTCCTGCGCGTGGGTTCCTAATCCTCGTCCTCCTTCAAGCGATTTGCTACATATTCTAACGAAGTGCCTCAGTAATTCGTCTACCGAAATTTCCAGGTCGCCAATGTGACATGTGCCCCTGCCTATCGGTAGAAAGAGGCTGAAATGATAGCCTACACCCAGCTTCCCGGCTAATTTGACAATGCTCTCCGACTCACGAATGCTTTCCCTTGTAAGAGTCTGAACGATCTCGATATCGCTGACTCCCGCATGAAGTAGCTTGTTAATGCCTTCAATTGCCTTATCAAAGCTACCGCGACCGCGAATAGTATCGTGAACTCGTGGATTGGCAGATTCAATGCTCACCTGCACCCTGGCGTTGGCCTTTGATACACGTTCTGCATCTTCCTTTGTAATCAGCGTTCCATTGGTAAGAATCGTAATCCGGGGAACCTTCTCTTTGGCATAATCAAGTATCCTGCAAAACTCCTTGCAGAGGAGGGGTTCGCCTCCGCTTATCACAAGGTTGCTCAGGTCTGATTTGGCTAAGGCATCAATAGTCAAGCATAAAGCCTCATATGACAATTCCGATGGCAATTCCGTATACCCGGGCAAGCCATTGCTCGCAAAGTAGCACATAGGGCATGTCAGGTTGCATTTGGCGGTTACATTGAGATAGGCGCGGGCAAGGGTCACCACATCACTGACTGCAGCCACAAACCCGTATTCCTTCAAGTACTGAAAAAGGGCCCGGATGATTTCAGGTTCCGCCCCGGTTTCCAGTGCCTCATCAGCGACCAGACGACTTACGGGTTTCCCTTCCGGATTCAAGGCAAGCCTATATGCATAGTCCGCAAGCTTTATCCACTCCCGATTAACAGGATTTATGAGAACCCGCTGGCCTTCATGTTCCAGCACCTCTATGCCTTTTGCGATGGTGACCATCTGCCTCTCCAGCGCGACTCCCCCCAATTTGCGTCACACACGGCGACTCCGTTTTTCGCAAGCGAACCTTCCCTTGTCGGGTTCGGTAGGCAGGCGATAGGCCCGCAACCCACTTGAGCCTACCGCCTGCCCCCACCCTGCGGTCTCAGCCGATAGTTATTCTGTGACCCCATAGCCGAAAGGTGAAGCAAAATCCATCAATTGCAAGATCAAATCTTATCTTTTTTCCGCCGAGCTTACCGTACATGTGGCGCACCTCCTTCCCCGCCTTTTCAGCGGGCGAACTCCGTACTATGGCGCCTGGGCCGGCTCAGGCCATCTCTGGCAGTTCCAGTCTAGCGTGTATTAACAGGAACTGCCATTCCCCATAAGAACGACTTTTCTCAGTTCGACGGAACGATTTACGGGGACTGCCGGATATTGCGGATCATTGCCACATACCACACTTATATACGTACCTCACAGCTTGAGCCCGATTCCTTACACGCAACTTCCTGAGAATGCTGGAGACATGGCTTTTCACAGTATTGACACTGATGAACATCTCATCTGCGATCTCTTTGTTTTGCTGGCCTTTGGCCAATAGTCTTAGAACTTCCAATTCTGTCCTGGTAAGGCTCACCGGACGATCCTCGATTTCTCCGGGTTCACTCAATGGAAACACTCTTCTGGATACCTCATGATTCGAGCCTCGTTGGACTAAGCCGGCAATACCTTCGCTTACCCCAAGATGCAGGCCGGCCTTACCTGAAATCGGTCGTGGCCCGTCTCGTGGACCTATGCTTGCGCTGAGTCCGTCTATCCTAAGACTACCCACAATTTCTATGCCTTCAGGCAGAGTGTCCGGATCCAGACTCGCCGTACTCCCGCTCGAACCGTCATGAAGCAGAATTACCTTTAGCCTGTCCATATCGCTCCCCTCCACGTAACAGTCGCCAAAGACGCCTGTCCTCTGTTGTTTTGCCCTTCGTTCTTAGGCTGCCTATACTTGCCGGCACATCCATTTACATTATTCTACATGTTTAGCATAATATGGTAGGCATATGCTACCATATCACCATTTTATGGTAATGTCAATTGGTATCTAATTCGCCTTTAGTTTTCACAATGTCTACCGCGTATTCTGGAAGACTGGCAGGATTTTGACTGTCGATTCTCTCAAACCAGCAAGGCATCTACTACTTCTTTACGAAACGTGATCGAATTTCGACCACCAAGAACCCGACCGGTGGTCGAAAATAGCACACGATTTCCAATAACGTGATCGCAAATCTTCTACCTTGCCGGCTGAAGTGGCTGAGAATCAGCCACCTGAGGAGTTTAGGGTGTCGAATGTCGTGCACTGCGCATGGGAAAGCGCCTCAGTAGTGTTCTACGAGGCAAGTGACAGAGACGCTGCCACCTAACCGGCCGGCGCTGCAAAAATCAGCCACAAGCCTCGCAGTTGGGATCCCTAGATACCTTAACTTCGTGCCAACTCATGTCCAAACCGCTGAACAGAAGGAGTCTGCCCATAAGAGGGCTACCTATGTCAAGCAGCACCTTCACTGCCTCGACAGCCTCCATACAGCCGATAATGCCTGGAATCGGCCCGAGAATACCCATCTCCCTGGGTGTCCTAGCTACATCCTCAGGCGGAGGGGACGGGAAAACACACCTGAAGCATGGACCCTTCCCAGGCAAGATGGTAAGGATCATACCGTCGAACTGCATTACTCCAGCTTCTATCAACGGTTTCCCGAGTTCCTGACAAGTGTCGTTCACAATGTACCTTGTTCTCAGATTGTCCACTGCGTCCACCACCAGGTCATACCCGGCTATTATATCTTGGGCGAGTTCTTCGGTAAGTTTCGTGTCATAAGTCACTACCCGCACATGAGGGTTGAGGCGTTCAAGAGTCTGCTTTGCCGATTCCACTTTCTTCATCCCAATGCTGTCTGAACCATGAAGGATCTGCCTCTGCAAATTGGAGATACTGACAGTGTCCTCATCTACAATACCGATTGTGCCTACACCTGCGCATGCCAAGTACATCGCAGCAGGGGATCCTAACCCCCCTGCCCCGACAATCAGGACTCTAGACGATTTCAGCTTCTCCTGACCTTCTTTGCCGATTTGAGGAATCACAATCTGCCTTGCATAGCGCGCCTCTTCGTCGCAACTCAACACGATTCATCACTTCCACCACATGCGATATTGTCAGATCCGTCATAAGCCGAATTATCCCATCAGCTGTCTGCAAACCTATGAAGTCCCAAGAGCAACACCAGCGGAATTACAGCGTTTGCGGGCAGTATCTACAAATCGTATCCGCCGGCCGATTCCGATCATCTTTGGTCAGACGGTGCAGATCGGGTCATATCTACCGTCCGATTTATATCACCTTTTGTCGGACAGCACACATCAGGGCATGGCTACCGGCCTGGCCCCGTCATCGATTAGCAGACGGCGTACATCAGAGCATACCCACTGGCCGATTCCCATCATCCCTTACCAGACGGCGCACATCCGGAACGCCGGAGCACTCTCTCCAGGGCTTTATTAGCCTCACACACTACCTCTTCCTCATTGATTGAAGTGAGTTTCGTCTCATGCATCAGCACGCGTCCATCCACAATCGTAGTCTCAACATCCGCTGCTGAAGCCTCATATACTATCCGAGATACAAGGTCTACATTCTGAGTTGGCGCAACATGAGCCTGATTCAAGTCCAGGATGATTATGTCCGCGCGCTTTCCCGGCTCTATGCTGCCGATTTCGTCCGCAATGCCCATAGCTTCCGCCCCGCCTTTTATCGCCATTTCAAGGACTGTCGCAGCCGGCATTGCAGTAGGCCCCAGACGGGGTTTATGGATCAAAGCCGCAAGCCTCATCTCCAAGAATGCGTCCAGGTTGTTATTACACGGCGCGCCGTCAGCGCCCAAGGACACAAACACGCCCATATCCAGCATCTCCGGGATTTTTGCCACGCCTGAAGCAAGTTTTAAGTTCGACGACGGACAGTGGACAACTTTCGTCTTAGAGTCTCTCAGGAGCTCCATCTCGTCATCATCCAGCCAAATACAGTGAGCCAGGACAACATCGGGGCCCAAGAGCCCGAGCTCCTTCAGGCACTTGATATTCCTCATGCCTCTGTCCGCCATAACAAGCTCAATCTCTCCCCTATTCTCAGAAGCATGGGTGTGGACAAGCACTCCTTCGGCCCTTGCCATATCACGAACTCGCATGAGGAGCCTATCTGTGCATGACACAACGAACCTCGGCGCAAAAGCGTATCGAATCCTGCCTCCGTCATGCATGTGCCACTTTTTCAGCAGCGCCTCACTTTCATTCAGTGAATCCTCTGTGGACTCCATGAGCGAGGGAGGCACATCATCCCCGTAGTCCATCATGACTTTGCCTGATGTGGCACGGATGCCGGAGGCAGCAATAGCAGAAAACGCGCTGTCCGTGTGATGGACAGTCTCCATGTCAATAATGGATGTGGTACCGCCTTTGATGAGCTCAGTGATTCCCAGCATGGCAGACCAGTAGATACTGTCCTTGTCATGAGCCCCTTCCAGCGGCCATATGCGAAGCTTCAGCCAATCCATAAGCTCCAAATCGTCTGCCTGGCCTCGAAAAAGAGTCTGACAAAGGTGCACATGGGATTGGACAAAGCCCGGCATGACTACCTTCCCGCAGGCGTCTATAATCATATCAACTGTTGCTCGGGTCCCCTCACCCATTGGCGTAATTGAAACAATTGTGCGTCCATCAATTAGGATATCAGCACACTCCAGGATTTCTTGTTTCTCGTTCATGGTAACAACTCTACCGCCGCGAATGAGGATTTTTGACATACTTGCCACTCCTTTCAGTGTGACTCTCTCAACTCAATTCACGCTTCGCCATTTTCGTTGTTAACCCGACTATGAAACACGCCTAATCCAAAGCCACAAAAACACAAGGAGGTCGACAAACCAAAGCCGAGGCGCAAAGGCAAGTAAAACCGAGATATGATAACACCTCGCCTGCGCCCTCGTAGCCAGGTCGGTTACGGCCTCCCGGTAGAAACGCCTGAACCCATCATCATCAGGTCTATACGAGAGCATTGGAACACTTCTTCTATATTCCCTCTGGGCTTATTCCATATTATTTTCGAAAATCCTTCTTTTTACAGTTAAGATGCTTTACGCACAGCCCGTAATACCGGCGACCCAGCGCCAGACCTCATCAGCGAGTCTTACTGCTTCCTCATACTCTTCCGCAGTTACCGGCTCCCAATCTCCGGGGTAGCGAGTGGTGACAGCGTACTCATTGAGGATTATCGCTTCGTTGATTTCGCGGGGAACAGCGATCTTACAACCCCTTCTGAGGATGTTGAGCAAATGTCCGATGGAGTGTGTCCTCGGCGCGTTTTTTCCAACGTATATCAGAAGCCCCTTCAGACACTTCTCAGCAGCTTGCTGAGCATCAAAGCAAAGATCCTCGTACATAATGTCCTCAGATTGCCTCCCTTGTTTCGCTCGGGCGAGATTGCTTTTTGCCCTCCGAATCCACGGCTCCCACGGCCTATCTTTCATAAAGGACACGACCTTTCAACGCTTGGGAGTAAACCAGTCCCGGTGCATTTTTGTATCTGGCCAGCCTTTCCGGAGTCTCCAGTACTATATCTATAGCGACCGGCACCTCGAATAATGCTCGATAGATTTCCTGTGTGAGCTTCCTTCTATGATATGCCCCTTCTTTTATCACAAGGATGTCGTAGTCGCTGTCATCTGACCACCCTGCACGGCTCCTCGAACCGAAGAGGATAATCTTATCAGGATCTGCGGCTTCCACGATTATCTTCACTATCGTCTTTAGAGTCTCTTCCACAGAACCCGCCTCCTTTTCTTCGTTCGGACTTTGCCTCGGACGGACTTTACCTCAAGCGGACTCGGCCGCGGACGGCCTCGCCATGGATCGACGCTGCCACGGACGGTCTTTGCCGCGGACAGCTCCTGCCCTAGACAGAAGAATTGCCACTTATGCGCCAGCCAAGGGATCGCATAGACGGTACCTTCTGCGTCAGGCTCAAGACTCCTGCTCCCCTGGGAACCGAGCCACGAATCCATTCGGGAAGCCAGTTGCGATGCCGGTCGCGAAGCTAGTCTTAAGTTCGCTCGCAAATCC
>DGZL01000169.1:15463-21063 GCA_002398515.1 Firmicutes bacterium UBA4981
CAAATCCAGTCGCGAATCCAGTTGCGAATCCGGCCGCATCGCCGGCCGCATGGCCAGTCGCGAATCCAAATGAGAACCCTAGGCATCACACCCAGGCACGACCCGGCTTGAGTCTTCCGATTTTATGCTGTACCATATAAACTGATGTGAAAACCAGATCATTTTGAAATGTCCTCACGTGCGTGGGGGCGTACCATAATAACCAGTGACATATGGCAACAAGTGCAGGTGAACAGACGGACATGGTCATTGTAGGAATAGATGTAGGTGGAACGAACACCGATGCCGCGCTCGTGTCGGAAGGAAGGGTCCTTGCCACCGCTAAGGTGCCCACTCGCCATGATCAACTACTGGAAAGCACAACCTCGGCATTTGAGAAGCTTCTCGACGCATATAGCGGCCCGGCTCTGCCAGGCCCAATAGAACTCCACTTGAGCACAACCTTGTCTACAAACGCAATCATCGAAGGGCAGGGAGACCTCACAGCCGTCCTGGCAACTCCCGGCCCCGGGATGAACGTCACCGAACTGGGTTTAGGATTTCCAATCTACGTTCTGTCAGGCTCAGTGGATCACAGAGGCCGTGAAGTTGCGCCTATCAACCGGGAAGAAGTCATAGACTCTATCAGTCAAGCTGAAGACAACGGCGCTAAGGCCCTAGCTGTAGTGGGCAAGTTCTCGCACAGAAACCCCACCCACGAACTGGAGATCGAAAAACTCATCCTAGAAAGGGCTTCTGAACGAGTGCCCCGCGGAGAAGAGACATCCTCCGGAACGAAAAAACCGCCCGGCAGAGAGAAAGGCGGAAATGCGTCTTCTGAAGAAGTGCTGTCCCAATCAGGCTACATCACACTGGGACACAGACTTTCAGGGCGTCCTAACTTCCCGCGTCGGATGGCCACTGCATATCTTAATGCAAGCATAGCCCGACGTCAGGCTGTGTTCGTGGACATGACCCGCGAGTTTATGGTCCGTGGAAAGGACGTCCACCGGGTATTCCTGCTGAAAGCGGACGGAGGCGCCATGCAGTTGGAGGATTCCCTACTCCGTCCTGTTGAGACCATTCTCTCAGGTCCTGCAGCAAGTATCATGGGCGCAGAAGCCTTGTCGGCCTACCCAGACTCAAACACGGTAATCGTGGACATAGGAGGCACAACCACTGACATCTCCGTGCAAGTCAAAGGGGATACTGTTTTTCAGAGGCAAGGGGCTGAAATCTCAGGATTCAAAACGCTTGTCCCTGCCCTCTTCTCAAGATCCATCGGTCTCGGAGGCGATTCAGAGATAAGGGTCGTCCGCCATGCTGGAGCTGATGTCCTCGATATAGAGCTTGAAATCGGTCCGAGGCGTGCAGGAACCCCGGCTGCGTTCGGCGGTAGCTGTGTTACTCCCACCGATGCAGCAGTGGCCCTGGGGTTAGCAAAGATAGGCAGCGCTTCGCTGGCAATAAAGGCTCTGGCTGATTTCGCTGAGCCTTACGGCCTGGGACCAAAAGAGCTGGCCACAAAGATCATGGATACCTTCACCCGGCAGTTTGTATCTGCAATCAAAGAAACCTATGCGTACCTCGAATCACAACCTGTCTATACCGTCTCAGAGATGCTGGCCCCGCCTGACATCCGTCCTGAGGCACTGATAGGCCTCGGTGCCCCTGCAGGGGTCTTCATCCCTCCTGTAGCTCGGCGCCTGGGACTGAAATACCAGGTCCTGCCCTATCATGAAAGCGCAAACGCTATAGGAGCTGCAGCAAGCCGTCCGACAGCTGCGATAACCTTACACGCGGACACAGCTCTAGGCGTCATGACAGTGCCGGAAGCTGACTACGTAGGCAGAATTGAAAGGCCTGTCCTCTTTGGCATCAACCAAGCCCGTGAGGAAGCCATAGCATGGGCAACCGGGTTCGGGAAGAGACTAGGCCTTGATGAGGCTGACAATGTCCAGATAGTAGAGGAAGAGAGCTTCAATATCGTGCGGGGATTCCATACCGTAGGACGCGTCTTCATGATTCGCGCCCAGGTCAGGCCAGGGGTTGCGAGGATCTGCGCTCCCTAGGATCAATCCTCGCCCAAAGGACAACTCTCTTGATTCTCGTAGTGTCTATAGACCCTACAGGCCTTAGGGGTGTTGCGCACCTGTGATTCTCGTGATTCCTGTGGTCCCTAGATGCATTCGGTGTCTTCTGTGGCTCTCGGCACTACTGCGGTTATCTTAGTTCTCGTGCCTCTATTAGTTCTTGAAGGCCCGGACTCTTCCGGGGCAACGGAGGTCATAGTAAGTGCAAACAAGTAAACACAAGGTAGGACTTATTTTCTTCCCCGCTTTTGACTGGGCAATTACCCCGGATCACCCGGAGCGGGAAGAACGGCTCCTTTATACAAGAGATCAAATCATGGAAGAAGGCCTCTTGGACGTCCCCGGCATCGAGGAATACAGGCCTGAAATCGCAGAAGACGCCCACATAAATCGCATACATGTATGTGTCCCTGATGTATCCGGAGTCATTACTGAATCTCACAGGATCGCAGCAGGCGGAACAATGGTCGCATCTGACCTTGTCCTGAGAGGCAAGGTGGACCGAGCGTTCGCGCTCCTCCGTCCGCCGGGTCATCACGCCATGCGAATAGTCCACGGGTCACGGGGATTTTGCCTGGTAAACAATGAAGCCGTAATGGTGGAACACATCCGTCATACGTACGGCTCGGACATGCGCATCGCCATAGTGGACACTGACGCACATCATGCTGACGGCACTCAGGATATCTTCTATAATGACCCCGGGATACTGCACATCTCCCTCCATCAGGACGGACGCACGCTCTATCCGGGGACAGGGTTCATTGAAGAGCGAGGTGGACCGGCAGCTTACGGAAACACTGTAAACGTGCCCCTTCCTCCCGGAACCGGAGATGAAGGGATTCTATACGTCTTGGAAAACCTTGTCCTTCCTATACTCGAAGACTTCGAACCTGATGTGGTAGTAAACGCTGCAGGCCAGGACAATCACTACACAGACCCCCTTACGAACATGAACTTCACAGCCAGAGGGTATGCCCGTCTTACTGAACTCCTTGCGCCTGACATTGTGGTGCTGGAAGGAGGCTATTCTATTGAAGGCGCACTTCCGTATATCAATGCCGGTATCTTGCTGGCCTTGGCAGGCCTGGATTACAGTGCAGCCAAAGAGCCTGACTGGTCCCCGCGCCTCGCGAGGCAATCTGACGGAGTGACTCAGTATATCGGGGAACTGGTGGATGCTTTAAGGGAAATGTGGAACATGAGAAAGGGCGTTGACCTGGATAGGATTTTCGGCGCCACGCCGGTTTATGAGAGAAAGCGCAAAATCTATTATGACACGGACGGCATCTCTGAACAGCAATTCGAGCGTATCGCAAGGTGCAGATCGTGCAGCGGCTGGCGATTGATAGTCTCCGGCGCTGTCCATGACATCGGAAAAGTCTCACGTGTAGCTGCAATAATCGTCCCATGGCATGCTTGCCTCGCCTGCAGAAGCGCTGCGGAATCGGAGTTTGAAAAAGCATGCAAAGAGCCACAACTGGACTACGTATACTTGCAGGATACGGAACAGGATAGGTTCCTCACAAGATCACGCGCTTGAAACCTATGGTTGCGAGCGTAATGGGATCCACAGTCGCAGGCACATTAAGCCTGCGTATGGAACATAGCAAAACCCATCGCTGTAAGCGCGACAGAACCTGCGCTAATCATTTAGGGATCACGAAGGCTCTCCGCCATCTAAGAGGCGCGAGAGCCTTCATCGCATTACAGTGCATAAACGTTACTCATAGCGTTCCGCCACCAGGGTTGAGTTGTCGTGACAGACAAGTGTTACTTACAGCTCTCGCCTACGAAGCTCACGATCTCCTCAAGAAAGCCCGGTGCAAGCGGTAATTCAGGATTGCTGTAAGCTACCAGGTTTACCTGAGGATCAAGTGGCGCCTCTTTCAAAACATGGTTCATGCCGTCAAAAATCTTGAGCTGCGCATCAGGCTTTGCTTTCGCCAGCAATTTCGCATCCTCAACCGACACCTGCAAGTCAGTTGTGCCTTGCAGGATCAACACAGGAACATCCAAGTTTGCAATTTCAATAGCAGGATCATACTTGAACCATGAAATCATGTACGGCTGTACGCTGGGTCTAAACACCGCCGCGAGCTCAGGACTTACCTTCTCGACTGTCCTTCCCTTCTTCAGGTCGTCCATGATCGCGTGACTTTCATCTCTGATGTCCTTCGCTTGATTGGCCAGTTGCTCCTCAATCAGCTCGTATGCGGGTTTACCTGCGCCTGCAACTGAGATAACACCTGAAAGGCCTGAGACCTTATTGGCAGCCGCCATGCCGATTAGAGATCCTTCACTATGGCCGAGCACTACCACACCTGAGAAGCGAGTGTCGTTCTGCAAAAGCTTAATCCATGCGACTACATCGTCTACGTAGTCATCAAACCGCAAGTCGGCTTCACTTGTCAAAGCGCCTGCGCTTGCTGCAATACCCCGCTTGTCAAAACGCACCGAGGCAATACCTTCTTCCGCAAGGCCTTGAGCAATCATCTTCAGACTGTCGTTCTTGCCAGGTAAAAGAGGAGTATTACCGTCACGGTCAGTAGGGCCTGATCCTGCGTGCATCAGAACAACAGGACACTTTGCCGGAGCCTCCGGAAGCTGAAGGGTTCCGTGGATTTTGCCTGTAGGAGTCTGGAGGATAATATCCTCCGCCTTGCCGGCCGCTACCGGCGCCTCGGACACGCCGGCCTCCGGAACCATTCTCTTCAGATTGAAACTGCCCTTCACACCGCTCTGCAAGAAGTCCCCTGAAATCTCGTCACCGGCCAAAACACCGTCGAAATCAGCTTTGGCATTAGGCACAGGCAGTTCAAAATGGATTTTCGGGGATTCGTACTTGATATTGGTAAGAGGCAACTGGAACGCTCCTTGCTGAGGAATGTCGATAGTCCCTGACAGTACATCTTCGTCAACTGCAAAATCTACCTTTATGATGAGTTCTTGTCCCATCACATTTATAGCGCCTTCCCAGTGTCCTTCTATTTCATGAAAACTCGCATCCTGTGCCTCTGTACATCCGCTGACCACACAAGCGCTCAATAGTAGAAAAAGAGCGAGCGTAGCAACTAAAGCGACGAAGGCAGCTGAGGGAACTGCAAAGACCACAGATTCCCCGGCTGACGTTCTCTCCATCTACAACATCCCCCTTCATATAAAAAGCCTTGAAAAGTATGTCTATCTTCTACGTGCCTTCTACGTGCTTTGAGGATCATCCCGATCCAGGTGCAGCGTGCTTAGCCTGAACATACACGCACGTAAATACCGTAGAATATGTACATCGTACATATTCTGCTTTCAATAGTCAATCACCCCAAGAGGACTAGCGCCGGCTTCCCTGTACAGTTCTCGGCACTGCACCCTGTACCCACATTAGCTTTACTTAGTCAGAGGACTGCCAGGAATTCCGCAAACGCGATGTTCCCTGGGTATGTGTGCCAACTGACATACTAATTGTAGCTGATTGTAGCTGCCAGAGTAGACGGGAGCCTTCGCCATCTGTGAATGAGCATATAGAGCCCA
>DGZL01000169.1:21341-32550 GCA_002398515.1 Firmicutes bacterium UBA4981
AGCCATTCAAGGGGATCTGAAGGCTTCCACGTGATTGAGTGGCTCATGTGGTGAGCCAGTCCGAAGGTGGTATGCCTTACATACGTAGTCCCTCGCAGTATTCGCGCTGGTTCACCACGTGTCACACTCTATCGCTTGCCGAATTCCTGCTATCGACATCTAAGGCTTTTCCTGTCTTTCCGGGATAATCCCACATACGCCATAATAAAGAGGAATAGAATTATCGTCGTCGAAGACTCATTCTGATAAGACGATAGAACCATCGGAAAGGAGCACCTGTCATGCAGAAGAAAGAATTTCGTCCGAATCCTGCTATGAAAACCTTCCTTTATACGTCGTCACTACTAATCCTTGCTGTATCAGTATTGCCATGGAGCATACCTATAGCGGTGAGCACAAATGACCCGTTGGCCCAGACTATCATGTTCTGGGTCCACGTCATCACGGTTCTTGTGGCGATATGGCTTATCATCTGGGTGCCCAGGTACTATGAAAGCATTGCCTACGCAATTGACGACAAGTGGCTCTATGCAGAAGGCGGAGTGTTCTGGAAGCGTCGCTCCCGCTTACCAATCAGCAGAGTGCAAATGGTGGACGTGAACCAAGGCCCGTGGCAGCGCGTGTACGGCCTGGGCAGCCTACGCATTTTTACCGCAGCTACAGGTCAGTCCACAGCAGAACTCTCATTTCAAAACATAGAGAACGCAGAGCAGACCCGAGACTATGTCCTTAGACTCGTGCAGCAATTCCGCGCAGGCGATAACGGCCTGGGAGACAGCATCAGAGAGCCGGAGGGAATTCCGTCCCGCGCCAAGATCCATGTTGGGTCTGATGAAGCACAAGTTGCCCGACTCCTTGATAGCCTGCTGAACGAGGTGCGAGAAATCCGCAAAAAACTTAGGGGTTGAGCCGGTATTCGCTTAGGTATGAGCCGATATCCGCTTACGTACGAACCGGAGCCCGCTTGGGTGTCGGCCGGCATCCCCCGCTTATGCACGCACCAATGTCCGCTTAGGCGCGAACCGACATTCACCGTTCATTTAGGCGTGAACCGGCGTACGCTTCGGTATCAGTCAATATGCGCTTACGTATGTTATACATGAACCCGTATCAGGCGGGGAATCCCCCTGGAGGCCTAATGCAGATGTCGGAGTCTGCCACACACATCATCGAGGGGTTTTGCTCTCAGTCGCTACTCGGCAATTTCGCCAACTGCTGTTGGGTAAATACGCGCCTGGGTCGAGGACAACTGAGTTGACAGGGTGGCTTGTGACGATAAACAGCACCTGGTTCCTGCCTGTTATTGTCACTTGCTCGCAAGTTTCTGTGTCGTCTCCTACCAGGAGGACATCGGCTTTCACCGGGCTATGCGCATCACCTGTGTTAATCAAGTCGAATCTCGTCACGAACCTATCCTTCGATTTCCCGGAGCAAACTGCAGACTTGATTTGGTACGCAAAGCCGGCAGTATTGCCCAGCCACTGTTTCATGAATCCTTCTACGTTCATGCCTGATGCCCGCTCTGCCACCATAACGAAATCTCTCAGCCCGGAAGGTTTCGCCCGGTAGATAGACAAGTGCCTACGAAGAATCTCAAAGAACATATCCTCCCCCAACGTATGACGTAGCAGTCGAAGGGCAAGGGCTGTTCTGATGCACACCGGCCTGGGCGCATACGGCGCCCGGCTCTTCGCCCACAGGAGGACGCTCTCTCCTGCGCCCGGTCCGAGCCTGGCGTCAGTCGCCCACCTGTCAATCTCTTCATGGACAAGTTGAGTTTCAGCGTCACGTCCTAAGACACGCCCTACTGTCTCATAAGCCATGGTTCGGGCTAACGATTCATGGAACCAGGTATGGCCAAACCCCACGGATATAGGGCTCCCCCACCATACATGCGCCATTTCATGGCCTAACGCCGTAACAATGCGCACCTCTTGCTCGTCGCTGGGATATCGCCGTCTCAGGACAGATGTGAATCTCCCTACCGGAGGTTTTCCAAGCATATCAATGTAGGCGTCAAGCACATCACAGAAGAGGCCAATCCCAGGTTCGATTGTGTCCTTGAGCGCCTGGCCAAGATAGAGCTCAAGTTTGACTCCCCGGTGTATCCTGCACGCCATTTCAAACTTGCCTGAAGTGAGAGACAACCCGGAAATGGGCTCTTTGACTTCCCATACGTGTACTACTCGGTCATCACTTTCTGTGAGGCAAATCAACTCTCCGTCTGACACTGAGACAAAGTCCGGACAGGTTACACAGGTAATACGCGCAGTGAAAGTGTCAAATCCCGCTCCCACAGGATACCAAGCGGATTTTCGGGACAGGCGTGTTCCGGTATCGTCTGCCTGAACGCCGGTCTTTCCAACGGGACGGCCTGAGTATACGAAAGTAAGTTGCGCCTCGTCATTCTCGCGAAGAGGCGTGGGAAAGTACACCCAAACAGCTTTCAGGCCGATGACGTCTGAAAACTCTCGTTCGCGGAAGGCAAGCCGAGTCTCCTCTTGGCTTATGGAGCTCACTGTAAGCCCGGAATTCAAGACAAAACAGTGCTTTGTCACATTAGGTATTAATGCACGTAGGGTGACAACGGTAGTAGCCTGCAATTGTTCTTTCCTTACTATGCAATTTACATTTATGCCGTACTTCTTGACTTCTACCTGAGTTCCGGACTGGGCCAGAGAAGCAAAGAAGTACTCCCTTTTCTGCCTAGCTACCCATCCCATTAGCGAGATTCACGCCCTTTGACTTATGCTCCCTGTTGCTCCATATCTTTCAACATGGCTTGCGCGGTCAAGGCACACTCAATACGTTTCTTCTGGATAGCGCATGCTACTTTATCAGGAACCAAAATATCACATGATGAGCCATAGGCTGCAGCATGGCACCCTCCGCTACAGATGAACCTGGCCCAGCAACTTCCACACCCGCTTTTGCTGTATACATGGGCATTTCGAAAGCCTCTGATGATTCCTGGATTCACACGCCTTGCGAACACGTCACCCATCTTAAATTCGGGTTTGCCGACAAACTGATGACATGGGTAAATGTCCCCGCCGGGAGAGACTGCCAGGTAGTCTATGCCTGCACCGCATCCTGAGAGCCGCCTCTTGAGGCAAGGTCCGCCGTCCAGGTCAATGTTGAAATGGTAGAACAGAAAACCCCGGCCTGATGTATGTCTTTCCACGAATAGCCTGGTGAGGTTCTCATATTCTTCCTCGATGGCACTGATATCCTCAGCTTGGATGCCGTATTCTCTGTCACTTCCGCCTACCACGGGTTCAGCGGAGATACTCTTCGCGCCCAAATCCGCAAGATGAAGCACGTCAGATGCAAAATCCAAGTTATGCCTCGTGTATGTAGCTCTCACATAATACGAATCAGGATCCCTGGTTTGGATGAACTTTGCCAACTTTGGGGCCACATGATCATAACTGCCGCTTCCCCCGGGTATTACCCGCATTCTGTCATTGATTTCCCTTCTGCCGTCAAGGCTCAGCACCACAAGGATATTTCGCTCATTAAGGAAAGATGCGACTTGGTCGTCAAGTAGAACACAATTTGTGGTAACAGTGAAATCCACATGCTTTCCTAATGGCTTCGCCTTCTCATCACAGTACTCGATTGCAGCTTTGACTACATCGAAGTTGAGGAGAGGTTCACCGCCGAAAAAGTCCACATTGAGGTTACGCCTGGGGCCGGACTTATCAAGCAGGAAGTCAATGGCTTCCTTAGCCACTGAAAGAGGCATGAGCTCCCGCGTCATCCCGAAGTTCCCTGTCTTGCCAAAGCAATACTTGCACCTTAGATTACAGTCATGAGCTACGTGAAGGCATAGCGCCTTAACGATCGTCTCGTCACTGGGAGTATAGTCCTCATCCTTGTCATCAGGACATGAAAGAAGGCCTTCAGCCACCATGCTTTCCAGCTCTTTGTATGCCTCTGCTATAGACCCTCTGTATGACTCTGCTTGAGATTCCTTGTATGCTTCTGCGACAGATTCCTTGTAGGATTGTGCTACGGACTCTTTGCATGACCCTGCCTGGGATTCCTTGTGTACCTCTGCTACAGTTTCCCTGTAGGCCTCTGCCTGAGCTTGCTTGCCATAAGCACTTGATAGGCGTTTTTCAACTTTCGCAAGAGGCGCCTTGTCTCTGTAAGCAAGCGCAACTTCCCGTCCTACATCATCTAGTTCATGCAGGCCTCCTGTTTTGACATCGAATAACAGCGATTTCCCAAGACAGGAGAATATGTGCCAATTAGCCTCTCCCAACATGCCATTGTCACTTTCTCTTGTCAACGCAAACCTGATTCCCTACAGTGCAGGAGGTCTTACATGCTGACTGGCATGAAGCCTGACACTCCTTGCAGCCGCCTTCTTTAAGTCCGCCTCTGGTTGAACCCATGCTTATCGTAGTTATGTGTTTCTTAGTCTTTAAAGTTGACATTTTTACCACTTCTCCTTATCACCGGTATTGATTGCACAAAGGACAATTGCTGCACTATCAAGAGGGCTCACTCATATTACTATGAAATCGGTCCCCTGTATATTAACCCATCTCACACGTCAGAGAGCAAGTTTGCCGTTGACTCGGCAGATTCTGCTATGAGCAGAACATTACGGCTCCTGCAATGCCGCAAACTTCATGACCCCAACCCTATTCCCCAAACTTCACGACCCCAACCTCTCACAAGCCTAGTAATACGAACTACTTAGCAAACTACACAACTTGGCCCATCCGGCAACCCTGATAACTCAGCTTTCAAGCAACGGCTATCAAAGCATGCGCATTAGTGGAAAACAGGGAATATATAGCACTTTGAATATTATAGCACAAAGTCCAGCGCAAGCTACTGACTGTTTTCTCGCTGCACTGGATTGCATGGGGCCAAAACCCTTTCATAAACCCGGATTTGATGCGAATCTCCTTGTTAGGCCTCTGTCACGCTACCGGTAGCTCGCCTCCTCGTACTGCATTTAATATGATTACGCAGTGTCATTGGGCCCCAATGGACTCTCATGCCTTAGCTCCGGCTCCTGCGCGTTACGATCAGTCCTTCGCTTTCCTCGCATGCTACGACCGGCCCGTCGCCTTTACTCGTAGGTTACGACCGGTCAACCGCTTTTACTTGCATGCTACGACCAGTCCTTCGCTTTCACTCTCAAGATAGACGCTGCACAACACACCCAATAAACAGCCAGGCTGATAATTACGGACACTGCAGGTACCCATGAACTCGTCTCAATGATCCGCATAAGATTCTGAATCTGAGGTGAACGCCCTGCTGCGCCGACGCCTAACATCACCAGAACAAATATCGCAAGAAGAATCGCTCTGCTGTACGTAGAAGCTTTGGCGAATCCTGCCCAGAAGAACATCACCAAGTAAGCGCCTGTAACCACTACCGCCATGCTAAACACCATAGCGAAAGATGTAGCGTTCTGCAGCAAAACTACTGCGGCATTTACAGCGCCCGGAGAATCGGCTGCTGAACCAAAGCCTGGGATAATTCCTGAAGAAGCCAGGTAAGCGCCTAGTACAGCAGTAACATTAAAGAATATGACAAGGAGGACAGACACGGCAAGGACCGAAACGAACTTGCTTGTGACAATGGCCGCATCTGACAGGGGCAGACTCTTTAGGAACAAGTACGCACCGCTCTTGTCCTCGTCATACGTAGACCTGACTGCAAAACCGTAGGTGGATATCATTACGTACGCTGTGAATATGCCTCCTCCGTCAGATCCTGATGCCATCATCACAAGTCCGACAAACCCGCCGATGAGCGCATAGAGGAGTATCAGCTTCCTGTTTTGGACAATGTCCTTATATATAAGGTCTAGCACGCATTATTCCCCCTTACAATGAAGACCAAAATGTCATCTAGGCTTACAGGGGCCACTCTTGGCCTGCTACCTACAAGTTGGGTTACCTTGCTTTCAAGTGTGCTCGAAAATGCGGAAGTAATCCCACTGAATGTCAGGCCTTCGATTTTATGTCCTATGAACACACCTTTTAGTTCCTGATCCAGCAGTCTTTCTACGTAAGCCGTGGCTTTTGCCACATCTGCCTCGAGATCCCTTACCCCGAGACTGCCTTGAGCCTCCCCTGTCCTGACAGGCAGCGGAAACGAAATTGACTTCCATCTGCCAAGGATGTCATCTTTTACGTCAGATTCGACAATCCTGCCTTCATGGATGAAGGTTACATAGTCGGCGATTCGCTCAATATCCTGGGTTATGTGGGTTGAGAAGAATACGCTCCTCTTTTCGTCCTGAATCACTGACATCAGTTCATCCAGGACGTCCCTGCGTATCACAGGATCTAACCCGCTCGTAGGTTCATCCAGTATCAGGAGCTCAGGTTTGTGTGACAAAGCCAGGGCAAGGCCAAGCTTCACTTTCATACCTTTTGAGAGGTCTTTCACGCGTTTTGCAGGATCAATCCCAAAGCGATCAAGGGTAGCGTCAAAATATGCCTTATCCCAAGTGGGATAGTATTTGGACACGAATCCCTCAAACCACAGAGGTGTCATTTCTTCGTAAAAGCGCGGTTCTTCTCCGACATAGCCAATACGGCGCTTCACTTCTTTTTCGTAGAGCCTGTGGTCAAGGCCTAGTGCCTCTACAGTCCCTCGGGATTTTCTTGCCATGTTCATGATGATCTTGATAGTCGTCGTCTTCCCTGCCCCGTTAGGCCCGATGAACCCCATGATAAACCCTCTGGGCAGAGAGAAGGTGACATCCTTCAGCTCAAACTTGGGATAGCTCTTGCATACTCCGCGAAGCATCAGAGCAAGGTTGTCGGAAGCGTGAGCCCCTGCCTGATTGCGTCCTTCTGCCTTTCTGTCATTCCTCGCGTTACTGCCTTTCATAACGCCTCGTCTCCTCCTTCAGCGCCTCTTTGACCATATCAAGGAGCTTCTCATCACTTATTCCTACGAGTCTCGCTGTGGAAATAAGCTCGGAGATACATTCATTAACAGATTCCTCGCGAATTGCTCCCAGGTCGTTATAGGTGAAATTGGCAACAAAAGACCCAAGCCCCGGCCTGGTCACGATAATTCCCTCGTTTTCCAGCTCAGAGTATGCCCGCTTAGTCGTGATCACGCTGGTCATAGCCTCCTCAGCCAGCTGCCTGATAGAAGGCAAAGGGGTTCCGGGCGGGAGTTCTCCTGAGAGAATCTTCTCCTTTATCTGGTCGACTATTTGCCTGTAAAGAGGCACAGGATTACTGTAGGACAATTGAATGTGCATAGATTCACCGCTACTGTATATATAGTCTATACACAGTATAATCATAATTACAGACGGTGTCAATGGTACTTGTAAGTTTGTCGTCGGCCTGTCATAATGTCACCCTAAGAGCCGTCTCTGTAAATATCACCAATGTCACCCAATGTCACCCAGTGTGACCCAGCAATGTCACCCCATAAGCGCAAGCGTCAGATTGCCGCCATCTGGGATCACACCGGCTAGGATAAGATAATCCCTACGTCCGGCCATTTGCGTAGGCTTATTCACACTCTCACACAGAATCATATATTCTGCTGCCTCTGCCGAGAGATGGTCGCTTTTCGACCACATTTCTTGAAACCGTGCTCTGATTTCTCCCACCTTTTTGGATTTTTGCATCAAAAAGCCAGCAAGTAGTAGGATCTCAACCACCCCAATGGCAAAGGGGGTTGTTTTTCGACCACATTTTTGGGGTGACGAAGGATGTCAATACCTTTTTGAGGCTCAGGTGGAAGCTTTTCTAGCACTTTTTTAGAAAAGGTGGCAGTTTTTCGCCCACCTTCTTGAAAAATGTGGTCGATTTCCTAGCAGCACTCCCCAGTAAACCCGTTTCCCATGCTGAAGTGTTCTATATTCTACCCGCTTGAGGGGTGATCGTGGTTGATAATCTGCCACCAACAAGCCTCGGGCTGGTCGGTTTTCGACCACGCAAACTGTGGCTCCGGAAAAGGTGGCAGAAAATCGCGCAATGAAAACAGGAATGTGGTCGTTTTACGACCACACCAAATGAGGCTTGCAGTAAGAATCCGCGATATGACTGTCTATCGCAACCGACCGACGTGGCGGACCGGACATCAGGCTGTCTCTATTGCAACGGCACGGGAGGAGACACGGGAACAGCAACAGATGCGGTCATACAATGCTGCAACAAGAACTAACATAGCTATGCAGCACAGCGACAGGACCTGATGGCTGTGGGATGCAGCAGTAGAGCCTGATAGATGTGCCGTGCTGTAAGAAGGGCTGACAGCTACGCGATACAGCGACAAGGGCTGACAGCCTCGAGGGAGAAAATCCTTATTCCGTATGGATCCAGAGTGACTTCCCTTCCGAGAAGGCCTTGCCCGCTAATGCATACAGGTGAGGTTTGGCCGTTTAGCTCCGTGAAGCGGTAGCCTACCTCTGCAAAATCGCGAACCAGCTCCTTAGGTGCGCTGACTCTGGTTTCAATCATCTCACACGTGAAGTTAAGGAGCACGACAATGCGGCTATCCTCATACTCACGATAGTAGGCAAGCACTGAGTCATCCCTGGCTACATTGAGAAAAGTGAGCGAACCTCGCCTGAGAGCAGGAACATTGCTGCGCATGTGAGAGAGGTGTCCATAAAGTTCCCTCATTATATAGTCGCCTCTTTCCCACTGGATCCTAAATGGGTCGAACAAAGATGCACGCCGGCCTTCACCAATCTCCTGGCCGTTATGAATGAGCGGCACCCCGTCCAGGGTAAAGAGGAGCGCTGCTGCGAGTTTTAGGCCTCTGACGCCAAGGCGCTCCGCCGCCCGAGGCTGGTCATGGTTCTCCAAGTAACGCATGCGCATGGATCCTACAGGAAAGGTAAGCCTGTCCTCTTCTATGAGATGTCGAATTGCCCTGGCAGAGAGTGTCCCGAAGAAGACTTTCTGCAATACCTGAGGAAGGTTCTCCTCATAGGTCAAATCAAAAGCTGCAGCATTGTGCGACGGTTCATGGGATTCAGCAAGCAAGATGGCATCAGGTTTAACTTTCTTCAACGCTTCTCTGGCTTCACGCCAGAAATCAGTAGGCACTAAGGCAGCTACGTCACACCGGTAGCCGTCTACGTCGCACTCCTTGATATAGTAGCGCATTGTCTCAATCATGTAGTTTCGGAGGCCCCGGTTCCTGTAGTCGAACCCAAAGACGTCAGTCCAGCCAAATCCGGGAGATTGAGGCCTGCCGTGGCAATCGCGCCTGTACCACTCAGGATGGATCCTTTGAAGCCGGCAATCCACTGCGCTATGGTTTGCGACAAAATCCATGATTACCTTCATTCCGTACCCGTGGGCTGTCCTCACAAGCCTCTTTAGATCCTCAAGCGTGCCGAGATCCGGATGGATGCTGCGATAGTCAGAGATGGCGTACGGACTTCCGAGGATCCCTTTCCTGCCAGATACTCCAATAGGGTGTATCGGCATGAGCCATATGCAGGTTACGCCGAGATCATAAAGCTCCGGGATTCGCCGCCTTACAGCGTCGAGTGTCCCCTCGTCTGTAAATGCCCGAGGAAAGACTTCATAAATTATGGCATCCTGCAACCAGTCGGGACTGGAAACAGCTCTCAGCTTGCCGTAGCCTCGCGCTTGGCGGGACGGAATCGGCAGGCGGACATCGGCATCATCCGTGACTTCAAGCGCGGAATTCACTCCTCCGAATTCATTTAGCATGATACAAGGATTGGAAGGGTCATGTATCCACATGCCGTCCACTATGAATTTGTACTGATGTACACCTTTATTCAAGGGAATTACTGTCTCCCAGACACCGCAGGGGTACTTCGTAAGCTCACATGAATTCTTATGCCAGTCGTTGAATTCTCCCGCAATACTCACTGACGATGCGGATAAGTCAAAATACCGAAACCTGATTCCTCCGCGGACACGTGTTGGGTTGAGTTGTTTGCGGATTGCGTCCAATCTCTTGCTCCCCTTCCCATCACTCTACCTGAAGATCAAGCTGTGTAGCTGCACTTTAATTATACTGTCGCTTGTAAGAGAAATACAGGAGCAGTTTTTTCCTACGGCGCCACACCAAAATGATCTGCGATACCGAGATAGATGTAATACCCTTCGCGCCAGGTATAGCCCATGTCCTTGAGTCTCGCCTCTTCGTATGGGTTACTGATATATGAGGCCTCTGTAAGGATTGCAGGCATGGACGTATGACGAAGCACGTAAAAACCGGCCGTCCGCGCTTGTCCGTCCCGGAGGCCGAGGCCTTCGACGAGCCGCCTGTGCACCTTCTCTTGCATGTTGATAGCCGTTCTGTCGGCATAGTAATACACATAGGTCTCAGTTGCGTTATAGTCACGGTTGACAGACGCGTTGTGATGGACCGAAATGAATCTGTCAGCTCCCCAGTTGTTGGCTGCTGTGGCTCGTTCGCCAAGGCTCACATCGACATCGTCTGTACGTGACATCATAACTTGCGCCCCGCTGTATTCCCTCAAGCAGTTAGAGAGAACGCAACTCACGCGAAGATTCACGTCAGCTTCGTGAAGTCCGGAAAGACCCACTGCCCCGGGGTCAGGGCCGCCATGACCGGGATCAATGAATATCTTGACACCTTCCAGGCTTCCCTTGGCCAGTGCAGGAAGGCAAATCAAGGAAGATGCGCAAATCAAAGTCAGTAGGATTAAGGCGATCCGAGAGGTTGTGCTTGGGTTTACAGTCCGCCTGGCTGTGCTTGAGTGTCCGGTTCGCGCGGGTCTACTTGAGCTTTTAGTCCGCATAGTCTCACTTGGGTTTGTAGCCCTAGTGGTTGTATTACGGTATGTAGTCCGTGTGATTGCACTAGCCTGTATAGATCTTGGAGCTATTCTTTGGTGTGTACATCTCATGATTCCAAAAACCCCCATTACAGTGACATAGTCAAGTTCCACATGACACGGCTAAGCCCCACCTGCAGACAAACCTAGAAGTTCATGGTGATGCCTGCTGTGAGCCGTCCGTAGCTGCTTCCGTTTTCCATCCACCAGTGTTCGTATTTGCCTTCTGCGAATATGTTCGTCCTGAGTTCGTGCCTTATTGATGCAGAACCCAGTAATATGGGAGTGGTCGCGGACTGGGTCATCAAAAGCGCAGATCTCCCTATTTCGTTGGCGTCGTGGCCCTCACCACTGCTTCCACCCGCGATGTTGCCCTTTGCGCTGTTGTCCTTTGCGCTGTTGCCCTCCGCA
>DGZL01000169.1:32767-34686 GCA_002398515.1 Firmicutes bacterium UBA4981
CACTGTTTTCGTCGGCGATGTTGTCGCTTACGCCGTTTTGAGCCGTGCCTCCTTGATCCGCGCCGTTGCTGCTCTCATCCCCATTTCCGCCTAGGCCGGTTCCCGGAGCACCATTTCCCGCCAAACCGGTTTGACTGGTGCTGTTCTGATCCGTGCCACCTTGAGCCGTACCACTGCCGCTCTCATTCCCGTTGCCTCCTCCGTTATGTGCGGCGTTATTGTCCAGAAAACGAAGGTGAGCTACTTTCAAGTTGACCTCAGTTAAGGGAGAGAGACGGCGGTCATAATTCACGGCTATCCCCTGGGTGTTTTGGTCAAAGGGAATTGACAGTCCGCCTGAGCGCGAGGCGACGCTCGAGTAGTACGGGGCGAATCCCCGAGTGAGATATCCATATGAAAACTCCAGGCGATGCTCTGGCGTGTTAAAGGCTTCCGCTTTCAGGATGAAACCAGGCACCCATCCGGATGTGCGATATTCAGGATAAAGCGTTGAGCTCGACTCAAACATGCCGACCTCAGCTGCGATGTTTCGACCTCCCGTATTCTCCAGAAGGTCTACTGATACGCCGGTTTCGTCTCCAAGGCCGTCGGCCAAGTAGTTCAAACCGAGAGTCCATGTGTCTGCCACAGGCCAAGTCAACCTGAATGCCAGTAGATTGTCAGCGCGAGTCACATATGAGCTATTGTAGTAATATCCTGAGCTGAGCCTTGACCATACTCCTACAAGACCCCAGCTCTCGGATCCCGTGTCAATGACAATACCTTCCGCAGGCTCCAAGTCCGTCCTACCCAAAAGCCCGATAGGGCCTAACGAAAACCTCTGTTTACCTGCACGCACCTGGAAGTCTTCTGTGGCATATCTGACCCAGGCCTCGTCAACAAGGAGCGGCCTTACCATTGACGGCATCCAGGGACTGGCATCACTTGGCCTGCTTACACCCCAAACACCACTCATTGAAAGCCTGGTATAAGCCTGAACAGCCTTCCCGAGCCGGGCATCGACTATCAGACTAAGATTTTGACAGATGCCGGGAAGCGTCATGCCTTGCGGCTTTGGCGGCAGGTAGCTGTCCCAGGCCTCTTCCTGTGATTCATCAACACCGGAATCTTCGGCGGATTCGGTATCTGTCCCGTCGGTGTTACCGGAGTCGCCGTCTGTATTCTCAGTGTTGCCGGGTTCCTGGTCGCGGGAACCATCGTCACCTCGGTCAGGTGCATACGGATCCGGCGCAAAAGGAATGTCGCCGAAGAAGACCTCACCGGAAATCCCCATGCTTCCGCCTATGTATAACGCAGGCCCTTGCTCTCCGCGGACTACCACCTTCAAGCTGGGATCTGTCCTGCCAAATGTCTCCGCTGCCGCCCCGGCAAGGCCTATAGACGAGAGCATAAAGGCCAGGACGACAAAGACGGTTATGATTTTCTTATGTCCCTGATTTATGGAACCCATGATGGGATAATCATCCTTTCTCTCCTGTAAAGCAATCCGCCTTCCATATTGCCTTCAAGTCTCCGAACTTGCCGGATACTTGCCGGTGGAAGGCGCGTGGCTGAGTCCGGATGCGAAGTCCGGTTGCCATTGTCATGATTGCCACCGGGCCACTAGGCTATCATGGTGACATTGTGTAGTAGCTAGTTCGCTCCACAACCCCGATTATCCTGCTTAACCTGGTCTTCATCATTAAGGTAATATATGGGACAATCTTATGGCGCGTGTTCTGTCGTGCATTTCAGGATGAATACTGCGAATTCCGTCCGGCAACTGCCGGCCTAAGGCATGGGAGCCAAATGACATAGAAGAGTAAGCTGTTTTCTAAGAAGCATGGTCGATTTTCGACCACTCTTTTCAAAACGCTGCGTCAATTTCGACCACCTTTTTGAGTTTTCGCAGAAAAGAGCCGATAAGTGGTCGGTTTTCG
>DGZL01000021.1:0-3269 GCA_002398515.1 Firmicutes bacterium UBA4981
ACACCTAGGGGGGCATCTGGGGTTTACCTTGACACTTGTATATCGAAAAGGTACAATAGCGATGAATTCCGGTTCCCGCCGGAGTACGGCTCCGGCACTAGACCAAGTGACGATAACGCAAGTCTTTTATCTAGTGGCCGAGTTCGCGCTCGGCCTTATTCGTGAACAGGAGGTGTATACAATATCGCTGCAAATGTACTAATAGCAATAGCCGCCGTTGTAGCCGGCTTCGCCATTGGGTATTTTACCAGGCGGATTCTTGCTGAGGCGAAAATCGGTTCTGCAGAGCAAGCTGCCGAGAGAATAGTTGAGGAGGCAGAAAAGGGGGCTGAAGCAGCCAGGCGAGAGATTCTCCTGGAAGCTAAAGAAGAAGCGCATCGCCTTCGTACTGAGATTGAGCAGGAAAGCCGTGCACGACGAGGAGAGCTTCAAAGAAGTGAAAGACGGCTTTTTCAGAAAGAAGAAAGCCTCGATCGTAAAGGAGAGGCTATTGAACAAAAAGAAGAAGCCATAAACAGAAAAGAGAAAGAGCTCGATGAGCTCAGGAACAACCTTACACAAGTGTACAAAGAGCAAAGAGCTGAACTTGAAAGGCTGTCAGGTTTGTCTTCGGATGAAGCCAGAGAGCTTCTCCTAAAGAACATTGAGGATGAACTTCATCATGAAGCTGCAATAATGATACGTGATATTGAAGCACAAACTAAAGAAGAAGCAGACCGAAAAGCAAGGGAAATCATTGCTACTGCAATCCAACGTTACGCCGCAGACCATGTCGCTGAAACCAGTGTGTCTGTGGTAGCACTTCCCAACGATGAAATGAAAGGAAGAATCATCGGGAGGGAAGGGAGAAACATAAGAGCTCTTGAAACGCTCACCGGGGTTGATCTTATCATTGACGATACCCCGGAAGCAGTGATTTTATCTGCTTTTGACCCAGTCAGGCGTGAGGTGGCCAAGATAGCACTAGAGAAGCTCATAAATGACGGGCGAATTCATCCTGCCAGAATTGAAGAGATGGTAGAGAAAGCACAAAAAGAAGTTGATAATATAATAAAAGAAGAAGGGGAAGGCGCTGCTATAGAAGTGGGAGTTCACGGCCTTAACCCTGATCTTATTCGCTTGCTTGGAAGACTGAGATTCAGATCCAGTTTTGGGCAGAATGTGCTGAAACACTCTATCGAGGTAGCTTATCTGGCATCAGGCATGGCAGCTGAACTGGGCGCCAATGTCATGGTAGCGAAACGAGCAGGTCTTCTTCATGATATCGGTAAAGCCGTGGACCATGAAGTTGAGGGGCCACATGTTCAGATAGGCGTAGATATTGCACGAAGGTATAAGGAATCTCCTGAAGTAATCCATGCAATTGCCGCTCACCATGGGGATGAAGACGCTTATACAATTGAAGCGGTCCTTGTGCAAGCTGCAGATGCAGTATCAGCAGCACGCCCAGGCGCCAGACGTGAGACTCTGGAAGCATATATGAAGCGCCTGGCTAAGTTAGAAGAAGTCGCGGACTCCTTTGACGGAGTTGAAAAGTCTTTCGCAATTCAGGCAGGCCGGGAAATCCGGATAATGGTAAAACCTGATAAGATTGATGACTTAGCTGCCGTCCGCCTGTCGAGAGACATTGTCTCAAAGATTGAGAAGGAACTGAATTACCCGGGGCAAATTAAGGTCACTGTAATTCGCGAGACTCGTGTAGTGGATTATGCAAAATAGGACAACATTGGAATTTGGGGCGAGCCAGGCTCGCCCCGCTAAGGTTCATGAGAACTGTCTTAGCAGGAGTTTTTGCCCCTATGGCGAACTCTCAGTTGAACTGCGAGAACAGGTCGCAAGGAGGGGTGGTCACGGTGGATGACGCTGATACCCAATTGGAAGCTATTTCTGACAGCACGGCAAACAGTGTAAGCCTTCTTATTTCTATACTGGTGCGCTATCCCGAAATAGCGACGGTAAACTTTGTTCCGGAAGGCAAGATTCTTAAGTTTACGTTCATGACATCATCTTCTATTTCCGACCGATTGTGGAATGCTTTCTGCCACAAACTCTTTGAGAGTGTAGAAGTGTACGCCTCTCTGGTGCATAGGGGAACTCCAAGGGTCAAAGCGGAGAGACTGGAGTTTGACAGCGTATCGATTGTGGAGATATCTCGGGATGTTGCCACCCTAACCCAAGAAGAAATATCTCTCATAATTGAGCTTGCAAGATACGCGCTGGGTTCTGAACTGATAAGCGAAGGAAACAGCGAAGAAGGCGAATTCGAAGAAGAATTAGTGTATCAAGATGAGATGATCGAGACTATGCTGGACGACTTAAGAGAGTCTGTGCAGCAAAGAAAGCTTATAGGATTTCGCGAAGAAGGACGCGTTCTTGTTTTCAACAAGCAGACTGAGCGCACGAAATCTTAAGGCTCAAGGAGGACGCCGGTTGAATCTTCTTTTCATAGGTGATATCGTAGGCAGACCCGGGCGCCGTGCAGTGAAGACCGCTTTACCTGAACTCGTCCATACTTATAAGCCTGACGCCATAATATCCAACGCTGAAAATGCAGCGGGAGGCCTTGGGCTTACTCAGGATACGGCTGAGGAGTTGCTTGGCCTTGGAATTTCAGTTCTGACAACCGGGAACCATGTCTGGCAAAAGAAAGACCTCTATAGGTTCCTTGAAGATAATACACGCATCTTGCGGCCTGCTAATTACCCCCCTGGGGCTCCCGGCAAGGGAGCTACTGTCATACACCTTTCAAACGGAATCAGGCTTGGTGTCGTAAATTTGATCGGCCGTGTCTTTATGTCTCCTCTGGACTGTCCTTTTCGAGTCGCTGACGCTATTGTGACTGAGCTCTCAGAAGAGTGTGATCTAATTGTCGTAGACTTTCACGCTGAAGCCACCTCTGAGAAAATCGCTATGGGTTGGTTCCTCGATGGCCGGGTCGCGTGCGTTGTCGGGACACATACCCATGTCCAAACTGCAGATGAGAGAATTCTCCCGAAGGGTACAGGTTATATATCTGATTTGGGCATGACAGGACCGACAAACTCAGTTCTGGGAGTAAGAACTGATATCATAATAGACCGTTTCCTAACAGGACTGCCAAGGCAGTTTCAGATTGCGTCAGGGCCGACTGAATTATGTGGTGCGGTGGTCTCTGTTGATTACGGTACCGGCAAAGCCAAGGCAATTCAGAGGATTAGGGAAGCAGCCATCGACTGACACCCGTCTACTTGCCGCCTCAAGAGTGCATCTAAGTAGATCACCATGAGACC
>DGZL01000021.1:3450-8591 GCA_002398515.1 Firmicutes bacterium UBA4981
CATGAGACCGTTGTTCTCTCCCACATTATGTTAACGCAGCTCGCTTGAATCGCAAAAACCGGTCGCCGTCTTCGGCGAAACTGGCAGCTACTGGAGAAGTTCAACGGCCTCCATGAACTCATACTTGGGTATTTCCCTTCCACGTTTTTTTGACTGTATATGAAAATATAGCAGGAATGTAATACCTTGGTATATAATACTTCATCCGTAACCGGCATTCTCGACCATACAAGGAGGAATTTAGTATGGAAGTCCTCAAGGTGTCTGCTAAGTCAAATCCCAATTCTGTGGCAGGTGCGTTGGCAGGAGTTGTGAGGGAACGGGGAGGTGCTGAAGTTCAGGCAGTGGGCGCGGCTGCGCTGAATCAGGCTGTTAAGGCTGTTGCTATTGCCAGGGGCTTCGTAGCGACAAGTGGTATAGATCTGGTGATGGTTCCTGCATTTACTGATGTGCAAATTGACGGGGAGGAAAGGACCGCGATCAAGTTAATTGTGCAGCCAAGGTAAGCTCATAAGAAATAATGCATGGTCATGGATGCCGAAAACGGATAAAAATACTTAAAGGTATCAGACGGGTCAGGCGCGAAGTCTTTTTGCGACAAGTGGGGGGGTGGACTGGAAGAAGAGGTGTCACGCAAGTGATTAAAGGCGAAAAGACTTTACTTCGTCCGCTGAATGGCGCCGATGTGGAAATCATATGTCAGTGGGAAGCAGGGCAGCATATCACGACTGCAGCATTTGAACATACTAGTAGGCGCCTCACAGTCAGCGAAGAATACATGTCTCGGGTAAATGCTCGCACCACAAGAATGTTTGCCATAGAGGCAGAAGACGGCGTACTGATTGGAGATATTGGCCTTGTAGAAATCAACTGGCGCAGAAGTGAAGCTGAGCTCATGGTTCGTATAGGACACCCGAGGTACCTTGGTAAAGGTTACGGGCATGACGCGATTTCGTCATTATTGGACTATATGTTTTCCACCACAAGACTGAACCGGATCTACCTTCGAGTGCTGGCAGACAACCTACGGGCGGTAAAGTGCTTCGAGAAATGTGGATTCCGGAAGAATTGGGTAATGACAAGGCAAATTGCCAAAGAGAGGAATCCTAAGAAACTTTTTCTCATGGCAATTGAAAGAGATATCAATGAGAGGGAAAGAGGTTCAAATAAGGCTTCATAATACATAATAGAAGAAGAGCACAGCGACATGGCCCCGGCAAATTGATGCCGGGGCTATGTTTATGATTTTTCCGACACAGAAATCCCCTCTTAAACCTCAACTCTCAAATGTTGCAAAAAAGTTTCCATATAGAAGAAGGAGTTTAAAGATAAGTATAGAAGAGAATCGTTACCAATGTGGGGCAAAGTGGGGAGAAGTGGTGAATCTGCAGGCGCCTATGTTCATCGGAACCTATGAACATAATATCGATGATAAAGGTAGACTGGCGATCCCTGCAAAATTCAGGGATGAGTTGGGAGACAGCTTTTTTGCCACGAGAGGGCTGGATAAGTGTCTGTTCATCTTTCCAAAGAATGAATGGGAGAGACAACTTTCTGAGTTCTCAAAACTCCCCCTTACAATGCGAGACGCACGAGCGTATAGCAGACTGTTTTTCTCAGGGGCATGTGAATGCGAACTGGATAGGCAAGGACGGATTAACATTCCCGCTTATCTCAGAGAATATGCCGGCCTTGCCAAAGATGCGGTAGTCATCGGTGTCATGAACAGAGTAGAGATATGGAGCCTGGAGGTTTGGATGGGTTACAGAGGCCTGGCAGAGGAATCCTATGAGGAGATAGCCGAGAAACTGGCTCAGGGTGGTGCAGACTCTGAAGTCAAAAGAACAGGCTGATGAACCAAATGACAGCAAATATCAAGAGAGAATATCATACCCCGGTCATGCCAGACGAAGTAGTCTGGTTAATGAATCCTAAGCCAGGCGGAGTCTACATCGACTGCACCCTGGGAAGCGGAGGACATACCCTCGGCCTCCTGGAATTTGCCGGCGCCGGGGCTCAGATTATAGGGATAGACAGGGACCAAGACGCGATCTCGGCTGCGAAGCAAGAATTGAAACACTTCCGTGATGCCGCAACTTTCGTTCATGGAAACTTCAGCGATTTACAGGATATAGTGATGAGCCTTAACGTTTTGCAGGTTGACGGAATCCTATTCGATCTCGGAGTCTCCAGTTATCAACTGGACGAGCCTGAAAGAGGCTTTTCATACATGGAAGACGGACCACTTGATATGCGAATGGGCCAAGGAACAGGGCCGTCTGCCCGAGACCTTGTAAACAATCTGCCGGCCGAAGAGATCGCAGACATACTCAAGATCTATGGCGAAGAACGCTGGGCGGTGCGCATAGCCGAATTCATAGTGAGGCGACGGGATAAGGCGCCGATAGTCACCACAGGTGAACTTGTTGATATCGTCAAAGCAGCTATCCCGGCAAGGGCCAGGAGATCCGGCCCTCATCCCGCACGTCGCACGTTTCAAGCTCTTAGGATTGCAGTAAACCGTGAGCTGGATGAATTACATGCAGGTTTGGATCAGGCTGTAAGAATCCTTTGTCCAGGGGGAAGACTGGTAGTTATCTCTTACCACTCCTTGGAAGATAGAATTGTGAAGACCATGTTTCTTAAGATGTCCGGGTCGAGAAACCAAGGCTGTCTTCGAATTCTGACTAAGAAGCCTATTGTTCCGTGCGAGGAAGAGGTTATCTCAAATCCCAGGTCCCGGAGCGCAAAGCTCAGAGCAGCAGAGAAGTTCTAAGGGAATCGGGGAGGGAATACAGATGGTACCAGCGGCAGCTAGGTCGTTACCGAAATCAAAGGGAAGAATAAAGCAGGCTCCGGCAAAACCAAGAGAGGCTGCTAGAAAATCAAGAAAACGCGCCGGCTTCGGAAAACGGATGTTTGGAGCTATACTTATTACCGGACTCCTCATTGGCAGTCTGGCGCTGAGAGCTCAAGTAATCGATACCGGTTATCGATTACATGTGCTTGAGCGAGCGCTTGCGGCTACTCAGACCGAATACGATCGGCTTAGTCTATCCATAGCACAGTTGAGTTCGCTTGCCAGGGTTGAAAGAGAAGCCATGATATCTCTGGGTATGACAAAACCCGAGAAAACTGAATTCATTATGGTAGCATCTGTGACTAATCGCCTAAATGTGGCTGATGATTCTGACGGGAAAGCATCGCAGAAGCTTTCAGGGCTGGTAGCTGAGGTCTCAGCTCGAACGGAAGACATCCTCATAGGCCTTATTTCACCCTTTGTAGCCAGATGGTTCTACGATATTCCCAGATGCGATCATCCGAGAGTAAGACCTAAATAGATTTTTAAGGTAGGGAACAGCCTGTGTCTAATCACTCGAGCATTACCATGAAGAAGAGGGTAGGCTCGCTTTTTCTTATGTGGGCAACAGTCACCCTTTTTCTCATCGGGAGACTTTTCTGGGTACAAGTTGCCAGAAATGAGCATTATCGGAAGCTGGCTCTGGATCAGAGGCTCTATCCCGTTCCTGTAGACGCTCGCAGGGGGACTATCCGAGACGTCAAAGGCAGAGAACTTGCGGTGAGCATCAGCGCTGATGCAGTGTATGCAATCCCGGCCGACATAGATGACCCGCTGGACACTGCAAAACAGGTTTCAAAGATACTTGGGCTTGATGTGGAGACCGTAAGAAAGAAACTCTCCGAACCTCTGGCTACGGTTTGGATAGACCGCAGAGTGGACCCGGAGAAGGCAGCCGTTCTCAGAAAACTCAACCTCAGAGGAATCGGGTTTGCAGAACGCGGCCAGAGGTTTTATCCAAAAGATACGCTTGCAGCCCATGTCCTGGGCATAGTGGGAATAGACAATCAAGGACTGGAAGGAATCGAAGTTCAGTATGACTCCTTCCTCCGAGGAACAAGGGGGCAGGTGAGGTCGGAACGAGATGCCACTGGGAAAGAGATTCCGGGCGGAATCACTCAGTTCATACCGCCGGTAGACGGCAATGACCTATATCTCACCATAGATGAGGTAATTCAGTATATCGTCGAGCGTGAGCTTGATAAGGGGATGGCAGAACTCAAAGCAAAGCGGGGAATGATTCTGGCGATGGATCCGAAAACCGGGGCTGTGTTAGCTATGGCTTCAAGACCTGCGTACAATCCTAACCGCTATTTTGAGGAACCTGACTCTTTGCGCAGAAACCCAATAGTGTCAGACACGTATGAGCCGGGATCCACTTTCAAAATAATCACTGCCGCTGCCGCCCTTGAAGAGCGTATTGTAAGGCCTGATGATACATTCTTCGACCCAGGATTCATCAAGGTCGCTGACAGGTACGTAAGATGTTGGCTTGCAGGAGGCCACGGGAGTCAAACGTTTACTGAAGCCACTGAAAACTCGTGTAACGTCGTGTTTGCGACATTAGGCACCAAGCTGGGGCAGGAACGCTTTTATCGGTATATTCAAGCATTTGGACTTGGAAGCTCATTGGGAATTGACTATCCCGGTGAAGCTACAGGCCTTCTCCAACGCCCAAAGAATGTCGGGCCTGTAGAACTCGCCAATATTTCATTCGGACAAGGAATTTCCTTAACCCCCATTCAGTTACTGTCTGCGCTTTCGACAATCGCAAATGGCGGTACGCTCATGCGTCCTCACCTTGTTTCAAAAATCGTGGACCCTGACGGGTTTGTTATAAAAGAATTCCAGAAAGACCCCATAAGACAGGTTATTAGTCAAGAGACCTCAAAAGAGCTTTCTCTCATACTGGAGTCGGTAGTAGTCAACGGATCCGGATTCAGGGCCAAGGTTCCCGGCTATCGTGTGGCAGGCAAGACAGGAACTGCAGAAAAGCCTGAAGCGGGTGGATACTCTGACAAGCGAGTCGCATCTTTCTTAGGATTCGCTCCGGTTGAAGACCCGAAAATCGCGATCCTGGTAATCTGGGATGAGCCGGATGTTGGGATAAGCTACGGCGGAGTCCTGGCAGCTCCTGCATTTCAAGCCATATTGAAGGATGTCCTAAGGTATATGGAGATTCCGCCGAGTGTGCCCCCGGAGACAGAAGAACGCGACCCGGAAAGTCGACAAGTGATTGTACCAAACCTCATCGGCCATAACCCTGATGAAGCAGCAAGAC
>DGZL01000102.1:0-153 GCA_002398515.1 Firmicutes bacterium UBA4981
GGCAAGGGACCGCGGCAAACTAGTTGATTCTACATACGGAAGGAGAACTCGGGCGGTTGTCTTGACGGATAGTGATCACATTATTCTATGCGCTGTACAACCGGAGACTGTAGCCCACAGGCTTTCAGGGAAGCAAAGCCAGTCAGGACGTGA
>DGZL01000102.1:334-15881 GCA_002398515.1 Firmicutes bacterium UBA4981
AAGCAAAGCCAGTCAGGACGTGACTCAGCAGAATGACTAGCCTCGAGAGAAAACAAGGGTTCCTAATAGTCCTTTCCGGGCCGTCCGGCGCCGGAAAAAATACCGTTGTTAATGAGCTTGGCAAGAGACTGGACAGGATTCACTATTCAGTGTCAGTGACTACCCGCCCGCCGGGTCCAGGAGAGGTAGACGGGGTTCATTATAACTTCGTTACACACGATGAGTTTCAAGAAATGCAGGAGGCGGGGGAGCTCCTGGAGTGGGCAACAGTATATGGTAATTTATATGGCACTCCACGCAGGTTCATTGAAGAAACTATTGCGCAAGGGCATGATGTAATACTTGATATCGATATTCAGGGCGCCAGACAAGTGAGAAGCAGGTGGCCGGCGGGCATTTTTGTGTATCTGATGCCTCCTTCAATGGGGGAACTCTGGCGGCGCATTTGTGCGCGTGGTAGAGACAGCGAAGAGGATATTAACGCCAGATTCAAATTGGCGTGGGATGAGTTGGAAGCAGTATTTGACTATGACTATATAGTAGTCAATAATGATCTGGATGAAGCTGTTGACAACCTTCATGCCATAATAACGGCAGAGCGCTCCAAGGTTGCAAGGTGCGATCTATTAGGATTTATTGGCAATCTAAAGGGACCGTCGGTGTAATTTCTCGGAATAGGGGTAAGATGGGAAAAGAGTTGTGACGACCCGGGGCGCGCGTGGGGTGTTGTTTACAGGAGGGACTTAATACGTTATGTTACAGCCACCGCTTGAAGCTTTTTCTAGTAAGACAATGAGCAGATATTCCTTGGTAGTTGCTACGGCAAAAAGGGCACGACAATTGGTGAACGGGGCAAAACCGCTTGTTGACACGAAATCGGACAAGCCTGTCACCGTGGCAATGGAGGAAATCCTCGCCGGTAAAGTCTCCTTTGAGGAGCTAGGGTCAGGAACCAAGTAGGAACTGTGGCGCCCTGGAGTCAGGGCGCCGTCTGCATAATGGGAGGAGCCCATGGAAGGGAAAACCGTTGTTCTGGGTGTGACCGGAGGTATAGCTGCATACAAGAGTGTGGAGATAGCAAGTCTTCTTGTTAAGAAGGGCGCTTCGGTCCATGTAGTCATGACAGAAGCGGCTACTCGGTTTGTTGCTCCGTTGACATTCAGGACGATCTCTAGGAATCCGGTGTCATATGAAATGTTTGAGGATCCGGGTGTCTGGGATGTTCTACATGTGAGTCTGGCAAAGAGGGCTGATATTCTGGTAGTAGCGCCTACCACCGCCAATTGCTTGGGGAAAGTGGCTCACGGCATTGCAGACGACTTGCTGACTACAGTAGTAATGGCCACGAAAGCCCCTGTGCTCTTGGTCCCGTCAATGAACGAGGCTATGTACCTGAATCCTATTGTCAGGCGGAACATCAAAGATCTCAGGACTCTGGGCTACAATATGATGGAGCCTGATTTCGGATACCTTGCATGCGGTACAGAGGGGAAAGGAAGGCTGCCTGAGCCAGAGGACATTGTTTCTGAGATTGAGAGGATTCTCCTTAAGGGAACGACTCTTAAGGACGTAACTGTACTGGTGACTGCAGGTCCTACACAGGAACCACTTGATCCTGTGAGGTACATAACAAATCGGTCGTCAGGGAAGATGGGCTATGAGTTGGCTAAGGCAGCGAAGGATCGAGGCGCCCGTGTTATTCTGGTTACAGGGCCTTCGGCGCTCCCCAGACCCTTTGGGGTTAAGGTAGTTCAGGTGAGGACCGCTCATGAGATGTTTCAGGCAGTTATGGATCACCTAAGTGACACTGATGTCATCATAGGCGCTGCAGCACCTTGTGACTTTCGTCCTCGAAACGTGGCTTCGGAGAAGCTGAAAAAAAGTGAAGGCCTGGAGCATATTCCCCTTGTCAGATGCGAGGATATCATGCTGGAAGTCGGCAAGCTGAAGGGCGATCGAATTGCCATCGGGTTTGCAGCTGAGACCCGAGATTTAATTGAGAACGCAGAAGGCAAGCTTGTATCCAAGAACCTTGATTTCATCGTAGCGAACGACGTTTCCCGAAATGACGCAGGCTTTGAGTCAGATTACAATGAGGTGGAGATCTTATATCGTGAAGGACATAGAGAAGATTTGCCTTACATGACCAAGCGCGAAGTCGCAGGAGAGATTTTGGATCGCGTGGCATCGCTTCTTCGCAAGTCTCATCCTGTCCCTGACGCCTAATCAGGTGATCTTAAGCCGCATCTCTACTCGCGAGCTAAAAGCCCTGAAAGACCTTTGATGGCATTTTGTGAACGATAATATTCGACGTAGTTTCTATGGACTCATGGTATTTCTCTATCATGCGACTGGAAGATGCAGGAATATCGGTTTTTGTGTCTAACGTTGCACAGATGATTGATAATTCAGGGTGTGAATGATATGGGAAACGAGTTAGAAATCAATGGGAATGGCGTCTCTTCAGTTCCTTTCGCCATGACACCCAGGCGTAGGCTAGGCGAGATCTTGATAGACACAGAGGTCTTAACCGAGGCGGATCTGGAAAAAGCCATGTCTTTGCAGAAGGAGAGCGGAGAAAGGCTCGGCTCTATTCTTGTATCCCAGGGGTTAGTAAATGAAGACGTCATGCTTTCCGCACTTGAGACTCAACTTGGAATTCCCAGGGTTCACCTTGCCAGGTACATTATAAGTCCGGATGTGGCGCAACTTATCCCTGAGATGTTCGCCAGGACAAATAGAGTTTTCCCAATAGAGAAGACAGAGAATCATCTGACTCTTGCCATGGCTGATCCCCTTGATGTTTTCGCCATGGATGATGTCAGGATCATGACCGGCCTCGAGGTAGAACCGGTGATAGCAAGCGATATTGAAATTCAAGCAGCTATCAGTGAGTATTTCGGGGCAGGTCCTGGGACGAAACTGGCAAGAGAGGTAGAGGAGCAGGCGGATGCGGCCGATCTTCCCAAAGAAGAGGAGAAGCCTGAGGACACCGAGGTATTAGGCGCGCCTGCAGTGAGACTTGCCAATGCTGTGATCTCAGAAGCTGTGAAAGCCAGAGCAAGTGATGTGCACATCGAGCCCCAAGAGAAGGACGTCCGGGTGAGGTATCGAATCGACGGGGTTCTGAGAGAGGTGATGACCTTTCCTCTGAAGCTGGGGCCTGCTGTGACCTCTCGCATTAAAGTCATGGCAGGAATGGATATTGCCGAGAGGCGTCTGCCTCAAGACGGGCGAGTTGAGCTCAGGCTCGACGGTGAAGATATTGATCTTCGTGTATCTACTCTTCCTACCATTTACGGGGAAAAGGCTGAGGTTAGGATCTTGAGGTCAAGGGGTGTTGTAGGGAGTCTCGAAGAACTCGGGTTTCTCGATGATGATGTGGACCGGCTGAAGAAGGCCTTACAGAATCCTAACGGTATTATCCTTGTAACAGGGCCGACGGGAAGCGGGAAGACAATGACTCTCTATGCAGCTCTTCAACACTTGAATACTGAGGAGAAGAGTATTGTCACTATCGAAGACCCGGTAGAGTTTCGCATTCCGGGAGCAAGTCAAGTTCAGACTAATCCCAAGGCAGGTCTTACTTTTGCTCAAGGCCTCCGTGCTATCCTCAGACAAGACCCTGATATCGTAATGGTAGGAGAGGTGAGAGACAGGGAAACCGCTGAGATTGCCGTAAGGTTCGCTATGACCGGTCATCTTGTCTTGAGCACTTTTCATACGATAAACGCGGCAGGCGCTTTGATAAGGCTTACTGAAATGGGTATAGAACCGTATTTGGTGGCTTCATCAGTAACCACTGTCATTGCGCAGAGGCTTGTCAGGAAGGTATGTCCCTATTGCGTCGAGACATACCGGGCGGATGATGCCACTTGGAACGCATGGAAGGCTTTGGCGCCTGAGATTGCGGCAAAAGTCGAAGCAGGCAGAGGCCGGACATTCAACCGCGGGCGAGGATGCAGACAATGTGGAAATACAGGGTACCTGGGACGGACTGCTATATGTGAGATTATGGAAATGACCGGGGATATCAGAAGCCTCGTCATGCAAGGCGCTCCTGCTGAGGACATTGAGGAAGTTGCTATCTCATGTGGAATGACGAAACTTGCGATAGACGGGGTATCTAAGGTCCTTCTCGGTATAACCAGCCGCGAAGAGCTGGGGAAAGTATGCGCTGTTCCCAAAGTGATAGGAGGATTTGGATGATAGGGTTGGAAGCCCTGTTAAGGGCCGCAGTCGAAAGCGGAGCATCTGACTTTCATATCACAGTGGGGCTTCCGCCTATGCTGAGAGTCACAGGCAAACTCAGGCCTATGGAAGATGATTTCAGGCGTCTCTCGGCGGATGATACTGAACGCCTTGTCACGTCCATGATGAGCAAGGACAACAGGCGAGTCTTTGACGATGAAGGACATGTGGATTTTTCCCTGGGGCTTCCAGGAGTCGGACGCTTTAGGGTAAACGCGTATAAACAACGGGGCACTTTCGGGGCTGCCATAAGACTCATTCCGTACGAAGTGCCTAACCTCGGGGATTTAGGGTTGCCTCAAATCCTGGAGACATTCGCAGACAAGCCCAGAGGGTTTGTGGTGGTGACAGGGCCTACAGGCAGTGGAAAATCTACGACTCTCGCAGCCATGGTCGGACTCATCAACTCGAGGCGCAACTGTCATGTGATGACTATTGAGGATCCTATAGAGTATTTACACCAACACAGGAAGGCAATAGTGAATCAACGCGAGATCGGGGCGGACGCAAAGTCATTTCCGTCTGCCCTACGAGCGGCGCTAAGGGAGGATCCGGATGTAATCCTTGTAGGTGAAATGCGAGACTTAGAGACTATGGCGACTGCGATAACTGCGGCTGAGACAGGGCACCTGGTTCTCGCAACGCTCCATACCGGTGACGCTGTGCAGACTATTGACCGGATAATCGATGTTTTTCCAGAGTATCAACAGCATCAGATAAGGGTTCAACTTGCAGGAACATTGGAAGCGGTAATCGCTCAGCAGTTAATCCCTAGGAAGGACAAGCCAGGCAGAGTGCCTGCTGTCGAGATAATGGTGGGTACCCCTGCTGTAAGGAACCTCATTCGTGAAGGAAAGACTCATCAATTAAGGTCTGTGATTCAGACAGGCGCAAGATTCGGAATGCAAACAATGGAGCAATCCCTCCGCTGCTGGGTGGAACAGGGGATAGTCTCTTGTGAGGATGCTCTTGCCGTAGCGGTTGATGCTGACGGCTTGAAGCGCCTTCTCAAAGCTACGTGTGATCGGTCTATGTAGGAGGTGCAAGATGAAGGCAACCTTCTCATATCGGGCGCGGGATGCGAACGGACGGTTGATCAAAGGCAAAATTGAGGCCGGAGATGAATCTTCAGCCTTTGACATGCTGAAAGCGCAAGGGCTTTTTATTACAGGGCTAACCCGAGACGAGAATAGTGAGCGGGCGAAGGCCATAACACCTATGGGTTCGTCCAGGGGTAGGCTTGGTTTAGTGCATCTTTCCAGGATTGCCAGGCACATGTCGATTATGATGACTGCAGGAGTCGGGCTTTCGCCTGCTCTTCATACTCTTACCGAACAGGCCGAGTCGACACTGGAAAAAGAGGCATTAGGCGCTGCCAGAGTGAATGTGGATGCCGGAATGTCTCTTGCCCGTTCGTTAGCTGACACAGGGGCGTTTCCCCCAATCTTCCTTCACATGGTTGAGGCGGGAGAGGCTTCCGGTAGGTTAGATGAAGTCCTCGCAAGGTTGGCTGCGTATTTTGACAGGGACTACGATTTGAGGCAGAGGATCAAAGGCGCTATGACATACCCTGCAGTAATTGCCGTGTTTGCGGTAATCATTGTTATTATCCTCCTTGCCACTGTAGTCCCGAGTTTCGCAGGCGTGCTCGAGGAATCCGGTGTCGCCCTGCCAGGGCTTACCAGGGCTTTGATTTCCATAGGAAGATTCGTCAAGGCCCGCTGGTATGTCTTGATTGGAGTTTCGGTCTTAATTGTGCTTGCAGCAAGGTATTATGTGAGAACTGATGAAGGTCGATACCGGTGGGATTCTGCTGTGTTGAAGCTTCCGGTAATCGGAAGCTTCACAATGAAAGTCATAGTCGTTCGCTTCTCTGAAACCCTTGCAAGCCTTGTAGGTGCAGGAGTGCCCATATTGCAGAGCCTTGAGATAGTGGAGAGAGTTGTAGGAAATCAGGTAGTTGCGCTCGGGCTCCGCCAGGTTAGGTCCGGGGTCAGGGAAGGGGCAGGCATTGCAGCTCCTCTTGGGGAAGCGGGGATGTTTCCGCCTGTTGTTGCGCAAATGGTAGCAATAGGAGAAGAAAGCGGAGCCATAGATCAGGTTCTGATAAAGCTGGCGGAGTTTTATGAGAAGGAGGTGGACAGAGGGATTAGGTCCCTGACAAGTATTATTGAACCTATTCTTATTGCAGTGGTCGGCATATCCGTTGGCTTAATAGTGGCAGCAGTGATGCTGCCTATGTTCGAGATGGTACAGGTCCTTTAGGTTGAGGTTTTGGGATTATCAGGAAGTTTGATTATGAGTCTCATAACGAGTTTGGGAGAGGAGAAGAGACCATGAAAGATATTATGACACGTGTCAAAAAGCACGTGCGGAGGGTATTACATAACAACCGGGGTTTTACACTGATTGAACTGTTGATTGTCCTTGCCATTATTGCTATTCTCGCAGGGATTGCCATACCCAGGTATACAGCTTCTTTGACGAAAGCGAAGGAAAGCGCATGTGCTGCTAATGTCGCAATTCTTGAAAGCGCAGTAATGAGGTACTGGGCGGACAATGATTTCGAATATCCGACTGGGCTTACTGTCCAAGACCTAGTGGATGGAGGGTTCATCAGAGAGGAGCCTGTGTGCCCAGTGAAGAGTTCTGCGTCATATACATTGGACTCCACTGATGATTATAGCGTTGTACACAACCATAATTAGAAGTCTTATCTCATGATTGCTCCTAATTGGAGCGAGTCGCGGCAAGAGGATGAAGGAGATTATCCCGCTTGTTCCGGTAGGGCGCCCTACCGGAACAAGCCGCCGGACAAGCATGGAATATGCAACCATCTTTCTTGGGTTGGGGTGAGGTCTCAAGGCGCATGAAAGCCTGTTCATTGCAGGGGCTGTGGGGCATAGGTCATAGGTCTTGTATGAGGAATTTTGAAATCACCGGGAAATGAGGATTGCCGGCAGAGTGTTGAAATTGACAGGTTTCATAATCGGGTCAATAATAGGAAGCTTCCTGGGAGTATGTATCCACCGCATTCCTCGCGGAGAGTCGCCTGTTGCGCCAAGGTCGCACTGTCCCAAGTGTGGGGCTCAGCTTGGTGCGGCGGAGCTTATCCCGATAATCGGATATGTCTTCATATGGGGAAGGTGCAGACACTGCAGGGAGAGGGTGTCTGTTTTGTATCCCATACTGGAGGTCGGTTGCGGGTTACTGTCTGCGAGGGTCTTAGGCGCTGAGGGATTCACGTTGTCTGCGGTAAATTCGCTGATATTGATAAGTCTTGCTGTTGTAGCTGCAGGTATAGACTTTCAGCACAGGATCATACCTGATATCGTCACACTTCCTTGGATGGCTGTAGGCCTAGTGATAGCCGCCTTTTCCGGGGGAATCCAAGGCGTCTTCAGTCGAGCGTTGGGCATTGTGGGCTGCGGAGGCCTGGTATTTCTCATAGCGATCATAAGCCGCGGCGGAATGGGCGGCGGGGATGTAAAATTCATGGCTCTTATCGGTAGTTTTCTCGGAGTCCCGGGCGGGCTTACATCATTTGTCATTGCCTGCGTCATTGGGGCCATAGTCGGAGTAATCCTCATTGTGTCAGGTATTAAGTCCCGGAAGGATGAAATTCCTTTTGGGCCGTTCATATCCTTGGGGACGATTATGGTGTGTGTTTTCGGCGAACGCCTTATTCCCATGGTGTTCCCGTGGCTTAGATTCTAAATAAGGGAGGAGATTCTCTCGAAGAGGATGTTGTCACTCGGCCGCTTCAAGCGGATTATCGGGCTTGATATCGGAACATGCCTTATTAAGGCAGTTGAAGCGAGAAAAGCCGGAGGCAGACTGGAGATTGTAAACTTCGGAGTATGCCCCACTCCGCAGGGAGTCATCAGTAACGGTAGAGTGATGGATCCTTCGGAGGTAGCTCTTGCGGTAAAAGAGGCTCTCAATGCAGGTGGCATCAGGGGCAGGGAAGTGTGCGCTGCAATATCGGGCGGAGAGGTTATCGTGAGGCACGTGTTCTGTCCGAAGATGCCCAGGGAGGAACTGGCTCAGGCAGTAAAATGGGAAGCAAGGGCATATGTTCCTTACCCTGTGGAGGAGGCAAGCATAGACTTTGATGTTGTCGGGTGTGGACACGATTCCCCTGACAGACTGGAAGTTATGATTGTCGCTGCACCGAAGAGCCTTGTGGCAAGCCATGTAGAAACCATGGAGCTTGCAGGAGTCAAACCTCTCTTTCTGGATATTCAGCCAATTGCAATCTGTCGTGTGTTTTGTGGCGATGAAGCGGAAGGCTCACAGTTTTTCGTGGATATCGGAGGAGGCACAACAGATCTGGTGTATTCGGAACAAGGGGTCTTAAGGTTCACCCGCATCGTGAACATAGGCGGCAATACTTTCACCGAAGCAATTGTCCGTGCCAAGATGCAAGGCTTTATCCAAGCAGAAGACTTGAAACGCAAGGTAAGCTTACTTGAGGCAGGCAAGGTCGAAGACGACGGCTGTGTTGATCCGGAGAGCATGGAAGTCCTGAGAGACGTGGCTGGAAAGCTTGCACTGGAAATAAGGCGATCTATAGACTACTGCAACGCCCAGGGTAGAGTGAGGACGAGAGGGCATTCGCCTATTAGTAAGGTTGTTCTGACAGGCGGGGGGTCGAACTTAGGCGGACTCAGGGAGTATCTGGAGGCAAGTTGCGGCCTGGAAGTGATGATAGGCGACCCTTTGAGTAACGTTACTTTCAACGCGAATTCGCCTCTCGCGGATGACTTAGCAACCTACGGGACTTCACTTGCAGTCGCTATCGGACTTGCGCATCGAGGGGTGGATAGCTGATGAAGGGGGTAGACCTGCTTCCACAGGAAGTTACGAAACCCAGACGCCCTGCGTTATTCAGTGTCACAGCTCTTGTAATCATATCGCTTTTTGTGCTTCTGGTGTCCTTTCTCTACACTGCCAAGACCGGGGAGCTGAATAGGGCGAAGGAAGCCCTTTCCATCCTGGAGTCTGACTTCGCGGGCTTTGCATGGGTCGAGGAGGAACTAATCAAGACCGGGAAACGGAAGAAAGATATCGAGTCCAAGCTTGAACTGGCCAGGAAGGAGACGGAGAATCATCTTCCTTTGGATGAAATCTTAAGGGACTTGCCTGGCTTGATGCCGCAAGGAGTGCGCCTGACACGGTTGTCACTGGCGGATGAAGGCAGGGTGCTGTTTTATGCAGAGACCACTGCGCTTTCTCGAGCAGCCGGGCTTGGGGTTTCTCTGGAACAGTCCGGCATGTTCCATGATGTCAAGTTGCTGAAGATCACAAGAGTCAATGAGGTAGACGGGATTTACAAGTTGGAGGCAACAGGGAAGTTGTCGCCTATAGGAGGCGGCTAGACATGGCGATCTTACAGAAACTGACTGAAAAGCGGCTGCTGACCTTGATAATATGCTTGGTCATCATAGGATGGATTTTGCAAAGGGTTGTCTTTGTGCCTATGTCCATGGAATTGGACGGCATAAGGACTGAAACTTCCGCTATCACTCAAAAGATAGCCGCGTTGCCTGTTATGGTTCATGATCTCCGACGTATGAGAGATGATTACGCCCAAGCTGTATCTGCCCTGGAGAGTATTAACTCTCGGGTAACCTCGGAGGCGGCACTACCATACTTCATCCGGGAGCTGGAAGATGTATCAAAACAAGCAGGGACAAACATATCAAGTGTATCTATGGGGACTCTGGCTGCCGGGTCTTATTATTCCAGGACTCCCATGACTATAACCTTCCAAGGATCTTACCGGCAAGTGGAACGCTTCATCCAGGGGCTGGCGAAGCTGGAACGCGCGGTTAGCGTGAGCGACTTGCGTCTGGAATCGCCGGGCTTCACCGAGCATGAGGACACCGGCAATGAACACGTCCTTGACGCAGTTCTTTCCCTGGTTGTCTATGTAGTCCCCAAAGGTGGTGACAGCTAATGCCCGGACGGCGTTTTTCGGGTTTTGACATTAGGGCCGGGGTTATCGCGCTTATAGCGATAGTCGCTGTGTCAACCTGCGTTTGGCTGACAACGCAGATGAAGCCTGCATCTCAGCAAACAGCCGGAAGTCTGCAAGGGGCGACTGCACCTTCTGTTCAGCCTGAGGGGCTCACGGATCCGCTTCCCCAGGTGACCACAGAACACAAACAAGAGGCTCCTATGACTTTTGCTGCAAAGAAAAAGGGTGTCTTTGTCCCTGATTGGCCCATAAGGCCCAGAGAAGACAAGAAAGATATTAACGGCTCTGTTGAAATCACTGATTTCGTGCCTGAAACATTGTCTCCGGTACCTACAACACAACCTGTCGCGGATGAGAATTGTCTTGAGGATACAGAAAGACAGTCTGTATCTGAGATTAGCCACAGGGAGGACGCCGGATCAGAAGACAGCAGTGAGGACGCTGAATCACAAGGCGTCAGGAAGGAGCCTGAGTCGGAAGGCATCCGGGGGGACGCTGGATTAGACGCCATTGTACCTGAAGCCGAAAGTGTCCGGGAAGAACCCGAAAAAACGGATATCCTGACTCAGGATGTACCTCCTGAGCCCGAGGCGCGCGAAATGGAGACTACTATAGAATGGCAGACTAACGGAGATGCAGTCGGAGACGACGAAGCAAAGGAACAAGAACCACAATCTGCGGTGGATCCTCCGAAATTGTTCGTAAGTGGGATTATCGTGTCTGACGATGCGTCTTACGCAATTGTAAAGACGTCTACTTCCAGCGTAATAGTGCAACCCGGAGATGAAATCGAAGGCGCGACGGTAAAGTCTGTTGAGGGGAAAGCTGTCGTTGTCGTGAAGCAGAATGAGGAGTTTGTGCTTGAACTAGGCGGAGGGGGAGAATCATGATGAACGGAGCAAGGGGCGCCAAATGTACTAGACTTATCGCCTTAGTCTTTCTGTTGGCATTTGCAGCGTCGAACACGGGCTTTGTCTCTTTGGCGGCAGGCGAGGGGTCTTTGGGCCGCCCTGTCACAATTGAGCTCAAAGGCGCTGATGTAAGGGACGTCTTGAAGATCCTGGCAGAACTAGGTAATGTCAATATCGTTTCCGACCCTTCTGTGCGGGGCGAGATCTCACTTTCTCTGAAGGAAGTCCCTATAGCTGATGCAGTTGAGCTGGTGACAAGGGCTACAGGGCTTGCCTACAGGCATGTGGGAAACACTCTTGTAGTGGGGCTGCCGGATAGGTTCAAGTCAGGGTTCGATCATATTGAAACCAGGGTTTTCAAGCTTGATTACGCGTCCCCTGAAGATATGAAGGACGCGCTGAAACTCGTAGTTCCCCCGGACAAGATTCAACTGGATTCGCGCACAAACTCTGTTATAGTAACAGGGGTATCCGTTGAGCTTGGCGAAGCAGAAAAGATTGTCCGAAAACTCGATGTCCCCATTCCCATGGTGCGAATTGATGCAAGGCTTGAAGAAATTGCACAAGACGCATTAGACCAGTTTGGAATCAGCTTTCAGGAAATGGGAGAGTATGGCGGATTCGGAAAAGTATACATAAGGACAGACCCGACGACCGGAGTTTTCCAAGGTCTTTCCCTTGCAGTGGGCGCGTTCTTGAAGATGTTGGAGGATTCCGGGAAGGCTGTGACGATTGCCAGGCCGAGCACAACTACGCTTGACGGGACGGAAGCCAGGGTATTCATAGGTGACAAGATACCTGTGATCATATCTGAGCAGGGCGGTGAGACTAAATCCGTATCTTTCATCGAGGCCGGAGTCAAACTGGTCATAACGCCTCGGGTGAACAGAGACGGCCTCATAACAGTAAGAATACGGCCTGAGGTGTCGTCGATTCTGGGGACGGACCAGACCCAAGGGTTCCCCCATGTAAGAACCAGAGAAGCTGACCTTGTGGCCACTGTTCGTGACGGCGAGACTATTGCCATAGCAGGTCTCCTGCAGCGTGAGGAGATAGAGAACATCATGAAGCTTCCCATCCTCGGGGATCTTCCCCTATTGGGGCTGCTTTTCCAAAGCAGGAAGCTTGACACTAAAGAGACGGAGATGGTCATATTCGTGACACCACGCATAGTGACAGTGGACGACGAGGACTCATCACATCTTGACTACTTTGATGATGAATACAATATACATTTAGAGGGGTCAGAGGACAATGATGAAGAATAGACTGGTTGCGCTTCGAGAACGGTTGTCGCCTGCAGGAATTGACGGGCTTCTCATCACAAGGCCTGAGAACAGACGTTACATAACCGGGTTTACAGGCTCTGCGGGAGTCGTTGTGGTTTCCCGAGACCATGCCTGTTTCGTTACGGATTTTCGATATGTTGAGCAAGCTACCTATCAAGCGCCTGAATTTCGCGTCATCGAACACGGGCTGAAGTTGGCGGACAGTCTGAGAGATATAGCGGAAGAAGCAGGTATCAGCAGGTTGGGATTTGAGAAAGATGTAATCACGTATAAGCAACATGAGACCTTTTCGTCCGCTCTTGCCGGAATAGAGCTCGTGCCTACTGAAGGTTTGGTTGAGACGCAGCGCGCGGTAAAGGACGAGAGTGAGATCGAGGCGATTCGCCGGGCGGAGGCTATAGGAGATGCTGCCTTTTCTCATGTTCTTGACATAATCAAACCGGGAATGACTGAAATCGACGTAGCCCTTGAGATAGAATGGTTCATGAGGAAGAATGGCGCAGAAGGTATTGGGTTTGATGTAATCGTCGCATCAGGAGAACGCGGAGCCATGCCCCATGGAGTCGCGTCTTCAAAGAAACTGGCCGAAGGGGAGCTTGTGGTTATGGACTTCGGCGCAGTCTATCATGGCTACAGGGGCGATATGACTCGCACTGTTTCGCTGGGGAAGGCTTCTCCCGAGCAGCGTCGGCTTTACGACATTGTCCTTCGCGCCCAGGAAGCTGCCTTGGAAGGGATTGTTCCGGGGAAGACCGGCCAGGAAATAGACGGCCTGGCCAGGAAGGTCATAGAGGAAGCAGGATACGGTGATAACTTCGGCCATGGACTGGGTCACGGAGTAGGTCTTGCCATTCATGAAGAGCCAAGGCTTTCTGTTACCGCCACGGAAGAACTCCGTTCGGGGATGGTGGTCACAGTTGAGCCAGGCATATATGTTCCGGGTTTTGCAGGTGTCAGGATTGAGGATCTTGTCGTAGTTGGGGAAAGCGGAATCAGAAATCTGACAAGCTCACCTAAAGAGCTTATAGAACTCTGATATTAGCTTCCTTTGTGTATCTTAAGGTCTGCGTAGGAGCTGACCTTAGGCTATTTATGAGTCATCAGATATTTGGAGAGTCGAAAGGACAATCTAGGTTTGAAGCGAAATATGAGATGTCTGGGTTGTTCATACGGGAGGTGGTTATGTGATTTCAACTAACGATTTTCGTACAGGTCTCACTATTGAGCTTGACGGGGAGGTTTATGCGGTTGTTGATTTCCAACATGTAAAGCCCGGAAAAGGGTCTGCATTTGTCCGGTCAAAACTAAGAAACGTCAAGACCGGTTTTACCATAGAGCGGACATTCCGCGCAGGCGAAAAAGTCCCCAGAGCTCATATAGAGTACCGTGAGATGCAGTTCCTCTATAGCTCAGGTGAAGATAATTTCTTCATGGACACCTCTACATATGAACAGATTAATCTCAATGACGAGAAGCTAGGAGATAATAAGAAATACCTTAAGGAAAACATGGTAATCGGTGTTCAGGTGTACGAAGGAGCTCCCATAGGAGTTGAACTTCCCAACTCTGTAGAGCTTGCTGTTACAGATACAGATCCGGGCCTACGTGGTGACACTGCAAGCGGTGGGACCAAGCCGGCTACCCTTGAAACCGGCGCAGTGGTGCAGGTGCCTCTCTTTGTAAGCATCGGAGATGTAATAAGGGTGGACACACGAACCGGTCAGTATCTGGAGAGAGCTTAACCTATACTTGAATTGCTGCCATTGTGATATTGATTTTAGTGGTTTCCACCGGAGTCACCTTGGGTCTCCGGGTTCAGGAAACCAATGTTTCGTCTTGTTGGCGATTGCCACTAGGCTGAGCATTATAGGAACCTCCTCAAGAACTCCCACCACAGTAGCGAGCGCAGCTCCCGAACCAAGTCCGAATAACGATATCGCCACTGCGACTGCCAACTCAAAGAAGTTGCTGGCGCCGATCATGGCCGCAGGAGCCGCAACAGTCCTATCAACCTTCCATACGCGACACCATAGATAGGCAAGTGCAAAGATGAGGTAGGTCTGTATGGTCATGGGCACTGCAATCAATAGGATGTGAAGTGGATTCTTGAGTATTGTTTCACCTTGGAAGGAGAACAGGATTATCAACGTCAGTAACAGCCCGATGATGGTGAATGGTTTCAGCCTGGGAAGGAAGGAGTTCTTGAGCCACTCCTCACCCTTAGTCCTGATAAGCCTTCTCCTAGTAAGATAACCTGCAGCCAGGGGGATAACAACGTACAGGACTACCGACAGCAAAATGGTATCATACGGCACTCTGAGCTCAGTCAGGCCGAGCTGGAGAATCACTATTGGAGCATAGAGGAAGAGCAGTACGAGGTCGTTGATGGCTACTTGCACCAGAGTATGAGCGGGGTTCCCTCCGCTAAGGTAACTCCACACGAATACCATGGCTGTGCAAGGAGCAGCTCCCAGGAAAATCGCGCCTGCAACGTACTGACTGGCTAGTTCGGCAGGTATCCATCGGGCGAAGACCACCTTCAAGAATAGCCATGCTAGGCCAAGCATGGTGAAAGGCTTGATCACCCAGTTTACGACCAACGTGACTATCAGTCCCCTGGGATTTCTCCCAGCCCTGACGATGCTGCCAAAATCAATCTGCACCATCATAGGATAGATCATGAACCAGATGAGCACAGCAACTGGAATCGACACATGTGCATATTCGAGCTTGCTCAGAGCCTCTGGGAATCCAGGAAATTTGGTTCCAATGAATACGCCGAGTAAAATGCATATTGCGACCCATGCCGTGAGGTACCTTTCGAAAAAACCAAGTCCGCCACTCTCTTTTAGATCAACAGCTTTGGCATCCGGTGTAGTCATTCTATTCACCCCTACAGTCCTCAAATTGCCTATTCATGTTGTATTGCCATGTTATAGCCATACGGATCACAATAGCGACCTGCACACAGACTGAACTCAGGAAACACTCCGCGGCCCTGAACCCAGCCTAGCGCCCCCGAAAGAACACCTCAAGGTTATGAGGGATTTGGTATTCGCGCTTATCCTGAACCGAAGTTCGGGTATCTTGCGAATAGACCTCTCGCAGGATCG
>DGZL01000007.1 GCA_002398515.1 Firmicutes bacterium UBA4981
TTCAAGTCTCGTCCCGGGCACCACCACTAAACCATACTGCTGTGGTAGTTGAGGCAGGCTCAGCAAAGAGGTAAACCGTGAGGGTATCGCTCTTAGGGTCGAATTCCAGACGTCGGACGAAACACCGCAGCATTTTTTTCTTATCCTTGTTGGGTTGATTAGTAAAAGCGTCTTCAAGTCTTTGATACATGAGCAGGATATCATCGGGCGTAAGTAATCGAGGTTCTGACCTAGATTCTACTTCAAGTTCATTCAATTTCTTTTCTAAATCCGCTTTTTCATCCTGAAGCCTCACCAGTTCTTCTTTGGCTGTCGCAACATCAAAGCCTTCCGATACAGCGCGAACCAAGTTCGATATTTTTAATTGGTTATATTGTAAAGTCTTCATAAGCTGTTCTTTTGCCTTTGCCCAAATCGCAATTTCATCCGAGAGCGCTTCGTTAAGATTCTTGACTATTTTCTCGGCAGCTTCCCTGGTGCCGAACGTTTCTTTGATTCTCTCAAGAAGAAATGCCTCAACCCAGTTCTTGTCCACCGGTTTATGAACACAAGCATCCTTACCGCGATAGCGTGCACTTCCACATAGATAACATCTGCGATTTCGCCGTGTTGGGTGATAGTTTGACATCCTTGCTCCGCAAGCAAGACATACAAAGAAATCGTCCCCGAAGATATTCTTTCCTGTCAAGAGCCAATCGGATCTTTCCGATTGCCCCCATCGCTGATTTGTCTTCCGGGCTTGTTTAACCGCGATTACATTTTTCGCTTCTTCCATGGTAATAATCGCCGGGTGAGCATTGTCTACCCGGATCCATTCGTCTTTCGGCTTGAACCGACGTCCAGATGTTCGGTGATCTTCTTTGCTCCAAAAATAAACGCCAGCGCATTGCAGCACTCGATCCTCCCGCATCATGTCGCAGACCGTACTAATAGACCATGGCCGCCCTGGAGTAGGACTCAACATGCCCGCTTCATTTAAGACCTCACGGGTTGCCTTATAAGACAGCCTTCGTTCTGCCCGACACTCTACATACAGGAACCGCACAACCTCTGCCTCTTCCGGATCAATATCCCATAGCGTTTTTATGAGATCCCGGCCTCGTTTGTCTTGCCCACGAACTACACGGATAGCTTTGTATCCGAAAGGGGCTCTGCCTCCATTTTTGTAACACCAGCCGGTTTCTGGGTCTGTTTTCATAGCGTTTTCTTCCATCCCTCGAAATGTTGCAAAAGACGTTTCCATAGAACCCGTTTGAGCCCTGGCCTCATCAACGGCTTCCATCCAGACACCTTGAATGGTGGTAGTATCGTAGGGATTGGAAACAATAACGACACGAACTCCAGCTCTACGGAGCTCTGCCTTGGTTTCGACTGCAAGGTAACGGTCTCTAAAGAAACGAAGCGGATCATCCACAAGAAATAGGCTGACGCGCTTGTCTCTACATGCAACGTCTACACATCGCCAGAAGGCGTCACGATTCTCATTATCCTTAAATGCTGAGACGCCTTCATCCGCGTCTTTATAGACAAGTTGTTCTTCTTTGCGTATTCATCTATGCGGCGAAATTGAGCCGGCACAGAAAGATCTGTCGCTGCCTGGTCAGCAGTCGAGACTCTGGCATAAGATACAGCGTATTTCATGGTTCAATGTGTCCCTCCATATTGCGTGTTACACCCCTACTTACTCTCTAATGCCGGACGATAGCATCTGGAGCTGGAGAAACATCTCTAACATGACTATCATATTCCTTGAGCATCTCTGTCATTGGTTCAAGGAGCATGTCAATCGTCACAAATGCCACCTCGTTCATTTCGTCATTAAGCGACACGTCAATGACCTTACGGTGATATCGCTCACGGAGACTTTCTTTGATAGATTCAACTCGGGATTCGTGCGGCAAAGTGACTCCTCCCTTCAGACTCTCAACATCAGCGGCAATTGCAAGGCAGTCCTCGATATGACCACGCAAGTTATCAGGTCTCCTCTGGTTTTTTGAGTGATAAGGTCCGGGTTTATGACCTTCAACTCTTACTATAATCACAGATGCTGTGATCATATACTTTTCGTAGTGATACTGGTGCTTGCCATCGGGTCCCTTTCCCAGGGAGATAGCGATCCTCCACGAATTCTTGTCTCGTCTTTTTATGTGCCCATGCATGGTTTATAGAATTTTTGGCAAGATTGTGTGGCAGAGAAGATGAACCTTTCCACAATTCCTGCCTTGCGTCTTGCAATCTGGCCTGGCCAGAGTGCAAATTCTTCATTTCCTCATTTGGGCTCCCAGCGGTCCCACAGTTGGGAACACTGGGCGTATGTTATTGGCGAATACCATCAACTCAATTCCCTTCCGCTTTGAGCCAGCTGAGTAGGTGAGAGACATTTCGCGTATGATGAACCCCTCATACATTCTGTACACCATTGGTTCCTTATCGTATGTAAGCACCCACGGATGGTGCATTTCCTTAATTGCAGTGCTCAGGTCGATGTGGCCTTGTTCATCAAATGAGTTGCAGTATAGAGCGTTACCCTGAGTAATGTATGGCGGGTCTAGATAGACAAGTGTATCGCCTTTCTGATTTGCTATGACCGTTGGAATAAGATCCATAGCATCCATGTTGTGCAATTCGATTTCATCTTTCCAAGAGGCAATACGCCTGATCTTTGCTGTTAGATCCCTCTTGTTGAATCGACAATCCAATTTATAACGTCCCTTTTGCTCAATTCCTCCAATGACTCCGCCTTTGAGTATTCCTGAACGATTGGTCCGGTTGAGAAACAAGGTAGATAGCGCTACATCCAAAACGCTGTGTTTATGTGGTTCTTTCTGAACTTCACGTTGTCTATGCCACTCGTCGATGGTGACTGGGACTCGTTGGAGTGCTTCCAGTAATTGGTCGGTCTGGTTCAACACGCAGTACCAAAACGCAAAGATGCAGTAGTCGAAGTCATTTATGATTATGCGTTTGACTACACCTTTGAATAATAGAGACAGCGCTAAGCCACAGCCTCCTGCAAATGGCTCAATGTATGTACAGCCAAGTAGTTGATTAACCTGCAGGAGTTCAGCTATGCATGTTTGTAGTCTGCTTTTCCCGCCAGGGTAACGCAGGGGGGTATTGGTTATTGGCATGCCGATCACTGTCCTTTTTATGACAGGATATCATACTACTTGGTTCTTGGCCATTGCTGTCTCAGGGATTCTTGATGCGCCGATTAGCGGCGCCACATTGTTATAAGCCTTGATGAATTGTTCCCGAAATTGATCGAAGACATCCGCCATATCTTGAGCCAGGTACGGATAGACACATTCCAGTAGAGGCTTGAATTCATGAAACCACCTTTTGTACTGCTCGCGCTCAGAACATCCCAAATATGAATCAGGTCCGTGTTCAATTAAAGACCGTTTTGAAAATCCGGTGAACGTGGCCGCCACCTGTTCGTATACCTCGCTTTCAGGGGGCACACTGCAAAGATACTCGTATATTAGCCGTTCCGGCCCAACACCAGCCGGTAGTCTCATGACATTCATGTATTTTTCGCGCCATTTATCCCCTAGTTTTTTCTCTATCTCGGTATCCGACACATCACCATCTAAGACAAACATAATAGAACTGAAATGAATGGGATCATTCTTAAGAAGATTCAGAAGCTCATTGGCCCCAATTGAAATTTCGGGCATTCTTATGCGAGACGCATAATCGCCCACCAATTTATCAAGCAGCCATCTTGCCTCGTGGTCTTCAGTATATATAGTGACTCGTTGGGATGGCGATTCCAAAATGCTCATTGTATTATGCATGTCATAGTAAACTTCTTCATAGGATGGTTGATGAAAGACCTCCAGTATTTCGTTGCGAGTAGTTAGATACACGATTTCATAATTATTACTACCATCCTGATCGTTGTACGCGATCCTTTTACATAGGAACTTCAGTAAGCTCAGACTGTGTGTTGTGAATACCACCTGTATTCCCAGTTCTTCAGCCGATCTGTAAAGATATCTTACCAGCTTGATTTGGGCTGCTGGGTGAAGCGTTGCATCGAGCTCATCAATGAGCAACAGGCCTCCATTCCAATGTTCCCCACGGTGTTCTTTCAGCGCCTCGAAAGACATAATAGCTAGGAGTATCTGACTCAGATTATCCTGGCCGGCTGAATTACAAATAGGCTCATATGAGGAAGTTTTAATTCCGACAGTCCGTTTTTTGGCATCTTGTATGGTTATTGCCGAACAATCTAAAGGAGTCTCGTTAAGCGTTAAGATGCTCTTGTGAGTTGCAAAGAACCTTTGTCTTTGTTCAGTGGTGAATCGGATATCTGAAGTTTTGGGTTGTTCCGATTCTCCAACAGGGTACAGTCTGCTCAACCCGAGATATAGGGTTGGCCAATTCATTTTCCCTACACCTTTTCTGGTAGGGCTTTTCTTTGGGATGATTCTGAATCTCGTTTTATTCCCTTGCCAAGTACTACGGAATGCGAGTTCCAAGCAATCCTTTTCATCCTGTGTCAAGTAAATGGTGTAAATATGACTGGAAGCTGGATCAAATTCAAGGCTTGCCTTTATTATCTCGCTGAATTCTGTACGAAATTGTCTTTGAAGAATGGGTCTTCCGTCTTTCATTTTCAGCTCTGCACAGTGGCCAAGTAACCCCAATATAGTTGATTTCCCCGTGGCGTTATGGCCGGCTATAGCAGTAACAACCTTTCCGAGGTTGAAAGAAATTCCGTGAAAACATCGGAAGTTTTTGATGTGCATACGTCTAATCCTCAATATGGCCATAGTAATCACCTTCTGTTATCTTAAGCGTCTTTGTCTAGGGCAAACAATTGTGTGGGCAGGCCATAGGAATTATGCCCCCACGCCGCCTTTCACCAGAGTAGCCCCGTTTCGTCCTTTGAGACTCGTCAGGCCGGTAGGTGCCGCAACCGGCAACGGGGGTTTGGACAAGTGTTCAGCCATGTTCTCCATGAGCCTTGTTGAGAATTTCTGTTCATTCAATAGGGTGCTTAGCGGACTCATGTTCTTTCCTCCAGGCACCACCCCCGATGCTTTGAGTATATTAGTCGGATAGTTACTGAGCCACTTGTCCCCACGCTACCCCTTCACCGGGGCAGCCGCACAGGCCTTAAGGGGACGCCTGTAGGTGGGAATAGAAATATTCCTATCCCCGTGGAATTCCCAGACGATAGGGGAGCCCTTCATAGCTATCCCAGCCCTTGTTATAGATAGTAAGTAACCTGTGATAAGCAATTCCAAATAGCAGTGATGGGTATTGGTCATGGTGCCAATGCTCAACAACTATAGTAGAAGTGCCCCCAAAGCTATAGAATATGTTGTCAAGCACCGTTGCTCTATTCGGCCACTCAACTTGTGAGTAGGTACGATGTTGCGGAAAACCGAGAGCTCGAACGACATCCTCAGTCGGCATTTTTTCGTGTAAGATCTCAATCACCCAAGGTCCCTCTAACACCTGAACTGGCATATTAACGGAGGAGTCCCCAATAGTCACGGTGAAAACCACACTGCCCTCTGACCAAAACGTTAGTAGCCCATATTCATCTATGGATGCTACCTCTGGTGCTGAACTTGAGAATGACACTTCGTAGACTTGGCCTCCCAACTGGATAAGCCTGTTCTGAGTGTTATCCGACGCCCCGACATAAAGCAGGTACTGGCGGCTGAATTTGCTGGTATTTGTAATATAATATGTAGGATCACCATAATATATGGGAACAGTTGATTCATCAACGACGAGGGTCTTAACGCTCAGTGACTTTGCTTCCCATGAGTGCAGCAGAGTCTTGTCGGCTGCCGAACAGGGAATTAGAATTAAGGTCAACAGTATGACCATCAGTAGCATAAAAAGCCTTATCATATACCAATGCCTGTGCTCTTTCATCTGGCTACACCTCCCCGTATTCACCCAGTCACCCAATACTCCATCATCTCTGCCGGCACGCCCACTCTTGCAGCAAACCGCTCTGCAGTTTCCCCCCAATAGGGTTGCTCATTTCGAACCAGGAGTTCAACAACAAACTGATTAACTTCACGTTCTATCAGAGGTTCCATAAAAGTGTGTTCTGACAAAAAGAAATATCCTGCAGCCGTGGAAGATAGTTGATTGTGTCCGATTTCATGTGCTAGCACAAAGCGCTTCCAGTGTCGTGGTAGCATGGGGTTGATGGCCACAAGCGTTCTGCCGGATACCCTAATGGTTAGGCCCTTGATGTTATCCCGAAAACAATATTCATCAACCTCTATGCCAAGATATTCGCAAATCCGATAAGGAGCTCTGGTTTCCCAAGTGCACACTAAGTCATTGACAGCTTGTCTCATGTATTGCATTGAAACCTCCAAGTCCCCCGTAGTCTTTATGACGGTTGGCGTGCGTATAGTAAGGCTAGATTCGTCGCGTCCGTGTATTATGTTTAGTGATCGGGTACTGATGGTCATGATGGCTGCATAATATATCTTATTCACTTGTCCAGCGTGCGTGGTCCTATTAAAGATGAAACACCGGTAGAGACAGAAACGTATAAGTTGAATAGATGGTGTGGCTTTTATCATTGTAGCATTTGTGACATGTGATAGTTGGGTGTTGATTGGTGAGCCTCGGCAAGCTCTGGACGTCCTTGGCTTTCATCCCCTTTCTCTCGTTTTCGGTTCTCCGTTTTTCGCTTCACTTTCAGGTAAGTTAAGTAAGGATATTTTCTGTATCTTCGTCATTAAGTGCAATTCCTATGAAGTTGGGATTGCTAGATTTCAGAAGTCAGCCTTGTCATGAACATCGAGATAACTAAGCCTAAGATGTAATTTGCAAACTATAATACCAAGTATTTCCGTATTATTTGCAATGTAGACGTTTTTTCATGTCGAAGAGCTATATAATTTGGCAAATAACGCCTTCTCTTTGAAAATGAAAAGGCCTTAGCAATGCGCTCAGCCTTCACCTTGCTTTTTCTCTAATGTCTACATCAACTCTTCATCAAGTAGTCAATTTAGGACAAGCTGCAATCATTCTAAATCACGTAATTATTCAATTCGCTTCTACTCAAGTCATTAAAAGATTCGACACATCAGGCCGATTGCCTTCATTTTTGTTTAAAACAGACCTTGATCACAAGGGAAGCAAATACTCATCCTTTCCCGGGCACCAGGTAATTGTCATCAAGGTATCAAGTGCCAGAGGTGAGTCGTAGGTTCTCAGCAACTCTAATCTGTGGATTCGTAATGCTGAGGATAGAGGCAGCATCGGGGAAAACATGTACGGTAATGTCATCGACGTACGGGTCATACTCGATGTGGCGGATGACTTCTATTCATGTACTTGTCGTCTTATCTGAGTGTCATCGCATTAGGATGCTTTCGGCATGTCGTCTCAAGTGGGTTTCTTCTGTTATCCTCAGGCTCCCCGCAATTCTAAACCTGAACATATGTTGCGGTGCCTTACAAGATTTGTACAAGAAAGCCTAACCCATGATGTTCATGGGTACAAGAGAATGGTCTTGTGCTTTGAGTGCCTGTGCAGGGTGGGTAAAAAGCGCCCTTTCTTGAGGAATACGGGGGGGCAAAGCCCCCCGCTGTAAGAGTCACCTAATCATGTCAGCGCTGATACAGTAGTATCAGTAATAGGATCGATAGGTGAATATTCTAAGCTCAGATGCGGAAAGTGCTATTCGCGTAGGTAACCATGTTGCATATCCAGGGTCAAGGGGTCTGGGTGGGCTTGGGATTGAATCTATGGCGAAGACAACCCAGGCGTATGAGTTACCCAAATACAGAGACATAGCCTCTCCTCCTGGGAGAGTGCGGTCGGGATCACCATATTGAACCTGACTTTCTTCTCCATATGCATAGCCGAGCCACATCGTATCACCATAGTACGCATCTATGACCATAATAAGGTAAAGCTTGGCGCCTGTTACAGGGATCCATGTAAACGACGGATATTGGGTCACGATGCCGTCGTTTACTGGTTGCTCAAGAAAAACCTTTTGTATTGGATACAGTGGAGTCGTGCTGGCAGGCTGGCTTTGTGTGCTTTCACCTGAACGGTTATATGCTGATACCCTGTAAGAAACCGTTGAGTTGTGGCTTAGTTTCGGAGACCCGTCAAGGTAAAATCCTGTCGGTACTGGAATATCAGGAGGTTGGATAAAAGGATAGACTGAGTCGGGCTCTGTTACAGGTACTTCACCGATGAATATCCCATCACGATATATCTTAAATCCTGTGGCAGGAGGCGAGTATTCCGGAAGTTGCCATATAACCCCACAACCCGCTACTGCGTCAGATCCGGCAGGCATCCCTAGTGGCTGTACTTGCGAAGTTGACGACTGTACACTTTTGGCTAAGGCAAGTATTTCTGTTATGGGGGAAGAAAATGCAGATGATGACATGTACATGCTTGAAGAGAAAAGATCCAAGACAGAATAGTGGATAGTCGCAGCGTACGCCGCTACGTTTATGGGAGTATACGGGAGGTATCCGGGTAGGGTGCCGTTATCCACAGTCACCGTAACCGACTTGCAGCCGATGTTACCGCTGGTATCTACGGCAATGGCAGTAATAGTGTGTTCGCCGTTGTGCCACCCTGACCGTGATGATAAGGTTTCCCATGTGTATATTCCGCGCACAAGACGAGGATTCTCCTGGGGCGCCACCCACTCAGCCACGAGCAAATTGTCTATGAATAGCAGAACTCCTGCCATCCTATTGCTATCACCGGCGCTCACGTGGATATCTTTGGTTCCCCACATAGGGGATGGGCAGCTAATAGATACAGTTGGAGGAATATCCTCTGTGATTACACCCGGATACACGGGTTTTGTCATTCTTAGCGCGACCTCACTTGTCTTGTTCGCCTCGACCCGTACCTCGTATGCTATTGCAGAAGCCCAACCGGTTTTCTTTATCAGCACATCATAAGTCCCCGGGGGTACATTTGTGAAAGTAAACTCCCCAAGATAATTGGTGGTTGCCACCTTGCCGGTTCCAACGAGAGTGACAGAAGCTCCATTAACACCCGGCCCGGAGGCAAGTAAATCGGCAATAGGGCGAAGTTCATTCGATGCATCAATTTCGGTGACGTACCCCTTAATGACTGCACCTGTCGGGGTTACTCCACCACCCCCTCCGAAACAACCGCCAAGGAACATGGTTGTTGCCAAGATTGCGATACAGGTGATAACTAATCTCTTCCATGAACTCAATGAACCCATGTAAATCGAACCTCCTTAGGACTGTTATGTGGAAACTAAGTTCCGAGAAGACAGGCTGTCTCGATCAGGCAAATGGTACGCAAGAGTCACATACTAGGAGTACCTTCGAATTTGGTTTTCTTGCACAATGAGCACAAAAGTAATCTGATATCTGGCATGGTATGGGTGGCTTACGCTTTAGATCTGATTATCAGGCTCAGACTCTGGAATGAGTAGGAGGTTTTGAGTAGGGTGATTGTCTGTGCGTTCCTTCTAATGCTGTTACCACCAGAGAATGTATTCGGCAAAATTCCCTGCAATCCTTCCGAATTGAGGGAATAGTGGTACAAATCTATACAAATATGGCAACGGAAGTGTGTATGAGTTGTTTACTCATAAGGTCATTATTACTGCTTGTCAGAAACCGGTTATGTCTTACTTGTTACCCAATGAGCTTTGATAAGTCAATATGAGTACGTCCTATAGGTTTGGGCAGGGAGGAGTCTTGGAGTTGCTGTAGAACTATATTTTACGTTAAACAAATATTGGTATAACGACCAATAACTGTGGAACATGCAATTCATTAGAGAGTGCATGAAAGATAAGCCACGCTGCTCTCAGTAGGCTTTTGTTTGACCTGGTCACATACAGTCAAGAGCCTTGAGCGAAGGTTCAAGATGCCCGGTAGTGCAAGTGAATCGGCAGACGAATTTGTTAAGACAGTATTGTAGTAGGCCGGGACCACGCATTGAGTCATGCATCAGTGCGTTTCCAATAGATTAGAGGGGAGTGATCCTTGTGAGTCCTATGCTTGTCGAATCGCTTTCTGGTGGTCTCAAGAAGGTTTTTGAAGAGAACATTTCATCGGGCGACTCTGCTATTGTTTGCCTAAACGGGTTAGCTGGGGAGGCATTCGTCGCTACCCAAAGCCGAGTGTTCATATTTAAGGCCGGCTATGCGGCCGGTGCTCTATTTGGACAGAAGGCAAAGAGTTTTCTATACGAAGATATATCCTCTGTAGAATATAGCTGTGGCTTGACCCAAGGACGCGTTCAGATCACCACGGCAGGTTCAGTCGAAACACGTCATGGCCATCGCCAAGCTGACCCGTTAACCGCGCTTGCGGACGCACGGCAAGCGGAAAATGTTTGCAATTTCTCCGCAGGAAAGAAGAAGCTATTTCAGAGAGCGGCCAACCTAGTACGGGAGTATGCCGAACAGGCACGCAGTACAGCACGACAGGTGGCGGCAACAACTCATCCTGGTGACATTCCAACTCAGATAAGAAAACTTGCGGAGTTGAAGACGTTAGGAATACTGAGCGAAGATGAGTTCGAGAAGAAGAAAGCAGAGCTTCTTGCCCGTATGTAACTGTGATGAGGAAGTTGAGGTGTCTTTGGCATGCACCGGTGTCCCGGCTGCGTCTTTATATCTAACGATGATTATCCCTTAATCGCGCCTTCCGGGTTTCTCACAACGACGGCGATACCGACATTACTTCTTTGAAAGGAATCAGATCCGCTGCGAGAAGCTCATCCATTGTTGCATCGGAGACAGGGAGTGTTACATGGGAATCTTCTGTTACGTTTCCATGGCTCGGGAAATGCCTGGCTGCCAACAGGACGCCGGCTTGCTGAAGCCTTACTAGATTGACTGTACTTTCGCTATATGCTCGCATGATCCTTGTAGCAGCATAATCTTTGCAAAGGGCCGGTAGGTTGATAGCAATACAACATCCGGCCTGCAAGTATCGGCCGGATGTCTACCGTGTAGATTCTACTCGGATGTCGTCTGAGTGTTTTATCAGGCTCAAAATCCTTGAGTCTCACATCCGCTGAATACCATCTAAATGTGTCTTGTCAGAACCTTTCTTGACAAAAGTCTTACAGCACGTTTCCTCGCACCTGCCTGCCGG
>DGZL01000064.1:0-245 GCA_002398515.1 Firmicutes bacterium UBA4981
GTAATGATAAGCGCAGAAATCTGAAAATATGAGAGAATTGTGGCGTTCACCAGGCCAAGCAACCCACCGATAATAGCGGCCATTGCAAAGGCGTAAAACACAGTGCCTCCATGAACATTAAGCACTGAAACAGTAACATACATAGCAACTGCAGCAATTGCGGAAAACGAAACATCCATACCCCCGGATATCATGACAAGGAGCACACCGACTGCCATGACTCCTAGCGTTGCACAATTATTCAA
>DGZL01000064.1:433-6786 GCA_002398515.1 Firmicutes bacterium UBA4981
CCTAGCGTTGCACAATTATTCAATACATCAAAGAAGTTTTCGAAAGAGAGAAATGCCGGGTTGATGAATCCCATTATTACTGAAAAAGTGATTATTACGGAGATTAAGTAAAACTCTTGTCTACTCGTTGCTTTCCTCAATAAGGTACTCACGTTCATAAGGTTCCCTCTCTATTGAAGTAATTGCATTAGGTCGGCTTCATCAAGTGAAGTTGCATCTGCTGATTTGATGATTCTGCCTTCGCGCATGACCAGTATTTTATTGGCATTGTGAAGGACTTCGTGTATTTCGTCACTCATCATGATAATGCCGATTCCGTCCTGTGCCATTTCTTGAATATACCTATGAATCTCGGCCTTAGCGCCAACATCTATACCGACTGTAGGTCCGTCAAGAATGAGGATTCTAGGTTTCGTGGCCAGCCATTTTGACAATACCACCCGTTGCTGGTTCCCTCCTGATAACTGCTTTACCGGGAGCTTGGCTGAGGGAGTCTTGATATTCAATTTGTCTATCCAAGAATTAGCGGAGTCAACCATTTCCTTCTTACTCAGAAACGGGCCGTATTTCCGAAATTCGTCGATAGTGGTAATCAAAACATTATCCATGATGGTCTTTTCAGTAAAAAGCCCCTGTACTAACCTGTTCTCCGGAACAAGGGCGATTTCGTTTTTTATTGCGTCCCGTGTACTCTCGATGGAAACGGATTTATTATCAATTAAAATTTCACCTGTGTCCGGCTTGTTGAGACCGAAAATGCTTAAAGCCAATTCAGTGCGACCGGCACCTGTCAAACCGATAATGCCGATTATGTCCCCGGGATACAGTGTGAAATTCACATCACTGTATTGCCCGCTCTTGCTGAGTCCCCGGATTTCCATTAATGGTTTTCCATTTGTCTTACTCTCGTATCGTTTGGATGAGTCAATTTTCTTCCCTGTCATCAGTTCAGTGATCTCATGTTCGTTAGTTTCAGAAACAGAATCAAAGGTTTTGATTCTCTTACCGTCTCTGATGACAGTTATTCGATCAGCGATTGCAAATACCTCATGGAGCTTGTGTCCTATGAATAATGCTGAGATTCCACGCTCTTTCAGCTTCCTGATTACCTTGAAGAAATGTTCAACATCGGTTTTACCAAGGCTGGCAGTGGGTTCATCCATAATAAGAAGTTGCACGCCTGATGTGATTGCTCTGCAAATCGCAACAAGCTGCTGTTTCGCAATTGGGTAGTTCTCCACCAGCTCTTCCGGATCGAGTTTCACAGAGATTTGCTCCATAGAATCCAGAGCAGTTCTTCTCATTTCTTTCCAGGAGACTGTCTTTCTGTTCTCCTCAATCCTTTGATTCATAGCAATGTTCTCTGCAACGGTAAGATTGGGGAATAACGAGAGATCTTGATAAATGACCTGAATTCCTTCATTCATCGAGTCTTTAGGAGTAAGCCTGCGAAACTGTTTACCGTTTATCAAAATCTGCGTCCTGCTATCTCTATCAGGTCTGACAACTCCTGCAATGATCTTCATGAATGTCGATTTTCCACTACCGTTTTCCCCAACCAAGCAATGAACCTCGCCTTGTTTGATAGAAAAATCAAAATCGACAAGAGCCTTCACGCCACTATAGGTTTTACTGAGTGATGCCACTTGAAGAATATTCTCTGCCATTGCCAACTCCCCAGCCCTAAGCATCCGACGGCGGAGTTATGACCGCCGCCGGATACCTTTTAATCGCTCTTTGCTCTTAGAAGAAGAATTCGTCCTGATTCTCTATGGTCCAGTCCTTGCACCCATCGTCGCTACCGTATATTGTCTTGCCAACAATTCTGATCTTACCGAACTTCGGTATAGACTGTCCGTCTTCTATTTTGCGGCCTTCCAGTAGTTCCTTTGCTACCCAAACCTGGACATAACCGGCGTCAGCAGGCCTCCAGAGGGAAATGGCTTTACATGTACCGTTATCGACATATGGCTTGACCATAGAAGGAACAGACGAACCTACGCAGAAGAGCTTTCCGATTAAGCCCTTTTCCTCAACAGCTCTGCCGATGCCTACAGGGTCTGCAGCTGCGCATGCGGCAATTGCGTCAAGTTTGTCACCATACGTTTTGATAAGTTGAAGAGTCAGTTCATATGCTACTTGTGTGTTTTCTTGAGAGACTAAAGGAGGATTTGTAAGAAGTTTCAAATCGGGGTAGTTCTTCTCCTGGTATTCAACTGCTGCGTTGAAACGTTCCATGTGTGTTTCTGCTGTCAGGTTACCGACAAAGAAAGCGTAACCACCGCTGGGACCTACGTGCTTAACAATATTATCAATGAAACGCCGTCCCATTGTGGCGTTATCAAAAGCTTCAATATCATAACTTACATTCTGAGCGGATGCCGATTCATGTGTCAGTGTAATTATGCCGGCATTTTGAGCCTTCTTCAGAACCGGCTCAATAGCCGCGGGATCGTTAGGCACAACACTTATTGCATCTACACCCTTTGCAATACACGACTCCACCAGGGCTACCTGCTGAGCAGCGTCTGCTTCTGCCGGAGCAAGCATGTAAGCGTTAACATTCAATTCTCTCGCTGCTTCTTCTATACCTTTCACCATATCATCAAACCAGGGATGCTCAAGTTTAACGATGATCGCAATTTCGGGCCTATCTTTGGCTACACACACCATCTGCGGTACTATCATCGCAAGAACCAACAACAACAAGATAGTTTTCTTCACTGTGTTTTGCCCCCTATTTTGAAGTGATGTGTTATGAAATTGTGTTTATGGAAGTAACTTTAGATACCCACCCCCTAAACCTCTGAATTGGTATGTATATTGCGTACACTAGATGCGACTTAGGAAAGCGCATTTGCTAAAGATAACATTTGTAATTACCATATTACATTTGCAATGTTACAGTACATTAAATTCCACTTGATGTCAAGGTTGATTTTGCCGAATAAATTCACCGCTCATCTATTCCTCATTCTTTAAGCCGCTATTTCTTCATCTCCCTATTCGTTACTGTTATTAGGCCTCTTTTCCTCACGGATCGCCTCCGGGCATGACTAAAGTGTCCTTTTTCACTTTGTTCAACGGTTTCCCATATACGAACAGGTGGCTATTTCTTCCGATTTGTCGCTGATTTTGGGAGTGTCTGATATAATGGTGTAAGCTTAGTCGGTAATTAGTACAATAGTTAGCGGTCATGCTGCTGCTCCTTTGACAATCAAGATTCAGAGTCAAGTACCGACACCGGAGGAATGTCAGTGGTCCAGTGAGAGATTACCGTAGATATGCGTAATTTGCGTCGTCTTCTTGACCAGGTTCAAGGAGTGGCGGGCTTTTGAAGATGAGTTCCGGAAACTGACAAGGGGGTTCACAATGGGAAGAAACCGTGCGAAGACCACGAAACGACTTATTGCCAAAGTAGCTTGGCTATATCATAAAGCAGGTCTGACTCAACAACAGATTGCTGACAGATTAGATATTAACAGAGTAAGAGTTAGCAAACTGCTGGCAACAGCACTTGAAGAAGGTGTTGTGAAGATTTCAGTAATAAGTCCGTATGTGGAAGCGTTCGAACTTGAGCGGGAACTGTGTTCCAGGTTCGGGCTGAAGGAAGCTATCGTAGTGCCAAGAATGGACAGTCCGAAAGCCTTAAGACAAGCTATAGGTCTGGCTTCAGCTCAGTATTTGGAACAGATTTTGACCGATGATGATATTCTCGGAACCGCTTGGGGTTCAACGGTTTCTGAAGTAGCACGTCAACTTCGTCCTGAACGTTCTTTACCAAACCTAACAGTTATTCAACTGATGGGAGGGCTCAGCCACGCTACTTCAAACATCAATCCGCTCGATATTACGCAGATAATCGCAGAGAAATACAAAGCGAAGCATATGACGTTATATGCGCCTGCAGTGGTGGATTCCAAGAAGATCCGGGATATATTGTTGTCTGAGCAGAGCATAAAGAAAGCTATTGAGACAGCCAAACAATCGACAAAAGCTTTGGTCGGTATCGGGCCTGCAAACGAACAATCGACGCTGGTTCAGAGCGGTTTTGCTGATCAATCCTCTTTGCAGGGTGTCATAGAAAAGGGTGCGGTCGGAGATATCGTAGGCAGGTTCTATTACACGGACGGTCAACCGGTTGCCAGTGACCTTGATGATAGGACAATTAGCCTTGAATTAGCTTGTATCAAGAAAATCCCCTTTGTCATTGGCGTAGCAGGAGGACCACATAAAGTCAATGCAATTTGCGGCGCTCTTAGGGGAGGCTACTTGGATGCACTTTTCACAGATGATAATACAGCAAGTTCAATCTTAGCGATGTCTGAAGCTGAAAAGCAGTAACTACTTTTGACCTTGTATCTTCTTCACCTGTAGTGAGGACACCGGCCAGCCCGACACGGTGGGTTGTCCCACGCTCTGTTCACTGGTTTTCGATCCTGTCCGTAGTCACATCTACATTGTTCTGTACCGCGATTTTGGGCATATCTGGCGCGTTTCATTGAATTCCGCTTCTCATGGCTCATGATTTCGACGCAAACGTCCGGCAATCTCAAAAAACTCCTTCTCAATATCCTGATAATCAGGGTCACCTTTTGTCATCATAGAAAGCTGGGAGTTGAGCCTTGCAAGTTTAGTCTCCAGCAGCAGTCTCTCTTCAGTGCACAGCTTGGGTGATGCTTCCTGGTCCCACTTGGCCCCATCGACTGTCGGATGCCTATCCTTTGCCTTACGGCTCTCATGATACTCCTCGAATCCGCCCAGGTAGGTTCGGATTGTCTGATTCTCGATGGATAGCACCTTAGTGCATACCTTCTTCAGGAGATACCTGTCATGTGATACAAGGATTACAGTACCACCGTAGGAAACGAGCGCTTCTTCCAGCTTCTCTCTGGACAGAAGATCAAGGTGCTCGGTAGGTTCGTCAAGGACCAGAACGTTCAAGTTTGACATGAGGAGCTTAATCAGGGCTACTCTCTTCTTTTCGCCGGGACTGAGCACTTCCATAGACTTATCTACATCATCCGGTGTGAACAAGAAGCATCCAAGCATGGTTCTGACCTTGGTTACCAGTTCAGGGCTTTGGTTTTCGAAACTGCTCAAAACCTCCTCCAGGACCGAAGCTTTCGGATCGAGATTTTCGAGCTGCTGATCCATATAACCTATCCTTACCCCCGGAGACACCCAGATGGTGCCTTCAGATGGGAGTTCATGCCCTAGAATCAGCTTGAGCAAAGTAGTTTTCCCGGATCCGTTAGCGCCTACTATGCCAACCTTATCTCCCCTTTGGACGCTGAAATCTGATGCCTTAAACAGAAGCTTATCGAAGGCTTTAGTCAAACCGTCAGCCGTAACTATGACCCGTCCTCCACCCTCTCCCTGAAAGCCGTCAAAGGTAATGGCTTTTTCCTGCTTCGGTTTGGATACACTGGTTTTCTTGAAAGCCTCCAGACGACTGACAACGCCTTTTGCCCGCTGTGCCGCCTCTTTTGCCTTGCGACGGTAGAAATCATGAGTACCGGCATCTCTATGAGCTTTTTCAGCCCATCTTTTCTGTCGATCAATTGCTACCTGGATACGACGGATTTCCTTCTGCTCCTTTTCGTACCGGGCTAGGTGGGAAGCAAAGTCTTTCTCTTTCATCTCCCTGTACACAGTGTAGTTGCCCCTGTATTCAACAACCCCATGCGGTGAGAGCTCGATGATCCTTTCATCTGTTCTGTCCAGGAAATACCTGTCATGAGATACCAAAAGAATCGTTCCGGGATAGCCGCGAACAATGTCCTCAAGCCGGTCTAAGGCGGCATGATCCAAATAGTTCGTAGGTTCATCAAGGAGGAGAATGTCCGGACGGAAGAGCCATACCCTCGCCAGTGAAAGTCGGGTTTTCTCACCACCGCTAAGGTTTGAGATCAAGAGCTCGGAATCAGCGTCAGTAAAGCCAAATCTGCTCAAGGCCTCAGCTGCCTCTGAGAGTGAAGGAGATCCTAATCGAAATCGCTCATCTGTCAACACATCCCACGGTGTCACCGTTGGATCGAAATCTATGTCTTGGGGAACATAGCCTACAGTTGATGTATTGTCAAAAAACTTTACTGTGCCTGATGTAGCGTTCTCTTTGCCTGCCAATATCTTAATCAGCGTGGATTTTCCGACTCCGTTAGGCCCTACAAGAGCAACCCTGTCCCCTTCCCGCAACACAAAACTTATGTTATTAAATATTTCTCTGAAACCATATGATTTGGAGAGTCTATTCGCCTGTAAAAGTGGACGTGACATGAAAAATCCCCCTGTCTGGTCGACCGGGGGCAAGAAAATCTATCCTCGGCAATATGCGAAGAAGCCATGTAACC
>DGZL01000137.1:0-6413 GCA_002398515.1 Firmicutes bacterium UBA4981
CCCTGGGTTATGACTAATCCAGCGGGGGAAACGGCGCCATAGGTATGGTCACGAAGGGTTTTGAACGTTCGTTGGGAATTGCGTGATGTCATTAATGAGCTCATGTCAGAACATTCAAAGGAAACCACAATCACCAAAGCCTGGATTATGAGGGAGGAATTAGCTTTAGAGCGACGAATAGCCAAAGAGTGGAATAGGCTATTCCGCCAAATGACACATATGAGCATTGAAGAGGGCCGGAGTTCTAACGCCAGCCAGATCTACAACATGACTTTATCGTGTAAGCGTACGTGATGGTAGTACCAAGATAGCCAAGAGGGACACATGATCTGAAGGAGGAACGGTCTATGGGTAGAGGGTCGGTCAGAAGGTTGGTTGCCTGTTCCCTCATTATACTGATTGTCTCGTTGGGGATTACAGGGTGTAGCAGCGGGGGCGAGGAGCAGGAGGCGGCGCCTCAGAGGTTCGTCTATGATTACGAGGCCAGGAAGATGAAGGCTGCCACCAGGAGGCCCATGGCAGTTGTGCAGAGAGAGATTCCTTTCGGTACGATGTTTCCGGTCAGGTTGCTAAACCGTCTGAGTTCCACGAACGTTCGTGTGGGCGATGTGTTCGGAGTAGAAGTGCTTCAGGATGTTGTTGTTGACGGCGCAGTTGTCATTGCCATTGGTGCTATAGGACAAGGCAGAGTAACTGAGGTTGAACCGGCCAAAGGGTGGGGTAAGGGTGGGAAGCTCAGGATTTCGCTGGACTCTGTTTCGGCTGTTGACGGTCAGAGGATAGCCATCGAGGCAAACGAGCAGACCGCAGGACGAGATAAGGACGTAGTCGGAGCAGGCACTTTGGCAGGTGTCGTTCTTGTCGGACCACTGTGGTTATTTGGCCCTGCCTTGACCAAAGGGGAAAACATTGTCCTTCCGGCGGATACTCAGTTCTATGTGATGGTTAGGTTCCCAGCCACAGTGAATGCCCATATTTACTAGAGCTAAGGAGTGACAAGGCGAGGAGTCTCTGATTTGAGGCTTCCGGTTGTTTGCATGATAATTCCCTTTCCAGGTTTGTTCTACTGGCGAAACCGCGCCAAAGCAGTTCCGTTGTTTCTACTTGTGGCATCTTCTGTCCTTGTTGTCGGCACGGTGGCCACCTTGACCGGGTCTGTACTGATGTCTGTGTACAGAGCCAACGTGAAGCCCTATGAGACTTACTCTCTGGTAGTATCTAAGCAAGCAGGGATACCGAGGGACATTGCTAACCAAGTCGTAGCATGTGAATATGTTGAGCAAATGGTTCCTGTTCTCGATTCCAAAGTGAAGATCAAGGGCCTATTCGGGACTGAGGCGAGAACCATACTGGCCGTTCCGGAAGACAGCGCCGATTTCTGCGTGGCCCGGATTGGGTTGAGAGTTAAGAAAGGCCGTCTGCCCTATGCAGGTGAAGACGGCATTGCTATTCATGAAGAAATCGCGACTGCAAAAGGTATCAGCATTGGGGATCTGGTTGGTCGAGAAGTGAACCCAGATGACTACTTGTGGGGCATATTTCAGGTAACCGGCATTCTAAAAGGCGATGTTCCTTGCGGCATCGCATCTCTTAAGTACTTCGAGACTCAATGGGCGCTGGACACCGGAGAGCTTGATTTTGCATACTTGGTTTTTCCGAGGGAAGGATATCGAGATCAAATGAACTCGTATTTGGCTATGCTCCCAGGCAATCAAGTGCTCTTACGAAGCCTGGAAACAGCTGAAAGGCAGTTTCGGTCTGAATCTCAGAATATGGACTTGCTCTTGTGGCTGGTCAACTTTTTGGTTGTTGCCATTATTTCATGTGCAATGGGCTTGCTGAACACGGTACACCTACTTGGCCGGATGAAAGAGTACGGCTTGCTGGCGGCTATTGGCTTAACGCCTGCCCAACTTGTTAGGAGAGCATTCGAGGAAGTGCTGATTCTTGCTCTTGCAGGCTTTGTTCTGGGAATAGTGGCTGCAAAGGGAGTGCTGGTATGCATCGCCGAGTGGATTCTGGGACCCCGCGGGATCCAGGTTTCCCCAATGGGGTTAAGGGCGTTTGTGTTTTCACTTCCTATACCCGTAATGCTATCAGTATTTAGTTTTGCTACTATTGGCAGGCACCTTCTGCGCTTTGACTTTGTAAGCATCATGGAAGGACGAGACTGATGATTACTGCGGAAAATCTCTCACTTTCATATGGGCAGGGGCAAGCTCGATGTCTTGCTGTAAACGCAGTTTCAATGAAGGTAGAACGCGGTGAATTTGTGATGATCCTAGGGCCTTCAGGAAGCGGCAAGAGTTCGTTGCTATACTTGCTAAGTGGCTTACGATCCCCTTCAAGCGGAAACGTCTTCTATCTTGGACGTGACTTAAGCTGCATGCGAGCGTCTGAGGTGGCAAGAATGCGGTATGAGTGCTTCGGTTTCATCTTCCAGCAGCACTTTCTCGTGCCGTATCTCACTGCAGTAGAAAATGTGTGCATGGGCCGAAAAGATGCCCTGGGGTATCGAGCTCGTGTCCTGTTGCATCAGCTACATCTCGCAGGAAAAGAGAACGCGTTGCCGACAGAGCTTTCCTATGGCCAGAGACAGCGCGTGGCTGTAGCCCGTGCATTAGTCCATGAACCTCAGGTGATATTCGCCGACGAGCCTACGGCGTCTGTTGACAGCGAGCTAGCAACTGAGATTTGTGATTGGTTACGGCATTACTGTGGTGCGGGACATATCTGTATTATGGCTACCCATGATTCCCGGCTTATCAAGCACGCAAGCACGGTGTATAGTATACGAGACGGACACCTTGGCTCGGCTACCCGGTTCGACGATTTCCCAATGACAGGGCCGAATTCCCAATGACAGGCCTGAAGAATGGGTGTCATGAACAGAGAGATATTTACTCCGCTTCTATCTTCCCTTGCTCCTGTCTGTCCTGGACATACGGGTTAGTGTAGGCAGTGCATAAGTAATTTGGATTTGGACGGCGAAAAGTGGCGATAAACGCTTGCACAATACCAGGGTCAAATTGGGTGCTTGCCCCTTGTTCCAACTCGTGTAAAGCTGTTTCAACCTTCATTGCGGGTTTATAGGATCGTTCTGATGTCATTGCATCAAAGCTGTCTGCGACGCACAGAATCCTGGATCCAAGAGGAATTGCCTCTTCCACGAGGCCATGAGGGTATCCATGTCCATCTACGCGTTCATGGTGGTGGAGGACGATGTTGGCTACGTTCTCCAAGCTAGTCACCTCCAAGACAATCTCGTAGCTCAAAAGCGGATGCCTCTGGATTTCCTTCATTTCATCGCGAGTGAGCTCTCCTTGCTTATCGAGGTATGTTCTGGAGATGCCGACTTTCCCGATATCGTGAACCCTGCCTGCGAATCCCAGGGTTCTTTTGAACTCGGAGTCAAGACCTATCTCGACAGCGATATCCGTAGCGTACCTAGCTACTCTTTTTGAATGGCCTACCGTAAACGGGTAGCGCATGTCCATAAGCGCGGCGACTGCAAGTAGAAAAGCGCGCTGACCAGGTGTCCTCTGTGTCTCATCAGACGATAATTCCGTGATAAGGTAATCTAGCATTTCATATTCCTCCAGTGGTGTATACCATAGGGTGAACACTTATTAGGAATGACGCGCCTTTCGAGATTTAATGTGTGGCGGATAGAATCTTGCTGTGACTGAAAAAGCATCGGATTTTGAGGGGAGTGGGGGGTTATGTCTTAACAAAGAAGCTTAAGACCGCATTTGCTATGTATGAAGAATCGGGTATCAATCGAATCATGATGATCCCGATGAGGGGCTGGATGACAAAGGAATGTCTTGACGGCGCAGCAGAACGGAAATATCGCAAAATCTCTTGGCAAGAAACGCAGAGACCGACACTTACTGATAGACAGCCATGGATTATGCGAGGGTCCTCCTAAGCCTGCTATAGGAGCGGGGAAGGCGGGACAAGACACTTGCGGAGGGGCAATCAACGAATTCGACAGCCGTTTGAATGCAACGACATCAACCGGAGTATAGCCAAAGGTTCCTTGATTAACCGGTGTATTAGCAATCAACGTATGTGTGTTCACTCTGACATGCCTTTCCATGTTCTCTTATTCCGACGAGCTCCCGAGATGATACAGCATATAGCCGCTTGGCTTGCGAGCTCCGCAAATCACTATAGATCCCTTGACTACGCCATCTATCATAGATTGGCTCTGAATCTAGCCTTCGACGCCGTTCCACAAATTCCTGCCGCATCAGACATAGAACGACATCATGTAGGGCCGTTGCTTCCAATTGCATCGAACTTGACAAGCCCTGGAAAAATGCTGTATGTTGAAGGCAATAGGACTCTTATCACGAGTGGCGGAGGGACTGGCCCGATGAAGCCCGGCAACCTGTTTTGATTCTCTCGGATGTATTCCAGGGAGTCTGAGCAAGGTGCCAAGTCCTGCAGCCGGATTTGCTGAAGACCCTGGCTGAGAGATGAGAGGGGGATGATAGCAATTGATTTGTACCCTCTCCATCGATGTGGAGGGGGTATGTTTTTGATTGTCACAGTCTGGCAAGTATTTGGTAGAGCGTTTAGGTAGGAGGTAAGTCGGGATATGACGGAGGTGTAAATAGGATGTCTTTGAAGAACATCAGAACACAGTTTGTCAAGGACAGAATTGCTGAGGCATCATGGAAGGATCGAATAATTGGTGAACAAGCCCCTTCTTTCAAAGCCACGACTACCATGGGCACAATTAATTTTCCAGATGACTACAAAGGTAAATGGGTGATTTTGTTTAGCCATCCTGCAGATTTCACACCTGTTTGCACTACTGAATTCATTACATTCGCATCAATGCAAGAGGAATTTCGTAAGCGCAATTGTGAGCTAATCGGTTTGTCAATAGACGGCCTATTTAGTCACATAGCGTGGTTACGGACAATCAAAGAGAAGATTGTGTATAAGGACATGAAGGGTGTCGAAGTCAAATTCCCGCTTATTGAAGACATCAAGATGGATGTAGCCAAGAAATTTGGAATGCTGCAACCGTCGGCAAGTGATACTCAAGCGGTAAGAGCTGTATTTATTATTGACCCTGAATCGAAGATTCGCGCCATTCTCTACTACCCCACGTCAAACGGGAGAGACGTAAATGAGATTATGCGGCTTTTGATAGCTCTCCAGACGTCCACCGAACACGGAGTAGCTACGCCGGCAAATTGGCAACCAGGTGATGACGTTATCATTCCGCCGCCCGGCTCTTGCGGACTTGCGCAAGAACGCGTTGAAAAGGCAGGCGAAGACTACCACTGCCTTGATTGGTTCTTATGTTTCAAGAAGCTGAAGAAACAGCCTCATTATCGTGACTAGGATATTGGGAAATACCATGTATGGACAGGAGGGTGCATGATGACGAAAAGACTGGAGATCTATAAGTGTGAGATCTGTGGAAATATTGTCGAGGTGATTCACCAGGGCGCAGGCAAGCCGGTATGCTGCGGCAAACCCATGGTGCTCATGACGGAAAATACCGAGGACGCTTCCAGGGAGAAGCACGTTCCAGTGGTTGAACGTATGGCTACAGGCGTGAAGGTTGCGGTAGGAAGTATCCCTCACCCGATGGATGAGGGTCATTTCATTGAATGGATACAGGTAATCGCTGACGGGAAGGCTTTTCGGGAATTCCTGGAGCCAGGCGATGTCCCGGAGGCGGTGTTTAGGATTGAAGCACATGACATCACCGCAAGAGGATACTGCGATAAACACGGACTGTGGAAAACCACTTAGGAACTGATTATCGCCTGCGCCGACCTTACGGAGTAAGTCCTCCGTGGGTCGGCGCTTTCCTTAGCAGAGCATTGTTCTGATTCTGTCGTTTCCTTCCAGCCCTCCCGGATAACTGAATGAGGGCGGTTTTGTCACTTACTTATCACACCACAACTTTCCTGCCTTGGCGTAGTTGTCAGTTTTCATGTCCCGCATGATGATACTGACTGCGGTCTCCGGGCAATTCAAGGATTCAACGATTGCTTTGGTAACCTTCTCCGCAAGAACACGCTTCTGCTCTACTGTCCTGCCTTCGATGAGCTCAATCTGCACAATTGGCATACTTGGCAACCTCCTTGTATGAATCAGATGAAAGCCGTTGCAGACGTCAGTCCGGACACGGGATCCCGGTGAGTTGCATTGGGCGTATTGTAGTATTCTCTGCACTGATATCAAGTCCTCTAAAAACTGACATCATGCGGACTGCACAGTAAATCTCTCATAAATATTCAGGAATTCCGTAAGCCATAGAGCGTGATATGCACTAAACCAGCGTAAAGCCTGCAACGGATCGATTGAAAGAGACTGTTGGATTTTCAAAAATAATGTCATGTCATTGTGATGAGTTATATGATTCAGACAAGGGATCAATT
>DGZL01000137.1:6736-11504 GCA_002398515.1 Firmicutes bacterium UBA4981
TGGCTCACCAGATGAGCCATATTCGATTAAGATACCCTGTAAGGGGGGCCTATGTGCTCTTTCGTAGATGGGCAAGACTCCCACCTAATCTGGCAGCCACAATTAGGGTGCCGGTTGGGACACATGCCCAGGGAATATGGCACTTGCGGAATTCCTGATAAATATTCGTCTCGATTGGCATTATGCCTGTCACAGGGTATAATATGGATAGACTGAAATTTGGAGGGAATTTGATGAGTAAGAAATTGCTATTTGCAGTGGCTTTGATATGCGTGTTCACTTTCATCGATTCGCTTGCAGTGCCGGCTTTTGGGATTGCTGAGGCATTGACTCCTGGGACGAAAGCTCCTGAGATAAAAACAAGTCCTGGAGTATCTGTAGACGTTTCAATTACAGCCCCCGCGCCTAAGTTGAGTTTAGAGGAGACACTGCTTGTAGGCGCAGTGGCGTCCTTCTTCGGTATGGATGTCAAGGTTGTGGCTAACCTTTACTCTCCTCCGTCTTCTCCCACTGTCACAGTGGAAGCGACGATTCCTCGAACTACAGTCAGTGAACCCAGGGTTCTTCTTTCCGCCGTTTACATGTCACAGTACTACGAGGAGGATCCGGTGACTGTCATAGATATGAAGAACAAGGGGCAGGACTGGGATGATATAGCTGAACAGAAGGGCAAGGGCAAGAAGGCCAAACCGAAGAAAAAAGGTTCAAATTTCGAAAACGACAGCTTCATAGCATTTGTCACATCATATTATGATGTCCCCCCTGCCCAGGTGGAGAAATGGCTGTCTCTAGGGATGACCGAAACTGAGATTCTATTTGCCCTGAACCTTGCTTCCAGGGCAAACGCGAACGTCAATGCGATAATCAACGAGTGGAGAAAAGGGGAGAGTTGGGAGGCAATCGGCCGAAAGTATAAGATCTCCATGGATGACCTGGCTAAACCTGTAGCGCCCAGGAAGAAGTTTAACTATGTTCTTCCTTAGGACGCGCTAATGCCGAGGCTTGCCTGTGAACGCAATAGGGAAGGGAAGTAAGACTTCAGCATGAATCCACATCGTTATGATCCACGTCGTTACCAGGAAGCCTTGGAGTTTGCTTTGCGTGCCCATGAAGGTCAGTTCAGAAAGGGATCGGATGTCCCATATATTACCCATCCGGTTGCCGTTTCCGCTATTTTGGCGCAGTACGGATACGGAGAAGATCTTGTTGTCGCAGCGTTGCTTCATGATGTGCTTGAGGACACGGTTGCTACTGCGGTTGAGTTGGAAAAGAAGTTTGGAGACGATATTGCCTCGGTCGTCCGTGGAGTTACAGAAGAGAAGACGGATGCCCGAGGTTTTCCTCGTCCGTGGGAGATCAGAAAAGAGGAAGCTCTCTGGCATGTAGGTTTGGCAGAGGAGCAGGTGGTAGCGCTCAAGGCTGCGGACGCCTTGCACAATGTGTATTGTCTTGTTCGCGATATGCGGATGACCGGGAATAGTATTTGGGCGCGGTTCAAAAGGGGAAAGGAACAGCAGCTTGCTTATTACCGGCGTCTCTCAAGTGTTATACGTAAGCGCTTGAAGAACAACCTCCTGGCGCTTGAACTGTGTGAGGCAGTAAATATCTTGGAGAAATCGGCCTTGGAAGGCAGGGTTTAAATAACACTTGAGATTCTGTTTTCCCCTGTGCATAAACAGCCTTCAAGTGAACCACACTTGAACTGGAGGTGGTTCAAGTGGGTTTTCAACTTACCCAGAAGGAGCAACTACTACTGAAGGATCAGTCAAGCCATGAGAAAATCTGTATCGAGAAGTACACCAACTACGCCGAGCAGGTTCAGGACCCCCAATTGAAGCAGCTATTCAACCAGTACGGTTCCCAAGAGCAACAGCACTACAATACCATTAACCAATTGTTACAAGGACAGCAGGTGAACGTCCAAGGAGGGCAAGGTCAACAGCAAGGCCAACAGGCAGGCCAGGGCATGGGTCGGAAGGCACAGCAGCCTCCGGGAGGACAAGGCCGTGCCGGTATGACTATGCAAAATGACGCCATGCTCTGTAATGACTTGCTGATGACTGAGAAATACGTCTCAGGAACTTATGACACAGCGATCTTCGAATCAGCAAACCCCAATATTCGTCAAGCGCTGCAACATATTCAGAAGGAGGAGCAGCAACACGGCGAAGGAATCTTCAACTATATGCAGCAACACGGGATGTATAATCCAGAGTAGCACAAGATGAATGCTCAACATCAGAAATGCCGTTTCAGGGGCGACAGGGGTAATTGCCCTTTCAAGGCTGCGCAAACAGCGGGATATGCAGGCAGCAGTGGCGCCCCTGTTCGCCTCGAGGCAGTGGATTAGAGGACAGCTATCATACAACGTCCTGGCATAATAAGGAAGGGATGTGTTGTCAAAACACTGTCGTGCCAGTGTGCGATTGTGTGAAAATTGACAACATATTACTTTTCTGATATTCTGTAAGTAAGATCATCCGGTTCTGTACTGCTTATCTGGAGCCCACGACAACTGGTATGTCGACTTCTCCAGACGGTCTTTTCCTCCAACACATTGCGGAGCCGGCGCCAGTCTTTGACAGGATCCGCAAGCAGATCCAGCCTACCGGTAGTTCAATACCTGCTGCCGTAAGGTTCTTTGACTTCTGTCGGATGCGACCATAGAGGCAAGACAATTACTCACCTGGCATATTCTTGGGGAAAAGAGAACTACAGAGCTTATCCTGGGTGCCTTATTATTGGCTGTTGGCAGTAGACTGCTATTGGCCAAATGCCACAGGTGGATGAAACAGGAGGTTCTGTCTATGAATAAAGATGTTGAGTATCAAACTGCAGACGTGCTTTTTGATCGTTATGGAGATAATCCTATCATAACACCCGCTGGCTGGCCGTATTTGGTCAATGCCACTTTCAACCCGGGCGCTGTGGAACATAACGATGAAACGCTTCTCCTCGTCAGGGTTGAAGATATGCGGGGGTTTTCCCATCTGACTATCGCCCGAAGTAAGGACGGCAGGAGCGACTGGGTAATTGAGGAAGAGCCCTTCTTGCAGCCGGATCCGAACATAGAGGAAGAGCAGTGGGGTATAGAAGACCCTCGAATTGTCTGGATGGAAGACATGGAGGAGTACGCCATAACATACGTATCTTTCTCCGCAGGCGGGCCCACGGTTTCTTTGGCTACCACCAAAGACTTTCAGTCTGTTGAGAGAAAGGGTACGCTCTTGCCTCCTGAGGACAAGGACGCTGCGCTTTTCCCTCGGATGATTGGTGATCGCTATGTGCTGATTCACCGTCCTGTTATCCGGGGTGAGGCTCATATCTGGATGTCGTTTTCACCTGACTTGAAATACTGGGGTGATCATAGGATACTACTTCCTGTAAGGCCAGGTTGGTGGGATTGTTCCAGGGTCGGTCTGGGACCGCCTCCTATCGAGACCAACGATGGATGGCTCGTGCTCTATCACGGTGTAAGGAAAACGGCGTCAGGAAGCCTTTACAGGGTAGGATTAGCCCTATTGGATCTGAACGAGCCTTGGAAGGTTATCCGCCGCAGCAGCCACTGGGTTTTCGGACCTCGCAGGCCATATGAGAGGATAGGAGATGTACCGGGAGTGACCTTTCCCACAGGGGCTATTGCCAACAGGCGAACGAGGGAGTTAAGGATGTACTACGGGGCAACGGATTCCACGGTCTGCCTTGCAACAAGCAATTTAGACGCGATGCTTGAATACTTGGGGATAGAGTGACCCAATAATGACGAGAAGCAGTCAATGGTAGCTAAAGTGCCTCGCTAATTGCCATTATGCTGTAAGGACGCTGATTCTATTGAAGCAATTTGATTACGGTCGGCGTTACAACTCACATCGCAGTCCTGTCATGGGCTTGCGGGGAGCAGTCGCTACAAGCCATCCCCTGGCAGTCCATGCAGGAATGCGCATGCTTCTTCAAGGGGGAAATGCGGTAGATGCTGCTATTGCAGCAGCAGCAGCGTTGACTGTTGTTGAACCTACATGCAACGGACTCGGCGGCGATGCTTTCGCATTGGTCTGGGATGGGACGAAGCTGCATGGGCTCAACGCTTCAGGCCGGGCCCCAATGGGGTTGGATATTCAGGAGCCGGCTTTACAGGGGCTGGATCGTATCCCTGCTACCGGTTGGCTTCCTGTGACTGTGCCAGGGGTGGTTTCAGGATGGGCGGAGCTTGCCAGGCGATTCGGCACCATGCCCCTTAGAGACGTTCTTGCCCCTGCTATTGAATATGCTGAGATGGGGCATCCTGTGCCGCCTGTTATTGCAGGGTATTGGAAAGCTGCGGAGAAGCGCTTTGGAGAGTTTGAAGAATTCCGTCAGGCGTTTCTTCTTCAAGGACGGGCACCACTTCCCGGTGAAGTGTTTCGATTGCCGGAGCAGGGAGAGACCCTCAGGCTTATCGGTGAATCAAACGGAGAGGCTTTCTACAGAGGTGAACTTGCGGAGAAAATCGCACGTCACTCCGAAGCCACCGGAGGATACATCACATATGATGATCTCTCTCAACACCGGGCTGAGTGGGTAGAGCCTATCTCATTGAGGTATCGTGGATTCGATATATGGGAGATCCCTCCTAGCGGCCAGGGTATTGTTGCCCTCATTGCTCTTGGCATACTTGAAGGCTTTGATATTGCCTCACTCGGACATGTATCTAAAGATGAACTCCACCTGGTAATTGAAGCTCTCAAGTTGGCATTTGCCGATGCTTATGCTTTCGTGGCTGATCCTTTGG
>DGZL01000039.1 GCA_002398515.1 Firmicutes bacterium UBA4981
CACTCGGCTGCAACAGAGAAAGAAGCAGTCTTTGCTCTGGTTGGCTAAGGTTGGGCTCATCGAGGGTGAAATCATCATCCTTTGCGCTCTGATACCTGAAGTGGTATAGTCGAGTCACCCCGCATCGCTGCGGTGTACGGCTGAATTTGTCGAAAGGCAGATCCAGTTGCAGGAATCGCCAATCTATAAGGCGAACAACGATGCAAAAGAGTCTTGTGTGAAAATCAGAGGTGTTCTGTGTGGGAAACGAGGAATTGCAAGACGGCGACGGGTCCGGGCTAAGGCCCGAAATAGAGCCAGGGCCGAATCCAAGCCAGGCGAATCGGTTTTACCTTGCAGCGCTGGTTTTTATGCTAGTCGGCAGCGTCCTTTTGGTTCCGCGAATAGGACTGGGCCTTAACCTCTGGGTTAACGAGCTGGTATTCTTTCTCATGCCAGTATCTTTGCTGGCCGGACGAAAGAGATGGCGATGGCGTGACGTTTACGCTTTTAGGCCGGCTCCGGCCAAGGCTATAGTCGCGGCAACCTTAGGAGGGATAGGCTTATGGGTGTTCAACGCTGTTCTAGCAATGAACATTGAGATCTCCCTCACCCGATACATCGGACAGAGTCTGATCGCAGAAAGCATGATGAAAGGGTTGAGTTCGGCGCAAGTCAGTGCATTCATCTTTGGGCTCGTAGTGCTGGCACCTTTTTGCGAAGAAGTCTTCTTTAGAAGTATGATGCAAAATGCATATTCCCGGTTCGGCGAAAAGCAGGCTCTCATCGCCACGTCTGTGCTTTTTGGGTTCTACCACGCGCTAAACGGCGTAAGCAATGTAATCCCTGCTACACTTATCGGCTTTGCACTGGGTTACTGTGCCCTCAAAACCGGTTCGATATGGCCCAGTATTGCGCTGCACGCTGCAAATAATGGGCTTGCGAGTCTCACCGTGATAGCCGGCACAGGTCAAATCTCGAGTTCACGTCTTCTAGCTGTGCTGAACTGGCCGACAGCAATAGTCGGTCTTGCGCTGGCGCTCCTGATGATGGGTATCGTCAAGTCATGCTCGTCGCCCAGGCAGAAACCGGACACCGCCGGGCGACTGCCGCCTTCCGCAATATGGCGCTCGGCATCTCTCTGGATCGCCATTGCTATACTCTGTCTTGTGTGCGTGGTCGAGATCTCCTCTCGTGCACGAGTCGGCCCCTTTTCATCAGTCATCCCTGAATCTCAAGCTCCACAGACTATGTCTATGTCAGCAGGGAAGATATCTGGGAAAATCAATATAGCGGTCATAGAGGTTCCAGAACCTACATCTGAGTCCGCGGACTGTTCCGAGATTGGTTTGGAGTTCAGCTTTTCTGCTGGGCCTTTCGATTTCACCTTGACCCTGGTCGCTCCGGATGGGAGTGTCGCATGGAGTGATGAATACAGTACTGCAGAGACGATAGAAGTTGACACGCCTTACATCTCAGTTCCTGCTGAAATGCCGGGCGAGTGGCGAATTACAATGGATGGTACGACAACCGAGCTCACTTTCTCTGCCAAGTGGGGAGTGTTTCCGCCAGACAGCGGAGAAAAGGAATAAGGCTGCCCTGTCACATCGTAGTCGTTCCGCTTAGTGCCGGTATCCCGCATACTCTGGCCGTATGCAGGATACCGGATTCTATAGTACGCCTGGAGACAGACTGGCCCGGTGCTTTGGGAAGTCCCAGGCGCATATGTCGAAGGCGCAAGCCTGTCGTGCGGGTAGGTTATTTGCGCTTAGTAACGGAGGTTAGTTATGAAGGTCCAGCTAGATTGTGTTCCGTGTAATTTGAGGCAGGCTTTGGAAGCTGCCAGGCTCGCAACGACTGATTCTGATATTCAGAAGAAGATTATCCTGAAATCACTTGAGGTCCTTTCAAGGTACGATTCCTACAAAACCGCGCCGGAGATGGGAGGCGCGGTTCACGAGGTGGTCAAGGAGTATACAGGAAATGAGGATCCCTATGAAAAGGTGAAAAGAGTCGCTATCAAGATGGCCCATGATATTTATCCGGCGCTGAAAAGGTACGTTGAGGCGCAGGAGGATAGGTTGCTCTCCGCCCTGGAGGTATCGGCAGTAGGCAATCTCCTGGATGCGGGTGTATACGGAGATATGCGAACAGTGGATATAGAGACCGTTCTCAATAGAGAGCTGACAAAAGGATTTGCCGTATGCGATATAAAGGCGCTCCGCGAGGACCTGCAAAATGTCGAGACTGTGGTGATTATCGGGGATAATGCAGGCGAGACAGTCCTCGACCGAATTCTGATCTCTGAGATCAAGAATGTGTCCGGTGAAAAAGTCGGTGTGTTTTACGCAGTCCGCGGTGTCCCGATAATAAACGATGCGACAGCAGAAGATGCGATTGCGTCCGGCTTGGATCACGATGCAACCATTGTGTCTACAGGAAGCGCTGTGCCCGGACTAATCCTGGATAAAACTGGCCCGGAGTTCTTAAAGCTCTACCGTGATGCCGATGTCGTGATCAGTAAGGGACAGGGCAACTATGAGACCCTTAGCGACACTGCAGGACGTGCGCTCTACTTTCTGTTAAAGGCAAAATGCGAAGCAGTGGCGAGAGATATCGGAGTCGGCATAGGGGCGAATGTGTTAGTTAGGAAGTGAGTAATAAGAGGAAGGGGGACCTCGTGTGCGAGCCTTGGTTTTTGAGGAAGGCCTCAAAGCAGTGGACATGCCTATCCCGAAACGGGGAAGGGGCGAGGCATTGATATGTGTCTCTCTTGCGGGGATCTGCAACACAGACATCGAAGTGACCCGGGGTTATCTGGCGTATAAAGGAATCATGGGGCACGAGTTTGTCGGCAAGGTTGTGGATGCGGACAACTCCGGACTGGTGGGGAAACGTGTCGTGGGGGAAATCAATATAGGGTGCGGTGAGTGTCCCATGTGCCGGAGCGGTAACCCGCGCCATTGCGACAATGTTAAAGCCATGGGGATAAACGGGTGGCAGGGCTGCTTTGCAGACTATGTAATCTTGCCCGAGTCCAATCTACATGTCGTCCCGGATTCAGTCACCGACCGTCAGGCGGTATTTACTGAACCTCTTGCTGCAGGCATCGAAGTTCTCGAGCAAGTCCACATACTGCCCACCGACCTGGTGGCAGTAATCGGCGACGGCAAACTGGGCCTTCTGACAGCACAGGCAATACACGCCTTTGGGTATCGCGTTGTCGTGCTGGGTAAACACATGGAGAAGCTGGCGATTGCAAGGATGGCCGGTATGGAAGCTGTCCTTTCCTCAGAATATACAGGCAGAGTCGACGTGGCTGTTGACTGCACAGGCAATTCGTCAGGCATTGAAACTGCCATGGCTATAGTGCGCCCTAAGGGAACAATCGTGCTAAAGAGCACTTTTCACCAAGGTGTCCATATCAACCTTACACCGGTAGTCCGTAATGAGATCACATGTGTAGGTTCACGGTGCGGGCCGTTCCCGCCTGCCTTGCGACTTCTCGAAAATGGGACGGTCACCACGGAACCGCTGATCGATGCGGTTTTCTCAGCAGATCAGATGCTAGACGCTTTTGACGCAGCGTGCATCAGTGGAAGCCTCAAGGTGCTTATTGACTTCAAAAACCTGGATTGAGCCGATACGTATGAACCGCGTACGGACACTCAATCGAGCTAACTTCCATATGCAGGTGGATGACAATAGACAGGTGCATGACTACATGTACTGGCTACGTTCCGCTAGAATATGGCAGGATTGTTGCGACATGCGTCGAAATTAATAAAAGTAAAGTCTTGTATCAATTCACTACAGGAGGTATTTTCTGAGATGAACAGAACCCGAAAGGTCTTAGCTCTATCCAGCATTGCTTTGATTGTAGTAATGGTGATGGGGATAGCCTCGTTCGGTGCGGCTGCAGCCAAGCCCAGGATGGCTATTGTGTTTGCCACAGGAGGCCTCGGAGACAAGTCGTTTAATGACTCTGCCTACGAAGGTATGAAACGAGCGGAGAAGGATCTTGGAATAGAGTTCGACCA
>DGZL01000163.1:0-307 GCA_002398515.1 Firmicutes bacterium UBA4981
ACGGAAAAACCTATGTGCTGAAGTCTTGTGGGGATGATAGCTGCACTCAGAAAGTCCTGTAAAGGCCAAACCAGTGCCGCTATAGTCACCGGCCATGCAAGGCGCACAACCTCCTTTAGGGTAGAAAGAGATGACCGCCTGTCCGGCGAAGGCGTTGAAAGACTGGTCGGCTTCCACCTGCCCTTTTGTGTGACATCCTTTTTTCCCACGACCATGAAGTATATGACAAGGAGCAGAAGCCCTGCCAAAGACCCGCAAGATCCACCGATAGCTGCTCCTGCAGCAGACCAATGCACACCTCTGGGCA
>DGZL01000163.1:558-931 GCA_002398515.1 Firmicutes bacterium UBA4981
CCAAGCCCGACGATTACCCTGACCACCTGCTCTGTCACATTAGAGACAGCTGTTGGAGCCATGATACGGCGCCCCTGAAAATAGCCCCTGAAAACCGCGGAGCATGTCACAAAACAAATGGCAGGAGACAAACACCTAAGCGGAAACAACACCCTGGGATCTCTTACTATGAAAGCTGCAATAGAGCCTGCTCCGGAGTACAGCGCATATGAGAGCAATATCCCTACCGGGATCATAGCCCCAAGGCATACTGATACGACCTGTCTTACACCGGATTCATCTCCGACAGCGAGTCTTTCAGACACGAGTTTTGAGGTGGCGACGGGAATCCCCGATGCGCATAGCACTAATACTGTGACGAAAACCGGGGATG
>DGZL01000163.1:1105-13222 GCA_002398515.1 Firmicutes bacterium UBA4981
GATGCCGAGAGCACTAAGACTGCGACGAAAACCGGGGATGCCATCTGCAGAAGTCCGACACCTTCAGCTCCTACTAACCTAGTAAGGGGAATAATGAACAAAGCGCCTAACGCCTTTGTAATAATTCCTGCGCCCAAGAGTGTCAGAGTGCCGCTTAAGAAGGACTGAGTCTTCATAGTAGTACCCTATTTATGCCGCGTAGAGCGGGATAATGCCAATACCAAGGCGCCTTCGGTAACAACAAAGTCCCCTGAACAAAACCCCCTACAAGAGCGCCTTGGACCGAACTCATATTAAGCGTAAAGATCAGTAGATAGGCCTAAGGATAGCTATGGGGGTCTGTTGATCATCATTTCCCAGAGGGTTACTTGCGAGCGCTTGCATTACCCAGTCCAAAGCTATGCGATCCGTTATTCCCAGGACATCTACACAGCCAAGATCATTTACGTCTACTATTGCGATGTCCACACCTACGGAATCTTTGATGTGTTTTGCGACTCTCGCCGGACTGGATGGTCCGAGAATTACATGCTTGTCATATGGAGGAAGAGTCCCTGCTATGTCATCAATTTGGGCCAGGGAATGTCCAGCGACTCTAAAGAAATCGCCTCTACGCCCAATGAGCCTGCCTACCCCGGCAGCCACAACTCCCAGCATCACTCGGTAGGGCCCTACCTCATCAATTGCAAGCTGCATTGCAGGGGGAGTAGCGAGGCTTCCGTCCTTCCCCGGAAGCTTGCACAGCATGCGCGCAAGGATTCCGGGGTGGACGGACTCAGGCAAAACAGCCCTACCTTGTGTTATGGCTACGACACTCTCAGCCACAACTACAACGTCACCGGGCTTCGTAATCTCTCGGGTGTATCTCTTGACGACTTCAACCAGATCCTCGTTCTCGCCTATCAAGTGGGTCCTTATTGGAAACGTTGCAACCTTCATCGGAACAGTCCTGGGTTTATCAAGGGCTTTACCGCACTTATCAGCCCGCTCAACGGTCTGAAGGAAGTATCTTTTGAGTCCTGTAACTAATGCCTCTGCAGCTCGTTCCTTAAACGTAGGGCTACGAAACCGTCCTTCGTCTACCCAATTAGTTATAGCAGCCACTTCCACAACTACGTACGGGATTCTGAAATCAGAAGGGAGTCTCGCAGGATTCCTGGCTGTCCCCCTATCTGTCACGGGAAGTTTCTCAACCAGGGAGGCCCGGATGCATTCGGCTAGAGCCTGGCTCTTGCTTTCCGTCTCTCTGCTATATAGCGTTCTTGAGCCTGATATCTTGCGGTTCTTTGATGAAAACGCGTGGATACTGATAAGGACGTCAGCACCGGAGGACTCTGCACGAGTAAATCTTGCCGCTTTTGACACATCCTCGTCAGATGTGCGAGTCATCACTACTCCTGCCCCTTCTCGCGCAAGGGCATTGGCAACGAGTCGCCCTATCTCAAGAGTTATCTTCTTTTCCACGAGATTAACCGGACCGCGTCCCCCGACATCAGAACCTCCGTGCCCGGGATCGATAGCTACAAGCTTACCCTCAAACATCGCCTTGATAGGACTACGATCCAGATCTATCATAAGTCTTCCGGGCGCGCCTCCTTTGGGCGCCTCCGGAACCTCAATCACAGTCCAAGACGATGGGTGTTCGAGACTCACATGAATATGAGGGTATTGTGGTCCGGGCGCCACTGTCATTCGGGACATGAGCCCATCATTCACTACTATCCGGTCAGGCGCCATGACAAGCACGGAGTCGGGGAGGTCTATCCGTAATTCATTGGCAGATACCCTACGAATACGACAACTCGGCAAGGAAGTGGCTTCTATGACCAGGCGGGACGTGGCGCGATTCGCCATTGGGTCAGCAAATCCGGTAGCCCAGACGTTTGTGATTCCAGGACGCTCCATAGACTTAACCCCGCCCCGCATAATAGTGTGTCTCTCCAGCGAGAGTGACACAACTCATATTATGCTGAGGCGGGGCATTATGCAGCTTGACTTAAGCAACTTCAGCCAATTGATTCCTTAGCCGCCTGAAACCGGCGGAAGCACTGTGATTATCTGACCATGGGCAACTTTTTCATCTATCTTACAAAGCCTGTCACAGGTAAGCAGGATGCCCCAGGCGCCTTGCGGCAAGTTTGCGGCAGCCAGAGCGTCTCTTGCTGTCGCGCCTTCTTCCAGTGTTACTTCTATTTCTTCATCAAGGTTCTCGTAGATTTCCCGTATTGCCCGGGCAAACCTGAGGGTAACTTTCATGTAATCCTCCCCATATTATGAAGTTCAGACGCGACATGTTCAAGTCCAAGTCGTGTCAGAGTGTCTACCTTCGGCCTCCCGTTCGAGTCCCAACCCCGCGCTTCATAGTACTCGTCAAGAAGGGTATTAAGGTCCTCTGATGTGATGCGGAACCCTCCAATCGGGCCGTCAGGCACGGGTTCTTCATAGAATCTTCTCGGAGGCCAATCATCAGCCCTTCCGAAGTCCTCTCTTTCCCTCACAGCAAACGCCCGTGTCAGATTCCATATTCTCTCAGACTTCTCCAGTAGGTCTTCCCAGGAATCGTCCCTTCCGGTTACGACCGGATACAACCTGGCGTAATGCTCAAGAGGAAGACCCAGTTCAACCCACTGTAGCCTGCACACACCGAAGCAATCGAAAAGAGGCCTCACATGTTGATATTCTACAACTTTAGCAGCCTTCCCTTCAATGATATCACGTCCTACCGCAATATCGTGGGTAACTGACCATGCACGGTTGTGATGCGCGCCTATGTCACACGTCATGTATGCCAGCATCATGGAAGGCGCGCCCCTGGACTCGTATCCGCTCCATTCGAGCCCCTTAACATGGATGGCTATACGCCTCGCCTCTTTGCCCCAGGCTTCGGCAGCGCCTGCCACTCCCTGAGCCAGAAGATCTCCAATGCCTTCCCTGGCAGCTATCTTATGCGCAAGATCGCAAAACGCGTCAAGACTCCCAAACCTGGCTTCAATACCTCCGGTATCTTCCTTTGTGATTATGCCTTCTTCAAAGCATTCCATGGCAAATGCCACAACATTGCCTGCAGAAATCGTATCAAGGCCAAGCTCATCACAGACATAATTCGCAAACGCCACTTCCTCTATTGAGTGTATCGCACAATTACTCCCGATGAGCGCTGTAGTCTCATACTCCGGCCCTTCCACAAGGACAGTCTTTCCACGAAAACTCGCCTTGCATAGTTTTCCGGTGGCCATGGGACAAGCGAAACACGCTTTGTCACCCACAACAATAGTCTCTTTCATAAGCTCGCCGCTTAACCCGTTTACATCCTCATAGAAATTCTGCCTGAAGTTGCGAGTAGGAAGGGCTGCGATAGAGTTCGCCCACGTAGTCACCTGCGCGAGCCCTAGATCCTGCCATACCTTGAGACCGGGGTTTGCCATAAGCTCCCGGAACATGCGAGTCGCCACATTCCTCAGTCCGGCAACGTCAGCTACAGGCACACTTCGAGTCCCCCTCACAGCAATAGCTTTGAGGTTCTTGGACCCCATGACAGCTCCCATTCCGCACCTGCCTGCCTGACGGCCAAAATCGTGGTTTATGCATGCAAACACGACACCGGCCTCGCCTGCAGGACCTATCGTGGCAATCTGAAATTCGTCCCCTAACTCTTCTTTCAGGACTTCTTCAGCCTTTATTGCGCCTTGCCCCCAAAGGTGATCCGCGCCCCGGATCTCTACCCGATCATCATCGATCAGCAAATACGACGGGGATTGTGCCTTGCCCCTCACGATAATCGCGTCTATCCCGGCGTACTTCAGTTCCCCTGCCAGGTGTCCCCCGACATTACTGTCACCGTAAAGGCCGGTAGCCGGGCTCTTTGCTGAGATACTGGTTTTTGCCCCACTGGGCAAAAACAGCCCTGCAAACGGGCCTGACGCAAACACCAGTATGTTGTGGGGTCCGTAAGGGTCAGCGCCGGGTGGGACTTCTTTGTAAACATAGTAGGCGCCGAATCCCCTACCGCCTATGTAATTGTGAACTAGCTCTTCAGTAAGAGGCTCATACGAAACTTTTCCGCAAGACAAGTCCACCCGGAGAATATTTCCTGCATATCCGTACATCTAATCCGCCACCTCCCCCTCATGGCTAGCTGCAAGGGCACCTAGAATTCCTCTCGGGCAAAGCGTCTCGCATTCACCGCACAAGACACACTTTATCGGGTGATCCACGTCAGGATGAGTAAACAAAGCGCCGTTTGGACACGCGTCCACGCAAACTCCGCAGTTCGTGCATAGCTCAGGATCGATGACGACAACTCCCAAAGCTAAACTGATTGCCTCAAAGGGACATGCGTCTATACACTCACCGCACTGGTCGCAGACAATAACCTCATATCTGGCTTCAGTAAACAGCCTGGACACTATTTTTATGCCGGCTTTCTTCGGATTGTTCTCCCCGAAGTTAGCGACAGAACACACTATCTGGCAAAGCTTACATCCTGTGCACCTCTTCATGTCTATGTCAATCCCCATACCAATACCTCCCTGCCTGCCGAGAGAGCCGTAAGACCGTCAATCCCCTCACACAACTGACGGTTCGATCACCAGTTCTCCACGTTCAAACCTTCCCAGGTCAAGCCCATGAATATCAATAGAAGGCTCTTCATCACATACGATTTCACTGATTAGCTTGCCGGTCACAGGTCCCAGCATAAACCCGTGCCCTGAAAATCCGCAAGCCAGATAGAACCCTTCACATGGTGTGCTCCCCAAGATTGGATGGGCATCAGGCGTCATGTCATAAAGCCCGGCCCACTGCCTGACCACTGACAACTCCCCCAAAGGAGGTAGTACCTTCGTTATTTCCTCTGCCATTTCAACTAAGAATTCCCGGGTCGAAGTGACAGAGAACCCAGGTTTCTCTTTCGGATCTCCCATACCCATAATGAAGCTTCCGTGAGGAGTCTGCTGACAGTAGAATCGCCGGGAAAAGGACATCACCATCGGGCCCAGAACCGGCTCCACAGGTTCTGTCACAAGGATTTGGTGTCGCTCCGGATAGAACGGAATATCCAGGCCTACCATTCTTGCGACTACCCCTGAGTAGGGTCCTGCAGCGTTAATCACTACCTTAGTCCCAATCGCTCCCTTGTTAGTTCGTACGCTTTCGACTTTTCCGGATTCAGTCCGGATCTCATAAGCTTCGGTGAAGGTATGTATCGTGACGCCCAATCTCTTTGCGGCCGTGGCATAAGCGTACGTAACATGAAAAGGATTAGCGTGACCGTCTGTAGGACAGAATGTGGCCAGGTGGATACCGGCAGTATTGAGTATTGGGACGATTTCCCGAGCTTCCACCGGAGTAAGGAGGCTGACCGGTATACCCAGCTTATGTTGAAGCCCCACGTTCTCTTTGAACTGATCCGCTTCACGCTGTGTGTACGCTAATAGAAGATAGCCGCCTTGTTTAAACTCTATACTCCTTGAATAACTCAACTCGTCATCCATTCTTTCGAACGCTCTGACGCTGTCAACAGACAGGAGGCAGTTAAGTTTGGTGCCCCATTGCTGCCTGACCCCGGCTCCGCAACGCCCCGTGGAACCGGAAGCCAAGTAAGACCTCTCCAGAAGCACCACACGGCCGAACCCTTTCTTCGCCAGGTGATACGCGATAGACGTGCCGATAACACCGCCACCGATAACCACTGCGTCAGCGGTCTTTGGCAAATCATCTGACATCCGGGGTGACACGGTTCTAGCACAAGTCATCGGTATCACCTTCAACAATGCCACCAAGATGGATAGGCTTCGTGGGCGGCCTGTACCTTGTCGGCGCCACGTTATCCACCTTCTCTCCCAAAGCCTTTGCAATCTCGGCAAGTAGCAGCTCACGGCATGTGCGGCCTTGGCATGGCCCCATGCCGCACCTTGCAATCCTCTTAATTTCCTCTGCGGTAGTGTAGCCTTCCGCAATCAGGTCCCGGATTTCCTTGAGAGTTACATCTTCACAGCGGCAAATCAAAGTGAGCTCGGATACATCCGTTTTTTCCTCTTTGTTAGGTTTCTTATCTCGCAAGTGAAGTCCCTCCCACACGAATATGCCTCACATCCATAGCAAGGGCCCGAGGTATCTCCACCCATACTACAGGAGTTCTATCATTCCTTTTGGTGTCTTCCACCTTCACGACCTTAGCCTCGCACAACTCGACTCCGTCTCTTGAAAGACCCTTCACCTGTTGTCCTTTATGGGGGAGGGGAATAAACTCATAAGGAATTCTGACAACTGCAAGGCCGTCTTTCCATGTTTCATCCACGACGAATATGGCTTGCCCCGGACAGACAGAAATACACCTTCCGCACCCGTTACACTTGGTAAAGTCTATCTCAGGCAAACTGTTGATATCATCAAAAGCCTGGATCGCCCCGTGATTACACGCCTCGTGACAGGGGTCACAGGGAATTTCCTGAAAGCATTCTATTACCACAACCGGGCCTCTGGCTCGCCTCTCTGCGTCGGGAATCATACGAGAATCCCTGTTACTCTCAGTCAAATGCCCTCACCCCCTCTGTGAGCGCCATGAGCTTTGCTATCCCTTGCCTTACCTTTCGGCCTGTCGGTCCTTGCCTAAATGTCCGTAACTCCGCCTTCGCCCGGCTGAGCTTCTCTTCAAAATCGTCCGTCTGGTAGCCTAGGGATTTCGCTGCCGAAAGGCCTGCGATTGTGCCTTCTATCATTGCGGAAGACGCCTCTTCTATCCCTGCCAAGTCTCCGGCGATAAACACGCCCGGACGGGTGGTTTCATAGTTTTCGTCACGAAGCGGCGTATGTCCGCCAAGTTCCGGCACATAGCTTATCTTACAGTCTGCCTGCCACAGGAGCTCTGTAAGGGGTGAAAGGCCTACTGCAAGACAAACAGTATCTGCTTCAAAATAACGCTCAGAGCCTGGGATAGGATGAAACTCAGGGTCCAGCGCCCATACAGTGGCCCCTTCAACTGCCTCGGTTCCATGGGCTGCCTTTATCGTGTGAGAAGTGAGGATAGGAATACCTGCCCTTTGGATCTTGCGGGCATGCACATGATACCCTCCCACATGAGGCATTGCCTCTAACACTGCAACTACCGATACGCCTGCTTGCAGCAACTGATAACTGACAATAAGGCCGATATTGCCTGCGCCAATCATCAGCACTCGATTTCCGGGCTTGACCCCGTACATATTCATGAGAGTTTGCGCAGCCCCGGCGCCATACACTCCGGGAAGGTCGTTATTTTCGAAAGGAAGCATCCTCTCTGAAGCCCCTGTAGCACAAATAACTCGCTCCGGCTTAAGGAACCGAATGGAGTCGTCTTTCTCGATAGCCAGCGTCCCGTCATCGTAAAACCCTACAACTTGCGAATCACTGAGTACGTCTACTGAAGGATCTCCGAAGAGCTCATCTGAAAGGAGCTTTGCAATATCAATTCCCCGCATCCCGGCAAATTGCCCTCTGGAGCCAAAGAACTTGTGGGTCTGCTTGACAAGCTGACCCCCGAGATTTACCCCGGAATCCACTATTGCTACACGGGCCCCCATATCGCGAGCTGAGATAGCTGCCTTGAGCCCTGCGGGTCCTGCTCCAACTACACATATTTCAGTTGTCAGCAAGGAGGACACCCTTCCCTTTTTGAGTTATTACATTCATTCCTTCTCGTAATCTCTCAACACATACCCTAACGTTAGGCCGTCCATCCACTGTCATTAGGCATGACGAACAATTCCCAATAGCGCAAAAAAAGCCCCGTGGCCTTTTCAGCTCAGGACTTTCTCTGAGGACTCGCACACCGGCTGCATGTAAGGCACAGGCTATTGGTTCGCCTTCATACCCCTCAAGCTCTTTGCCGTCAAACGTAAAGCGAACAACCCTACCCTCCTTGAACTCAAGTATCGGATGGCGTTTGATCCTACCATCATCCATAACGCGGCCCATCCCTTCCATGGCTCAAATTGATACCGTATGACATAAGACCGGTATCCAAGGTAGATACGGAGGTTTAGACGCATTGACTTATTTAGTTATTCGAGATATCAGCGGGATTTCCTTCGTGAGACGAGGCAATTTGACTGTTTACCCGATTTTCAGCATCTCTTTTGCATGTTTCATACTTGTTGCGCTAAGCTCAGGGTGTCCCCCCAGCATTCTTGCGATTTCCCGGACACGGTCAGAATCTCTGAGTTTAGTTGCGACTGTGCGAGCACGTCCGTCCTTGACCTCTTTGCCGATGGAATAGTGGACATCTGCCATACAAGCTATTTGAGGCAAGTGTGTAACACAGATTACCTGCCTCACCTTACCGATAGCTGCCAGCTTCTCCCCGATGACAGTACCTGTCCTACCCCCTATCCCTGCATCGATTTCGTCAAATATCAGCGTGCCGACTTCGTCCACTGATGCCAGAATGGACTTAAGGGCAAGCATTATGCGGGAAATCTCTCCGCCGCTTGCAATCCTTGCCAGGGGCTTCGGGGGTTCCCCTGGATTTGCTGACAAGAGGAACTCCACAGTATCAACTCCGTCGGCTTTGACGGCCAACATTTTCTCGCCTACAGGGACTCCTTTCGGATCTTCTTTTTCTCTAAAGTCCACTTCGAAAACGGACGAACCCATGGCAAGTTCCTCAAGTTCGGAGCTGACACGCCTTCTGAGCTTTTGGGCAGCATGCATCCGGACGCTACGGAGCTTTTCTGAAACCCTGCCCAAATCCAGTCGGGTTTTGGCGATGTCTTTCTCGATAACAGCAAGTTCTCGGACAGACAACTCAAGCATTGTGATTTCGTCACCTATCTCTTGTCTATAGTTCAATATCTCGTCAACAGTATCTCCGTACTTCCTCTTTAAGCCCTGAATCGCAGCAAGCCTTGCTTCCGTCTCTGCCAGAAGTCGGGGATCCCGGTCAATGCCGTCTCTGTACACTCTAATCTCTCTGGAAGCTTCTTCGCATGCGGCCAAAGCAGTCTGGAGAAGCTCCTTAGAATCCCTCAGAGTATCATCAATTCTAAGCACAGGCTCTAATTCTTCCAATGTAGCGGCAAGCCTGTCAATAACCCCGGGAGTGCCGTGATCTTCCCCGTGGAGCAGCGCGTGAGCAAGAGAGGCTCTGTCGTAGAGCTCACCTGCTGAAGCCAGAACATCATGCTCCTTAGCCAAGGATAGATCTTCACCGGGCACTAAATTGGCAGCGTCAATCTCCTCAGACTGAAATTGAAGAAAATCCAACCTCCTTTCGCGTTCCTGCTCACTCAAGCGAAGTTCCGTGAGGCCTGCTTCAAGCTGATTCAGCCTTCGGTAGTAGGCATTTACCTGTTCTTTGACTTCTAACCCTTCTTCGCCTGAGAAATTGTCCAGATACTCTATATGTCTTTGCTGCCTGAGCAGAGCCTGATGTTCATGCTGTCCATGAATGTCAACAAGATATTCACCTATGTCAGCGAGCATGGCTTGGGTAACGGGACGGCCGTTCACCCTTCGTTGGCTTCTTCCTGAGCTCGATATTGAGCAAGATATAACTACCGTATTGTCGTCACCGAGTTCAAGGCCGAGAGCAGTAAGACTTCTTATTAGAGATGCCCCCTGGGCAACAGCAAACACGCCATGGACGGATGCTTCATCACACCCGGTTCGTATGTGCAGAGAAGCACCGCGTCCGCCGAGCAAGAGTGTTACAGCACCGATTATTATTGACTTTCCCGCGCCTGTTTCACCTGTGAGGACATTAAGCCCGGGGCCGAACTCCAGCACGGCCTCGTCCACTAAGGCATAATCCTTGATATGGAGTTCAAGAAGCATCCAAATCCACCACCAGACTGCCTTAAAAGGCAACTTGCCTGTCCTACTCTTCAGATTGAAGCCTTAATCTGTTGAGCCTCTCCATAACACTGATTACAGCGGATTTCGGTTTTACGACTATAAGTATTGTGTCATCGCCTGCGATTGTGCCTACGATTTCAGGAATGCCCGTGTTGTCAATGACTGCCGCTACCGCATGGGCGTTACCTGTCAGCGTCCTTATGACCAGAAGATTCTCGCTGTAGTCAATAGATACCACAGAATCCCTTAGCAGCCGTCCCATTCTGCGCCTAGAATCTTCAAAAGCTCTCTCTTTCGGTACAACGTAGCGATATCGGCCGCTACCGGTGGGCGTCTTGGTTATACCCAGTTCCTTGATATCCCTGGATACAGTAGCTTGTGTAACCTCAAAGCCCTCTTTCTGCAAGGAGGCAGCCAGATCTTCCTGGGTTTCAATGGATTTCCCTCGTATGATTTCCAACACCTTCGCGTGACGCTTAGTCTTAGACAGCCTTTGTCTCATTACACCTTACCCTCCGCGAGACGTGTCTTTAGGACTTCATAGAAATCTCTGTTGCCTAGTTTGATAAGGTATGTTTTCGGAACTGCGGGTCTTACCACAACCTCATCCTTGTGCTCCAATCCAAATCCCACTTGTCCGTCGATTGTCAACATTACATCCTCGTTTTGGGCCTGTAGGACTATTCTCACGTCATCCTCAGGAGACACTACAAAAGATCTTGCTCCCAGGGTGTGTGGGCAGATAAACGTCAATATCAGCATGTTCATTGCAGGGTTGACAATGGGGCCTCCGGCTGAAAGTGAATACCCTGTAGAACCGGTAGGACTGGCCACAATCACGCCGTCCGCAGGATAAGTTCCAATGAGGCTGGAGCCTACGTAAGTATCCAACCTGATCATCCTTGCAAACGCCCCTTTGGTGACGACCACGTCATTGAGACCGATAAACTCTCTGACAACCCCTTCTTCCCCACGCCTTACTTCAGCGTGAACCATCATTCTCTCTTCCACTTCGTAGCGGCCTGAAAGGATCCTGTCGAATGCGTTGTCCATACCCTTAAGTTCTATCTCGGTAAGGAACCCCAAATGTCCTACGTTGACTCCAAGAATAGGAAGGCCCGTTCCTGCTAAGCGCCGTGCAGCGTTAAGCAAAGCCCCGTCTCCGCCCAGGACTACTACTACATCCAGCTTGCTCGCTAAATCCTCATCACCGAATGAAGCTTCAGGCAAGTCAAGGTAATCAGCGGTTTCCGGATCCAGGAGGACTTCGACACCGCGCCCCGGAAGAGTTTTGAGCAAATCACTTGCAGTCGTAATCGCGATGTCTTTTCCAAGGTGTACTATTAGACCAAATCTCATTACATAATGTCTCCTTGCACAGATCATCCGTCCGTAAGCTCCCTGTGGGCAGCTTCAACTACTTGGGATATGGTCCGAAGAGAACAAGAACTCAGTGTTCGGGCCTCTCTCTTTATAGCATACACCAAAAACTCGATGTTTCCTGCAGGTCCTGTTATCGGCGAGTAGGTCAGGCCCTTGACTTCAAGGCCCTCCCCTTCCATGAATTGCACGAGCCTTCGAATTGTCGCAATGTGCACGTCTGAGTCGCGGACCACTCCGCCTCTTTGCACCTCTCCCCTACCTGCTTCGAACTGAGGTTTAATGAGGATAACGAGCCCTCCGTCATCCTTAAGAAATGTCAGTAGATGGCGCATGAATTTCACTACTGATATGAACGACACATCCACTGTGGCGAAATCACACGGTTCAGGGATTGAACCAGGTTCAAGGTATCTGACATTTGTGCGCTCCATGACAACGACTTTCGGATTGTTGCGAAGTTCCCAAGCAAGCTGTCCGTACCCAACATCTATTGCATAGACTCGCTTGGCGCCGTGCTGTAGTAGGCAGTCTGTGAACCCTCCTGTGGATGCGCCAATATCCATGATCGCCTTGTCTCTGACGTCAATCTCAAATTCCTCAAGGGCTTTGACCAGCTTCTCCCCGCCTCTGCTGACGAAAACCCTTTTCTCTTTCAACGTCCTTAGCTCTATTTCCGAATTAGATTTCACAAATGTGCCGGGTTTGGTTTCAAGCACACCGTTAACCACAACTTCTCCCGCCATTACAGCGCGACGCGCCTTTTCTCTGGTAGCTACCATACCCCTTTCTACCAGCAATACGTCAAGACGCTCTCGTCCGGGCCTGTTCACAAAGTCTCTGCTTCCCATGTCTACGTTACACCTTCAATACTGCTTGACACCGACTGTGCAACTTCGTGGGCCA
>DGZL01000163.1:13489-28975 GCA_002398515.1 Firmicutes bacterium UBA4981
GCAAGAAGGATCTCACGAGGCCCGTGCGTTACAAAGTCGTCAGGTATGCCCAAATGGGCAAACTCCACCTTTCCTTGAGCCTTCTTCGAAAGGATATCTGCGACCTCGCTGCCCAGGCCTCCGATGACGCTTGCCTCTTCAACTACAAGCGCTCTCTTGCATTTCCTTGAAATCTCCAGAATCAAAGACTCGTCCACCGGTTTCGCAAATCTGGCATTTAACACAGCCGCAGACACGCCTTCCCTCCTTAAGATTGCTAATGCATCCAAAGAAGGGTACAGCATGCTTCCTAAGGCAATTATCGCTAAGTCTTTCCCATCCTCAAGAAGCACGCCTCTACCATATTCAATAGGCGAACATGCCCTCTTTCTCCTCTTGTCCATGGCAGATGAGCGAGGGTACCTGAAGGCGCAAGGACCCTCTATGTTCAAAGCGAAATCCAACATGGAAACAAGCTCATCTTCATCTATAGGCGCCATGACGGTCATACCGGGAATGCTCCTTAAAAACGCGACGTCAAGATTCCCATGGTGCGTGGGACCATCCTCCCCTACAAGCCCTGCCCTGTCCACGGCAAAAACCACATGAAGGCCTTGAAGGGCAATGTCATGAACAATCTGATCATAAGCCCTCTGTAGAAACGTGGAGTAAATAGCTACCACGGGAATGAAGCCCTGGCTTGCCAGTCCTCCTGCCATCGTCACTGCATGCTGCTCTGCAATACCCACATCAAAGAAGCGATTAGGATATGCTTTCATAAAAGCATTGAGGCCTGTACCATCAGGCATTGCAGCTGTAATGGCAATAATGCGAGGATCCTTGGACGCTGCTTTCACCACAGCCTCACCGAATATCTCAGACAGACTCTTGGAACTACTCGATGCAAGCATCTTACCTGAAGGCACATGGAACTTGCCTACTCCGTGAAAAGCCCTGGGATCCGCCTCTGCGGGAGGGTATCCTTTGCCTTTTTTCGTGACTACATGGATCAGTACAGGGCCGCCCTTGGCCTTGGCTTGCTGAATCGTACGAATAAGGAGAGGGATGTCATGTCCGTCAAGGGGTCCTAAGTAAGTGAAACCCAAGTCTTCAAAGAGCATGCTCGGCATGACCAGATACTTTAGGCTGCCTTTGAGCTTCCTTACGCTTTCGGAAACATCTTTTCCGATGATTGGGATGCTTTTGATGATCCGATCGATCCTGCGACGGGCTCTCAACAGATGAGGTTCTGTCCTAATGCGAGAAAGATAGGACGCAAGGCCTCCTACATTCCGAGAAATGGACATTTCATTGTCGTTCAGCACAACAATAATATCTGTGCCAAGTTGCCCTGCGTGGTTCAAGGCTTCAAACGCCATCCCCCCGGTAAGGGATCCGTCTCCGATGACTGCAAGAACACTGTAGCCTTCCTTTCTTAGATCTCTGGCTTTTGCAATACCGAGAGCTACCGATATTGAAGTGCTGGAGTGCCCTGTATTATATACATCATGAGGGCTCTCGTCCGTTCTCGGGAAACCGCTGATTCCTCCATACTGCCTGAGAGACGAGAATTCGCTAAGTCGTCCGGTGAGGATTTTATGGGCATACGCCTGGTGGCCGACATCCCATATCACCTTATCATTAGGGCTGCCCAGCACAGTGTGAATGCTCAAGGCTAGTTCCACCACTCCAAGGCTGGACGCCAGATGGCCGCCGGTCTCGGAAACAGTGTTTATGATTTCCTCCCTGATTTCACCTGCAACTTGCTGAAGCTGACCTAGCGTAAGGTGTCTGAGGCCTTTGGGCAGATCCAGCTCATCAAGAAGTCTTGCCACTATTCGAATCTCCTTCATTATACTTTTTTGCCGGGCAAAGACCCTTTTTCCTGTTCACTGCTTTGTAGTCGGGCATGATAACAAGGCCTGTGGAGTCTTCGAGCCAAGCCAGAACTTTACCTACAGCAAGAATGATCTGCTCCGGTTCACTGATGGCAGCGTTCTTTCCCCATGCCTTACCCCCGACTGTAAGGGCTGCGATGAATCCTACGATAACCGTACTAACCACTGTCTCCCTTGTAGGGCTTCCTCCGGCAGGCATCACCAATTCCAGGGCGATTGCAGCTCCTATGGCTCCACTGACTGTACCTGTCATATCGCCGATGATGTCATTGCAAAAGCTCGCCACACGGTCAGCGGATCTTGTCATACGAAGGGCCTGCTTCGCTCCGTATACTTTCTTCGAAGCCATAGCATTCAATGGCCGTTCTTTCGCTGCCGTGGTAGCGGTGCCGATTACATCAAAAATGACACCGATGCCGACTATCAAAAACAAAACAAAAAGTCCAAGAATCAACCCCACGCGGCCAAGGAGTATCTTGGACACAAAACTTACGGCTATAGCCATAGCAAATGTGATAATTGCTACATAAAGGACCCGTGACACACGTGGGTTCAACAACTACACCCACCTTAATAACGTATCCGGGTAGGTGGTAACACTATGGGTAAATATTGTGGCTTTAGGTCCGGCAGGTTTTCCCTGTAGTGCTCCCTTGCGTCACCGCTTGGGCGGTTTCCCGTTTACGACTACAGCCCGAGGTTGCCCTTAGGACGGCCGGACTACCACTTAGCTCACACTACAATCCCCATAATGTCCCTTTTACCTTTGGACAGTCTAGGAGTTTTCCTCAACAGCATCTATCCATCTTCTAGCCTCTTTTGCAGCGAGAGTTTCATGCAGCAAAGGGCCGCTTATTCCGGCCTGAAAAAGCACGCCTGTTACCCGCAATCCCTCTCTCACCACTCAAGGCAGGCTACTCTACACCCAGCACATACTACTCTCGTATTCGCACCTAGGCGTAGGTTTACCCCCCGGCCGTGGCCGCGGCCTGCGCCGACTAGCCACAGGAGCGGGTCTCCGCGAGATGAGGGTCAACGCCTGTATGCCATTACAGATCGCCCTCGTCTCTTAACCCCCAGCACCGACCCCCAACTGGGCGTCGGCAGCCGGCACCAGGGACTTCATCGATGTGCCCTTGACGGATTTTTAGGCCCGCCTTCAAAGATGGAGGCGCTGACTAGAATACTGCACCACCTACCCTGACGGACTTGATTATATCATATGCGAAATTTGCCATCAACTAAAGCCCAGAGCCCTCGTGGCAAGCCAAAGGAGTTCCTCTGCCTGCTTCTCATAAGGTTTTAGAACGTCAATGGCTAAAGAGAGAAGATTCGAACCGTACAGTCCTGCCTCTTTTATCCCAAGGATTCGGGAAAACGTCAGAAGACCTTCCTCATGAGAGTCACTGATATCATCGCGCACCTGAAACGCGCGCCCGAACAACTCCCCAAAAAGCGTAAGAGCTTCGAACTCATCGGTGTTTGCGCCTGCCACGATTGCACCGCATCTAATTGCAGCCTTCATTAGGGCACCGGTCTTCAGGTCGCTCATTTTTTCAGTGTAGTCCACTCCGATATCAGGGTGAACCGGAGAAATATCCATGACCTGTCCGCCGACCATACCAAGGCTTCCTGACGCTGAGGCCAGTTCATGCACAATCTTAATTGAAGTCTCAGGCCCCATTAGTTCATAGGCTTCCTCTTTCGAGACTACTTCAAACGCGAGAGAAAGCAAGGCATCCCCTACGAGGATTGCTTCTGCCTCCCCGAAAGCCTTATGAACGGTAGGCAGTCCACGCCGAAAATCGTCGTTGTCCATGGACGGTAGATCATCATGGACAAGAGAATATGAATGTATTAGCTCAATGGCAATTGCAGGAGGAATGCTTCGCTCAAGGGACCCTTCTACACTAAGTCTCACTCTTTGTACCATCATCGCAGTAGACAACACAAGCAGCGGACGGATCCTCTTACCGCCTGGAAATACCCCGTATCTCATAGCTCTATGGAGTAGTTCAGGGTGTGTATCAGAAGAAGGGATGGCAGCATCCAGGGCTGCATCTATCATCAGTCTCCAGTCATTAAGGGTCTTCTCCACTACGACTCGTCCCCGACGCGAAATGACTCTGTGACAAGCCTTCCTTCCTTTGTTTCAATAAGCTGCGCGATTTTGGTTTCGGCGCCTTCCAGTTTCTTTTGGCATATTCTCACCAAAGACATCCCTTTTTCGAAAGCCTCAAGGGATTCCTCGAGCCCGAGAGCTCCCGATTCTAAGGAGTCTACCATCTCCTCCAGTTGCTTCATGGCTTCCTCAAAACTAATATCCTCTTCAGTCTTTCCCACCCGCGCTCTCCTCCTCCTCAAGCACAGACTTTACAGTAGCCGTAAAGCTCCCGTCTTGAAGCACTACTTCCAAGTCTTCTTCAGGCGCCACCTGTCCCACGCTGCGCACGACACTCATCCCAGGAAGTTTTCTAATGAAACCATACCCTCGACCGAGAGTTCTCAAAGGGCTCAGACCGTCAAGTTGGCCTGCCAAAGCCCTGAAATCCTCACGCTTCTTCGAAAGCGCGCCTTGGGTGAGAGCATAGAGACGGCCACCTTCAACAGAAAGCCGTCTGCGGTGGTCTCTCGTCAACTCCATTGGGAACCTCAAGACATGCGACCTTACTTGCGACCGGAGCTTCCCCTTATTGTCAGATAGAACCGTCCGAATACTGCTGTTAAGACGCAAGTTGAGTTGAAAAAGGGTCTTTCCCAGTTCGTCCATGTCAGGAACAGCCATTTCCGCAGCGGCGGACGGAGTGGCAGCCCGCATGTCAGCTACAAAATCGGCGATAGTGAAGTCTGTCTCATGCCCTACGGCAGATATCACAGGGACCCTGCAGGCAGCAATTGCCCTGGCGACCCTCTCATCATTAAACGCCATGAGCTCTTCAATTGAACCCCCGCCTCGTCCGACAATGACGACGTCGATGAAACCGGCTCGATTCACCAAATCAAGAGCCTGTACAATATTCTCCGGAGCGCCGTCACCTTGAACCAGCGCAGGGACGACAAGAATGGTGACGCCAGGCGCACGCCTGCTAATGACTGTGATTACATCACGCACAGCAGCCCCTGTAGGAGAGGTCACCACTGCCACAACTTTAGGGAAGCTTGGCAGTTCCCTTTTCCTAGAAAGCGAAAAAAGCCCTTCCTTTTCCAACTTCTCCTTAAGCTGAAGAAAAGCCAGATACAAGGAACCTGTTCCGAAAGGCATCATCTCTTCAACATAAAGCTGCACATCGCCGGATCTCTCATACATGCCTATGGCGCCGTATGCGAATACTGACATTCCGTCGGAAGGCATGAACTTGAGGCGAGAGTTTTGTGACCTGAACATCACGCATCTCAGTCGGCTGAACTCATCCTTTAGACTGAAATACATGTGTCCTGATGAATGCAGGGTGAAATTGGAGACTTCACCTCTTATCCAAACACCGGCAAGAAAATCATCACTCTCTATCAGGGCTTTTATGTATTTGCTCATTTCGGAAACAGAATATACAGCCAGCATCTAGTCTTCTTTCATCTCCCGCGCCAATTTCCCTAAGATGCCATTGACGAATTTCCATGACTCCTCATCACCGAATTTCCGTGCGAGGGTCACCGCCTCATTTATCGCTACATTTACGGGAATATCCTCGAGGAACAATATCTCATAGACCGCAAGTCTGAGAAGATTTCTGTCTACCGCTCCCATGCGATCCAATGTCCAACCGATGGCAAGACGAGAAATGGTATCGTCGACAGATTCGAGGTTCCGGAGGGTTCCAAGGACAACACGGTGAATGTAATCGACGTTTCGGCATCCGGCATCCTTGTCACTTAGTGCGGTCGAAATGGCGGTTTCAGGTTTCATGCGCCCGACATCTACTTGAAAAAGCACAGCAAATGCTGCTTCTCGCGCATCCCTCCTTGTCAAAGTAATCCCCCTAACCTCCCACGTTCCACGTCAGCCTTCATCAGGCGGAAGAAAGTCTTCCAGAAAAATGTCATTTGTGTGTCTTCTCCCTCGATCTACATAATTACCGGCAAGATAACCTACCCCTATGCATGCAGCTAAGTAAAGTCCGGCAACAGGACCTGCAATCACCATGACCAATCCGACGATAAATCCTAAAATCGTCCCTATTAGCTTTCCCGGATATCTAACAAGAGCGACACGCAAGAAATCCCCTATCCCGGGCTGCATTAACTTGCACCTCTTTTCCTATGCAGTCCACTGCAGTCCACATCCTTCACCTTGTCCATGGAGATGCCAAGACCACATGAGCGTCTGTCTCTGCAATTAGATTACCCTCTGAGGCCTCTGTTCATGGCCTACATTGCGTACATGCACTGTCACTCTGGATACGTCCACTCCGATTGTATCGCTGATGTACCTCCCAAGCTTGGCCTGAATCTGCTCGGCTACTCCCGGAATAGAAACATCAGGACTGACAACAACTGAAACATATACCTCAATATCTTCCCCTGAGACGTCAACTACAGTATCAACATCCTGTATTCCCGGGACTTCACGTGCGCCCCGTTTGATCAGGGTTTCAATGGCCAATGACGAAATCCTGACCTCACCAAGACCGGTAGCGCGAACAATGGTCTTCCTGCGCCCTCGACTTCGAAAAGCAAGCCACATCAAATACGCGCCTGCTGCTACACAAATAATTGAGATAACGATTACAGCGGGACGCAGGCCTCCGTACTGCCTGGTAAGAAAGACATGTGCAAAGAAACTGGTTGGATTAGGCCCGAATGCCATGACAACAAAAATCATGCCTACCGCAAGCAGCAGTATAGCTGAGATGAATACAACGACCCGGTCATGTATTCTCATGGAACTGCTCCTTTCACCGGTGTTGCTAGCGTACTCTGGGCTCCTCTTTCTTCTCCTGAGTCAGGAAATTCACTCCCTGGACATGGACATTGACCTCTACAACTTCACGGCCGGTCATACTTTCAATAGCCTGTTTTACATTTTGCTGTACTTTCCATGCGACTTCAGGGATCCTAACACCGTAGTCCGCAACAATATAGAGGTCTACAGCGGCTTCCCTCTCTCCTACTTCAACCTTGACCCCTTTAGCTAGGTTTCGCCGTCCAAGCAGCTCAGCTATGTCCCCTGTAATTCCGCTGGACATGCCGGCTACGCCTTCGACTTCCATAGCAGCGAGTCCAGCGATTACGCTGACCACCTCGCCTGCGATTTTTACGGTCCCAAGAGCCTCACGCGCTCCGTGTAAAGAAGCCTCAGGGTAACGCAGTTCTCCTGGCTGCATAGCGCTCATACCCTCCTCCTGGGTGTATTATATCAGCACATGTTATCCGTGACAATCAATGCACATCCCCGAAAATCAGGGTTAGAACATCATTGTCGCAGTAAATCGTCCCTTGTCTAAATGCGGAGCTTGTAACGAGCCTGCGTTGAAACTCCAAATTCGTGGAAATCCCCTCAATTGTGAATTCATCCAAAGCCCTTGCCATTCTCAGTATGGCTTCATTTCTGCTGCTGCCCCACACCACAACTTTGGCAATGAGCGAGTCATAGTAGGGTGGAACGTAGCATCCCGGATAAAGGGCTGTATCCACCCTGACCCATGGCCCCCCGGGCAATATCAGTTTACTCACTTGTCCCGGCGTAGGCATAAAGTTTCTTTCCGGGTCTTCTGCACATATCCTGCATTCTATAGCGTGGCCTTTCGCATTCACATTCCCCTGGCTGAAAGGCAATGGCTCGCCTGAAGCTACTATGAACTGGGCCTTCACAATATCAATCCCGGTGACAAGCTCAGTTACAGGGTGCTCCACTTGAATCCTTGCATTCATCTCGAGAAAGTAAAACCTACCTTCAGCGTCAACGAGGAATTCAACGGTTCCCGCGTTCGTATATCCGACAGCCTCTGCACCTAATAGAGCTGCATTCCCCATAGCTTGACGGATACTCTCATCCAGAACCGGGGAGGGCGACTCTTCTATGAGTTTCTGATGTCCGCGCTGCACAGAGCAATCTCGTTCTCCTAATTGCACAGCGCAACCTTGTTCATCCACTAATACCTGAACCTCGACATGCCTTGCACCGGCAAAGTAACGTTCGAGATAAACCCCGGGAACACCGAATGCGGCCTCTGCTTCAGCCTGGGCAAATTTGACGCAGCCGGCAAGCTCATCTCCGTCATAGGCTATACGCATTCCTTTTCCTCCGCCGCCTGCTGCCGCTTTGATCATCACAGGAAAACCGTACTCGGCAGCAAATGCTTCAGCCTCTCCTACATCGTTTATGATACCGGGGGTACCTGGGATAACATCAAGGCCATGTTCCGCCATGAGCTGTTTGGCTGTGGCTTTGCTCCCTATACTGCTCATTACATCGTATCCCGGTCCTATGAACTTGATTCCATGAGATGAACATATCTCCGCGAAATATGGATTCTCAGCAAGAAACCCGTAACCCGGATGAATTGCGTCCGCACCTGACACTAACGCTGCACTGATAATGTTAGCGATGTTAAGGTAGCTCTGTATACTGGGCCCAGGCCCGATACAATACGCCTCATCAGCCATGATTACCGGAAGAGAATCCCTGTCGGGCTCGGAGTAGAGAGCAACACATTTAATACCAAGTTCTTTAGCAGCCCTGATGATTCTGAGGGCGATTTCACCCCTATTTGCTACAACTACTTTTTTGATTGAGAGATCCGACACAACATACCTCCTGCATTTCGTAGGGCACAAGCCTATAACGTTTCCAGAATGAAAAGTGGCTGGCCGTACTCTACGGGCTCTGCATTTTCTATTAGGATCTCCACAACCCTTCCTTTTACCTCTGATTGGATCTCGTTCATGATCTTCATGGCCTCAATAATACAAACGGTCTGGCCGGGTAAGATCGTATCACCTACGCTGATATAGGGTTCTTCGTCAGGCGCAGGAGCCCTGTAGAAGGTGCCAACCATAGGCGCTGTTATTGTCAGACGACTGTCTTTCGATATCGCTTCAGCCTCAACCCCTACCCTGCGCGAGGGAGACGCATTTACCTGCTTGCGAAGCTTCATTGTCAAGCCTTCTATTTCCAGCTCCACTTCGGCAATGTCATAAGTGTTCATTAGCCTGGCGAAGCCGGCAACCTCTCGCCTGATATCTTTGAGTTCCACTTGTTTTGCCTGCCTTCCCATTGTTCCCACATGCCCCATAAGGGACCGAACTCATATTTTCCCTAGCCGTTATCCGAATGGTCCCGGGCCTATTAGCTATAGACTGCCCGACCAAGGATAACAATAGCCATAACCTGGGTCAATACCCATGCTTCCCTATATTCACCACAACCTTTTCATTTCCTGCTTAAATCATACCATCAGCCAACCGGTCTTGACCAGGTTATCGTATGTCACCTTGCTCAATTATGGTGATATTGGCGAGCTCAACCCCTAAGCACTTGGCAGCGATATCCCCGATTTGCTCCGCATCAGTTTTCGTGAGCTCTTTGCCGGCAATCACTACGTCACAGGTATCTCCTCTTACAAAAACCAAGGCATCTTTGAAACCCCGCGTCCTAATTAGGGCCTCTGCATCAGCCTCTGCTTCCGTCCTTTTTGACAAGTCCAGAAGCTGCATACTGGCAGCTGTTCTTGCTTCCTCTGAGAGACTGGAGTCTCGAGCTACCATTTCCAGGGATTCGATATTTCTTGACCTGGTCTTGCTTCGCTCAAGTCGTAGCGAATCAAGCATATCACTTTCTCCCCCTGACGACTCTCCGCCTGAATCCGCAGAATCCATTTCCAGGGCTGATTCACCCGGCGAATTGGCATCTTGTGGGACATCTAGGATTCCGCTCATGGAAAACAGTCCTTCATCCTGCTTCACTCCGATGTTCCGAGTTCCTATTAGGATCCCCAGCACCACCGCAATGACAACCATCAGCGCAAAACCCGCTCTTGCCCTGTCCTGCACAGGTCTCACCTACCTTTTGCGTGGTAGCACCGCTACCTTATGATAAGGGATGTCAAAGAGGGTCGTTACCGCCTCGATTAGTGCCTTTTTTACCGCGATATCTTTGGCGCCGTCTGCGACAACAAGGACGCCTTGGATTCGGGGCTCTCGGAAATTCCGAACTACAGGCAAGGCTGACCCTGTGGTCCTCTCCTGTGTGGTGACTATCTCACCGCTCTTTCTCACCTGTGTTGTTTCTCGAGTCATGCCTTGCGTATCCAGTTCCCGGGAGATATTCTCTTCGTGGGTCTCGTTCTCTGCATAATCATAGAATCGTCCCGTCTCAAAGGTAACCTTAACGCCTACTCGGCCTGCTCCCTGTACCTGGGAAAGGATCTCTGCCAGACTCCGTTCTAAGCGAGCCTCATCCTCTGTGAGGTCCACTCCTCCGATTCCGCCTGTGGCGAGTGTCTGGTCTTGACGGGTCCGGCCGAGGTCTGCCTGAGTGACGGACGGACTACTCAATTTCGGCGAGAAGCTGAGCAAAAGGAGAAGGATACCTACGAGTCCTATGAAAACGAGAACACCGATCTTCTGCAGCTGAGGGGGCTTGATGTCCCCCATCCCGCCTTCAGCGCGTTTGAAGAGTCCGGTCAGGAAGTCAATAATCGGAGATGCCACCTATCTCACCATCCCTGTTTCCTTATGCATTCACACGCGTACATTGGTTGTGGAATCATCGATATCTCAAACACCGCCGGCCATAGACGAATACGAGAACATGCTTTGACTCACGTATCCGAGACCCGTTAATGAATCATTACCGGAAATCGACTGACACAGAAATGGCCACATCAGGAGAAAACCCGTAAAAATCCTGTATTGCGTTGATTACTCGCTCCTCTATGAGGCCGGCGAGTTCCTTACGATTCTCGGAAACGCAAGCCCCTGACCGGCCGCTGTCGTCACCTGATGTTCCAAGCGCCGGCATGCTAAGATTCCTTAGAGTCACATAGATACGTCTGATATCCCCTGTCGATGTGAATTCAATTTCGGCTTGAGCTTCATCCGCTCCCGACGCCAATCTGGCAATGGACTCCAGCTGCGCAGCAATCTTCCTCTCCGCCTCAACTTCTACGACTTCAAGGCCTGTGCAGGTAATTAGTTCTCCTTTGGTACTCCAACTCATGCGCTCCAATGTATCGGTATGACTCAGCGTAAACCCTGCCTGAGACTCTAAAGCGTCATCCAATGCACTTGAGATATCTAAAACAAAGCCGATGATAACGGCAATCATGACAATACCCATGACAACCCTGGCAAATCTTCGAAGGTCGTTAGCAGGTAGAAGCATTTCAACAAAGGCAAATGTCAAACTTATTACAGCCAGATCCCTTGCCCACTCTGTCACGGTTTTGACCAGCACTTTCACCTACCTCAGAGTCACAGCAAAATTCACAAGGCCGGATATGACAGTTATGACGGCAAGGAAGGCAACTGCCACAACACCCAAAGTAACGAGGACCAGTATCAGCGTATTGCCCAGGACGCCAAGACACTTGGAAAGCCCCGGATCTCCCAAGGGTTGCACTATTGCGCCGGCTAATCTGTACATAATGGCAACAGAGAGGATTTTGGCTGCAGGCACCAGACAAATCATAAAGATGGAGACAACCCCTGCCACCGACAAGCCACCGTGTATAAGCGCAGCACAGCTTGCTACCATGCCTACAGCATCGGAAAACATCTTCCCTACGACAGGAATAAAGGTCCCTGACACGAATTTCGCGGTTCGGATTGATACAGAGTCAACTACGCGGGCTCCTACGCCCCGGATAGTCATCACCCCGACAAAAAGCGTCATTCCCCCGCCAAGACAGGCAACAGCCACATCCCTGGCAAGCCCTGAAAACTGTGTCAATTGCACACGATCCGCAATCATGCTTACAACCTCAAGCAACGCGGAGAGGAAAAGAAGCGGGAACACAACGTTGCGTATGAGCCCACTTGTAAGTCCTGCAACTGCTACTACAGCCGGACTCATAACCGCAGCTGACGTAATTCCGCCTACAGCAGACAGTAAGGCGAACAGAAGGGGTGTAGACGCGTGCATAAAGGTAGTCATCGTGTCCACTGCCTCATTGGCTGCCCTTATCGTGACGAGGAAACTATTTGTCGCCATCAAGGCAAGAACCATGAAACACGCAGAGCGGGCGATGGTTGTTATCTGTTCGGTTTCAAACCCTGCTGCGAATTCTGAAAGGATCCCGCACATAACGGCAAGAATGATTAACTGCCCAAGCAATGCCAGACTGGCCCTGACTTCGCCGGCAATCACCTTTAACACGCCTGTCACCACACTTGCCGGATCAAATCCACCTAAGACTTTTCCCGGGGATCTGATGAATCCGGCAATGTCCAGGCCGGGGAAGAATTCGTTCATACTGCTGTCCATATCCTCCAAGAAGCCCTGAAGAGCAGAGGTGTCCAATGCGTCCAGCTGTGCTTTGATAATGTCTTCCTGCAAACCGGATGAGCCTGCAGAGTCTCGAGGCAAAGCGGGGTTAGCCGAACACAGAGTCCTACAACTCGGGACAACACCTGAAAATGCCAAAGCCACAAGGAGAATAACCGGTATGACATTATGTCTCACCATACGGACCACCAGGTTCAACCTTCTTCCTTTCTCCGCGTCCCGGCAGTAATCAAGGTCAACTCCTCAGTCTGCAGAGAATCTACTATGTCTGTTTCTGCGAGCCTATTTCAAGAATCTGGTGATCGTCTCCAGCACGGCTATGAGAACGGGAAGAGCAGTGATCAGTATGATTACCTTGCCCGCTAATTCCAGTTTCCCTGCAGTCGCCCTCTCCCCTGCGTCCCTACACACCTCAGCTCCGAATCCTGCCAAGTACGCGATTCCCACAACTTTTAGCACAGTAGAGAAATACACAGGTCCCGCCTTGGTCCTTGCAGTAATATCAGTGAGCGTCCTTACGAGAAAGTCAATAAGGGGGAGTATTCTTCCGATAATTATCAACCCGGTAATAACACTGAGCCATATTGCTATTTCAGGACGGTGGGGCCTGATCAGCACTGTAAGAACGGTCACTATGATAGCAATCGCAAGTAGGCTCCCGATCTCCACAGGACCGCACTCCTTTGCCGGATCACAGACGGACTGTATCAATTACCAAAGTCTGAAAACAGTTAAGATCTCATCCAGAAGCTCCTTGAAACGGAGCAATGCCACACCGAATACTAATACGGCGCCGATAACCGTAGCCGCCCAAGCGAAGTCCTTCCTGCCCACCTGCTCGAAGATTAGGGAAATAACGATTGAGATGATGCCGATCCCTGCGACCTTAAATACGATGTCGATTTCTCCCACTTCGTCATCCCCCTTTTATATATAAGGCACGTCCCAATGTAACTCGGCCGTATGTACCGAGCCCTACAATCAGTAAAGCATGAGAGCGATCATAGCTCCGACAGTAAGCCCTAAATAGCGCCACATTCTAGCTGTTTCGCTCGCCTTGTCCCTGGCTTTCATCTCATTTGCCCGCAACCTCTCACGGACAAGTGCGATGTGTCTTAGCTGGTTCGTGCTGCTGCAGGAGCCTAAATTCGCGCCAAATGCAAGCAGCGCATCGCGATCCTCCGACGTGAGGGCTGAGACAGAATATGCGCATCTCACAGCAGTCTCCCAGGCCTGTCCAGGTGATTGGTCTCCGGAAGCGATCATATGAGAAGCAGTCTCAAATATCCTGCCTGCAACACTGCCTTTCTGTCCCCTGGCTCTCATCAGCGCCTCAGAAAGAGGAGTTTTGGCGTATGATATTTCAGTCTCCAGCAGTGTAAACCCGGAGACAAGCTCTGAAAGCTGCCTGGGCCGTTCTGAGTAACCCCACGCAACAACCATACCTATCACGCCGGAAGATCCCACGACTAATACTGCACCCAGAAACTTGACCATAGGGCCTCCTCCTTTGCTCCGTTTCACCTAAGAGGCCCGACAATTATAGTTTTTCCTGTGCCTCCGTCAAGGATTGCCTCAATGGTGCCTGGACCGTGTGCCTGACTCAGTATTACCGCCCTTTCGAACATGTCGCCTTCGAAAAGGCACTTCAAGGCCGGTCTCCTCGCCACTTCTTCCAGGGATCCGCCGTGAGCGGTGGCAACGAGGCTGACACCTGCGCACATCACCTCTCGTATGGCAAGGGCATCCTCTTCCCTACCGATTTCATCAGTAATGACTACGTCAGGTGACATGGAACGGATAAGCATTATCATGCCTTCAGCTTTCGGGCATGCGTCTAATACATCGGTACGAATACCGCAAGTCGTTTGAGGAACTCCTCTATAACATGCCGCTATCTCCGAGCGCTCATCTGCTATACCTACTCGAACTCCCTGGAAGTTGAGAGAAGGAACACCGTCACTTGCCTGTCTTGCAACGTCCCTGAGCAATGTGGTTTTGCCACACCTGGGCGGTGATATGATAAGCGTGTGGTAGAGTCTACGGGGTGGTTTGACAAGGTATTTCATAACATTGTCGGCTGCGCCTAAGACTTCATGGGCTACCCTGATACAGAAGCCTGATATGTCTCTTAGAGTCGAGACCCCACCGTCGAAAAGGACAACCCGTCCCACCAATCCGACTCTATGGCCTCCGCGTATTGTGATGTAGCCTTGACGCAAGTCATCTTCGAACGCATAGAGAGAGCCGCACGCAATCAGCTGTAGCGTGATTAGAGCGTCATCGTCTGTGAAAACATAAGGCGGACTGGGATGGATCTCATCATCCCCTGCCATCAGCATCACCGGCCTCCACGTACGAAGCCTGATTTCATGCACCCTGTCTAGCTGTTCCTTAGGCAAGCCGGCAATTGCTCCGCGAAGGCCAGGCGGGAGACAGGGCAAGACCTCGTCCACAATAACGTCTGCAACAGGCTTTCCACCTAAAGGTTCATTTGACAAGGCCAGTCCCCCCTTATACACATAAGTATTCCGGGGGGACTGGTTTTATGACCTGAGGTTTTGAGGGTTCACCCGTTGCCCATATTCGTCCGGACTAAGAAACCATCATTGCCCTCTTGACTTCATGATGGCTATATTCTAATATAGCCATGAAGGTGATAGTTATGAGTAAAAGGAAGACTAGAAGACGCGTAACCGTGTTCAAAGCTCTCGCTAACGAGACCAGGTGTAGAATTATAGAAATTCTGGCTACCGAAGGCGAGAAGTGTGTTTGCCAACTTGTAGACGAATTAGGCTTTGATCAGTCTACCATCTCCAGGCATTTAGGTGTACTCAGAAACGCTGATATTGTGTCATTTAGAAAAGAAGGGTTGAATGTTTGGTACAGCCTACATGCAACCTGTGCCTACCAGTTCATGAAGTGTATCGACCATATGTGCGAGTCTGAAAGAGCGCCCAATCTTGGTAGCTGTTGGCTAAAACAAGCAAGTGGCTCAATTCTATCGACTGAAAGGTGAGGCATTAGTGAAAGAACTAAAGACATTTCTCCTGATTGCAGCTGTGTTTCTCATCGTGTATTTCGCACCTGTCGATAGTCCGAGGGTGCAATCTGCAATCCTAGGCCGCGTCGCGCATCCGCCGTTCGATCAGCCGCCGCCGTTCC
>DGZL01000156.1 GCA_002398515.1 Firmicutes bacterium UBA4981
AAGGCTCCAATGATAGCCAACCCTGCGCTGATGAAAGTCCCCCTTCGCAAAGCGCCTCCCGGATCTCCATCTGTCTCGCTGGTTCTAACGAAGAATGTTCCAATAATGGAAACAATAATCCCCATACCGGCCAAACCAAGGGCAAACATGATTTTCTTAAAGCTATCAGGGCCGGACAGACCGGTTGCGGTGGCAATAACAAGAGCAGATACAATTGCCCCTATGTAGGATTCATAAAGGTCAGCTCCCATCCCTGCTACGTCCCCTACATTATCGCCTACAAGGTCAGCGATAACTGCCGGGTTCCTTGGGTCATCCTCAGGAATGCCTTTCTCTACTTTACCTACAAGGTCTGCGCCGACATCGGCCGCTTTAGTATATATACCTCCTGCAACCCTTGCGAATAACGCCACCAGGCTCGCGCCCATACTGAATCCGGATATCAACTCTATCGCAGAGAACACGTCTCCGCCGGGCAAGCTCGCCATTATGTAATACACAAGGGACAGAGAAAACAGCCCGATACTGACTACATACATCCCCATGACTGCGCCACCGGGAAATGCCACTCTCAGAGCTTCATTGAAACCGCCGGTTGCAGCCTGGGTAGTCCTCCCGTTAGCAGCTGTAGCTATTTTCATCCCTACGTATCCCGCAGAAACTGATGTGATCGCTCCCACTAAGAAGGCGATTGCAGTGTGTATATTAATAGCGAATAGAAGAACTACGAAAAGAACAGCGATGAAAACCAGAACGACTTTGTACTCCCGCCTCAAGAAAGCCATTGCGCCTTCATGTATGGCGCCTGACAATTCTTGAATTGTCTCATCCCCAGGATCTTTTTTCATAACATACTGCACAAGATAAATTACAAAAAGAAGTCCTATACCACCTGCTAACGTTGCGTACAAAATAGAAGACGCACCGATGGATGTCATTGACTACTCACCTCTAAATAATCACATCGTTACGACCACATCGTAAATCACATCATTACAACTACATCGTACTCGTTCTTCGGAGATAATACGAACCGCTTCTCTCTTCTCATCTTATCTTGGCGCGTCAGACGGGCAAGCAATACTTACCTTATCACAGTCAGTAACACTGAGGACACCAAGAATAGCACGGCCACCACAGAAGTCATCTTGCTTAGAAAGTCTTCCATTTTCTTGTTCTTTGAGAAGAACAACCGTCCTCCGCCGCCGATTGACCCCAGTCCCTCCCCCTTACTTGGTTGAAGGAGCACTACGGCAATGAGCGCTATGGATATCACGAATTGAAACACTATGAAACCCGTATGCAAGGAGCAACACCCCCAGTACATTCTGCTGAAAAAACTATCGGTAGACTAACCTAAATTCTAACACACGCGACTGAAACCAGCAAGGCACGGTCAGAACTACATAATATGGCAGCTACATTGCTTATGAGTCATAGGTCCGTTCATTCTAAGTGAGTGTTACACATCTTCGTTGGCTTTGGGCTTTCACCCCCTAACTGAGTTCAGGGGCTTCCTTGCTCGGGTTCTGTAATGTCACCGTATCCCAGGACGTCCAAAGGAGCACTGGGGCGCTGCCCTACCGTTGTTTAGGTTAAGACAACAGCGCCCTGCGCTCCGGTCCGAGATTCATTCGCAAGCTACACCCGAAACCCGCCGCGCCCTGCGTACCGTGAAGCCTCATCCAACAGATCCTCGATCCGGAGGAGTTCATTGTACTTCGCTACTCTGTCTGTGCGAGAAGGGGCGCCGGTCTTTATTTGACCGCTATTTGTGGCAACTGCAATATGAGCTATGGTTACATCTTCGGTCTCACCGGAACGATGAGATACCACAGCAGTATACCCAGCCCTCTGAGCCATATCAATTGCAGCCAGCGTCTCAGTGAGGGTACCAATCTGGTTTACCTTGATAAGGACTGAATTGGTTACCCCGTCCTTGATGCCTCTCGCGATTCTTTCAGTATTTGTGACAAAGAGATCATCGCCGACGATTTGCACACGATCGCCGATTGCGTCAGTCATCTTCTTCCAGCCGTCCCAGTCGTCTTCGGCAAAGCCGTCCTCAATAGATATGATAGGATATCTACTAACAAGGTCAGTCCAGAATCCTACCATCTCGTCACTCGTGCGCTTTGCCCCTTCACCTTCAAAAACGTACACGCCTTCCCTATACATTTCAGACGCTGCAGCATCTAAGGCTATCAGGACATCCTCACCTGGCTTGTAACCTGCAACCTCTATAGCGTTTACTATCAGATCCAGAGCCTCTTCGTTAGACTTGAGATTAGGGGCTATGCCTCCTTCATCTCCGACTGCCGTGTTCAGGCCCTTCTTCCTGACCACACCGCGAAGGCTGTGAAAAACCTCAGCGCCCATACGAAGAGCTTCGGCAAAGGTGACGGCGCCGACCGGAGCTATCATAAACTCCTGTATATCCACATTATTGTCAGCATGAGCTCCGCCGTTCAGGATATTCATCAGAGGCACAGGCAAGACATGTGCCCATGTTCCTCCGACATAGCGATATAACGGGAGCCCGAGGGATTCCGCAGCAGCCTTAGCACACGCAAGTGACACTGCTAGAATCGCATTCGCGCCCAACTTCTCCTTATTGGGCGTGCCATCCAGCTCTATCATAAGGTTGTCTATTTCCATTTGCTCAGTGGCGTCAAACCCTTCCAGTTCCGGCCCAATCGTATCATTGATGTTGGCAACTGCCTTCTCCACGCCTTTGCCGCCGTACCGATGCGCATCACCGTCACGAAGTTCAAGCGCCTCATATGAACCGGTGGAAGCCCCGGAAGGCACAGCTGCGCGCCCTACACTACCGTCAGCTAAGGTAACCTCCGCCTCTACTGTTGGATTGCCCCGGGAATCCAGGATCTCTCGTGCATATGTATCTACAACAATTGTCATCCGACTACCCCCTTCCAAGGTCTTGGCCCAGATGCCCGCATACACTCTCTAATCCGGCATCTCCCAGGTCAAGCCTTTACTATAGCTGCAAAATCAGATGCGTTTAAGCTGGCGCCGCCTACAAGCGCACCGTCTATGTCTGATTGACTGAATAATTCGCCGGCATTGCCAGGCTTGACGCTCCCGCCGTACTGTATTCTAACCTCATTTGCGATCCTGGAATTGAAGACTTCAGCTACAGTGCTTCTTATTATCCGGATCACCCTGTTTGCCTCATCAGCGGACGCGGTGCGGCCTGTTCCTATTGCCCAAACAGGCTCATACGCTATGACTATGCGCTCAGCCCCACTCGTCTTTATGCCATCGAGCGCTGCCTTTGTCTGCCTTGTTACAACCTCTTCCGTCTTGCCTTCCTCCCGCTCTTTCAAAGTCTCTCCAACGCAGATTATGGGAAGCAGGCCATTTGAGAGCGCTGATTTCACTTTTCTGTTTACACCCTCATCAGTCTCACCGAAATAGGTTCTCCTCTCAGAGTGTCCCAGAATAACATACATGCATCCGAGATTCCTGAGCATAACAGGGGACACTTCACCTGTGAAAGCCCCTTCATCCTCCCAATGCATGTTTTGGGCTGCAAGCTCAATATTACTGCCGCGAAGCGCCTCCCGAACTGCGCCAAGGGCGGTGAACGGAGGACATACCACTATCTCCACATCGCTCGCATCCCTAACCAGGCCTTTCAAGTCGTTAACCAGAGCTTGAGCCTCATCCACAGTCTTGTACATCTTCCAATTTCCTGCAATAATGCGCATCCGCAAAGGTCTCTCACCCCTACCTACTTATCTTTAAGCGCAGCGACACCGGGAAGGACCTTACCCTCAAGGAACTCAAGAGACGCGCCGCCTCCTGTGGAAACATGGGTCATCTTGTCTGCAAACCCCATTTCCAAAATGGCAGCAGCCGAGTCTCCGCCACCGACTATCGTTACTGCCCCGGAATCTGCAAGCGCTTTTGCGACTCCCCTGGTTCCTTCAGCAAACGGTTTCATCTCGAACACGCCCATTGGGCCGTTCCATACCACTGTCTTGGCCTCGGCGATTTCCCGGGCAAACGCCTCTGTCGTCTTTGGACCTATATCAAGAGCCTGCCAATCACTGGGGATCTCGCTTACCTCGACTACCTTGACGTCAGCGTCCTCAGCGAACCTGTCAGCTACCACTACATCAACAGGTAGGAGGAACTTGACCCCCTTAGCCTTTGCTTTCTCCATAAGCTGCCTGGCCAGGTCCAGTTTTTCTTCATCAACAATGGACTTGCCGATTTCAAGACCTTTTGCTTTCAGGAAAGTGTAGGCCATGCCTCCGCCGACTATCAAAGAATCCACTTTTTCGATGAGATTCGAAATAACGCCTACCTTGTCCTTGACCTTGGCGCCACCTAGAATCGCAACGAAAGGCCTCTCAGGCGCAAACAACGCCTTCCCCATGACCTCAATCTCTTTCTCCATAAGGAACCCGGCGACTCCGGGCACGAACCCTGCGACTCCCGCAGTGGACGCATGGGCACGATGAGCAGCGCCGAATGCGTCGTTCACATATGTATCAGCTAAAGAGGCCAGGGATTTTGCAAATCCCTCATCATTGGCCTCCTCCTCTTGATGAAACCTTAGATTCTCAAGGAGGATCACATCCCCGTCCTTCATAGCGCGAACTCTGGCTTCAACTTGTGGACCAACACAATCATCGAGTTTTTCGACAGGTTGCCCCAGCAGTTCTTCGAGTCTCCTTGCAACCGGAGCGAGGCTGAATTCCTCCTTACGCTGCCCCTTTGGCCGTCCCAGGTGAGATGCTAATATCACTCTTGCGCCACGTTCCAAAAGGTACTTGACAGTCGGAAGGGCAGCCCTGATACGCGTGTCATCTGTAATGTTCCTTTCAGCGTCCAGCGGGACATTGAAGTCTACCCTTACCAGTACACGCTTCCCTTTTACGTCGATATCTCTTACTGTGGCCTTGGCCATAAAGCCATCACACTCCTTGCGCCTATCTGGAGCAAACAACCGTTGCCGCAGCAGATTGGCTTACAACCCTTTCTGAGCCATGAACACAGCCAGATCCACTACACGTGTGGAGTATGCCCATTCATTGTCATACCAGGCAATGGCTTTCACCATGTTGCCGTCCATCACCATTGTTGAAAGAGCATCAACAATCGCAGAATGCGGGTTACCGTTAAAGTCCTTCGATACCAGAGGCTCTTCTGTGTACTCAAGGATACCCTTAAGCTCGCCTTCAGCCGCCTTCTTGAACGCTGCATTCACTTCTTCCACACCGGTGGATTTCTCTACGTCTACAACAAGGTCCACCACTGACACGTTGGGAGTAGGAACTCTCATGGCGAAACCGTTGAGCTTTCCTTCTAACTCAGGTAATACCTTGGCTACTGCCCGAGCTGCACCGGTAGTCGTAGGTATGATCGAAAGCGCCGCTGCCCTCGCGCGTCTCAAGTCCTTGTGCATGAGATCAAGTGTATGCTGGTCATTTGTGTAAGCGTGGACTGTCGTCATGAGGCCTTTGACAATCTTGAAATTATCATTGAGTATCTTGGCAACCGGGGCCAGACAGTTTGTCGTGCATGACGCGTTTGACACGACGTGATGCTTAGCCGGGTCATAACTTCCTTCATTCACGCCCATCACAACAGTGAAAGCGTCTCCCTTGGCCGGCGCTGTAATGATAACCTTTTTCGCGCCGGCTGTGAGATGGCTGCTTGCCTTGTCCGCTGCGGTGAATACGCCTGTAGACTCTATTACAATATCCACGCCCATGTCGCGCCACGGAATAGCTTGAGGATCTCTTTCAGATAAGACTTTGACTACCTTACCGTCAACCACTATATTCCCGTCTTTCATTTCTACATTTCCGGGAAACGTGCCGTGGACAGAATCATACTTTAGCAGATGAGCATTGGTCTTCGCGTCAGCCAGATCATTGATAGCCACAATCTCCACATTCTGATTCTCATAAGCTGCCCTATACACCAACCTGCCTATTCTTCCGAACCCGTTAATTCCAATCTTTACTGCCATTTCTCTTTCCCCCTGTCTTCAATTTCTATTATTTCTGAGGCTGCAGCCTCGTCTATGACGAGAGCTTCTCGAGAGTAGCGCTTTACCACTGCAAGTAATGCCTGGGCCTTATTAGCGCCACCCGCGACTGAAATAGTCTTTTTACCCTGGAGATCCTCAGGACGAATACCCATACTGGGAGTGTAATAGACCATATTTCCATCCTTATCAAAGTAATATCCGAACATCTCCGCCACAGCACCTAAGGATTTTAAGATCTCCATTTCCTCCCTAGGTATGTTACGCCTTTTTACCATCTCTTCTAGGGTTCCCACACCATGGATAACAATCCTGGCTGTCTTGATAAGCTCCACAATCTCCTTTATGCGTGGCTCATTTATGATTCTGGATATTGTCTCCGGATGAAGATCGTCAGGCACATTCAGCACTCGATACGTCCCTCCGAGCAGCTTCGCCATTTCAACTGCAATGGAATCCGCCTGTATCTCTACCTCCTCCCCAAGGCTGCCTCTTGTAGGGACCACTGTAATATGTTTTGGCCATCCTGATGGGACCATCGCCTTTACCACCTCTACCATTGTAGTTCCCCCGCCTGCTGCGATGGTATCCCCTTCTTCAACAATTTCCCTTAAGATCCGGACAACCGCCCTACCCATGTCCTTCTTGACAGCAGGGTCACGCCTGGAGTCCCCGGCCACAACCACGATTTTTCGTATTGGCAACAGGCGTTCCAGCAACTGCTCCAGCCTGGCAAACTCCCGTAACTCCCTGACGTATTGCCCTAATTCTTGAAATATGATCTCACCGTCTTGAGTCAGGGTAACACCGGAGGAGCTTACTGAGACAAACCCTTGCCTCCTTAGGAATTCCAATTCGCTTCGCACTGCGCGTTCTTTGACTGTAAGTTGTTGAGAAAGAGTCCGTCTGCCTATGGGTTGATAAAAGTGGACATGACGCAGGATTGAGTACCGAATGTCGAGGAGCCTGGCAATTTCGGGGGCTATTTTCCTTTGCAAGCTCACGAATCTGTCCATCAGGATGAACCTCTCTCACATGAATTCGAAGTACTGTCCGCCGAACCTTTAATGAACAACGACCTATCTCTTGGGACGCCATGCGTCCCGGCATAATAAATATTGTCCCGCTTTGGGTAAAATAAAAAGTGCCATTTCCTTCTATAGTGTATTCGCTTTATCACCTTAAATTCCTTCTATTTCTAGCAAAATCTCTTTCTTAAGGTAGATGCAACTATCCGTTCTTCCTCACGATACTTTGCCACTGTCCGACGGGAAATCATAATCCCTTGCTCACGTAGAATTTCGCTGATAACCCTGTCGCTAAAGGGTTTCTTCGGATCCTCCCCTTCAATTATCTCGCGGATCATCTTTTTCACGCTCTCGCTGGAAGCGCCTTTACCATATATTGTCGGAATCCCGCTGGTAAAAAAGAACCTCAATTCAAACGTGCCCCTCGGAGTCGCAACGTACTTTCCTTGAGTGGCTCTGCTTACCGTGGATTCATGCACTCCAATCTCGCGAGCTACATCCCCCAGTGTCAAAGGCCTCAGATGCTTGACACCCTTGTCAAAAAAACCACGCTGGAACTTAACAATACACTCTATGACTTTCTGCAAAGTCTGCCTGCGCTGTTCTATACTTCGTATGAGCCACAAGGCTGAGTTAAGCTTAGATTTTACGTAATCTACAGCTCCGTCCTGTTGGCAGTCTACTTGACTCAACATCTTCCGATATAACGGATTTATGCTAAGGCGTGGAGCGGATACATCGTGAACGGTAACGACATACTCTCCTCCGACCCTCTCTATACTTGCATCAGGTTCAATATAGGCCGGCCCGCGCTCACCTCCGAACTGCCGTCCCGGCTTAGGATCGAGAGTCCTTATTAAATCACATGCATCCTGGACTTCCAGAACCCCGACCTCCAGCGCCTCTGAAATCTTAACCAGCCCGCCTTGGGCTACATCGTCCAGGTGATCCTTTATCAATCTCTTTGCCAGCTCCAACCTATCAGATGGACCGTCAGTGGCCCTTAAGGTCTCCAACTGGATTAGAAGGCATTCCTCAAGGGTCCTGGCGCCAACACCTGCCGGGTCAAACTGCTGAATTACGCTAAGGACCTTCTCTGCCTCCGCACAAGAAACGCCGGCCATAGCTGCGACTTCAGAAATTTCCATGCGTAGGTAACCATCGTCATCAATCCCGCCGATAATGAGAGCGCCGATTTTCGTCCGGTCCTCGCCAAGGGATGAAATGTGTAGTTGAAACATGAGGTAATCATGAAAAGTCCCTACATAACTAATGAAGGCCTCAAATGATACCTCGGGCTCGTCACGACTTTCCCGAGGCGCCACGTACCCAATATCACTTGCGTCTTCAAAATAGAGTTGCCAATCTATATCATGATTCGTCTTTTCCTCAGATTCTTCAGGGGATAACTCATTCTGTTCTTGTATATCAGACGAGTCCGTGCCTTTATCTTCATCTTTCTCTTTGAACTCCAAAAGAGGGTTTTCAAGCATTTCTTCAGATATATACTGCTCCAGCTCCATCCAGGGCAATTGAAGAATGGTTATGGCCTGACGAAGCTCAGGAGTAATCACCAGCTTCTGAACTTGCTTAAGACTCATCTCATAACCAATCTTCACCACCTGTCACCCCCTACGTTACAATATTCGAGAAGGCCGAAAGATTTCCTCTGCAGAATCCCGACGGGAATCTTATCCTGCTTTACCGTCCAAGCGTTGTGCCAGATGGATAATCCTTCTCATTCTGTGATTTACAGCGGATTTACTTATGGGCGGAGACAACATTTGCCCGAGTTCTCTCAGCGTCATCTCAGGGTTAGCTAACCTAAGCTCAGCCATTTCCTGAAGTCCCGGGGACAGCGACCTTAACCCGATGATTTCATCAATCTTCCGTATAGCTGTTATCTGGGCCAGGCCTGCGTCCACAGCCTTCGTCACGTTAGCTGTTTCGCAGTTTACGACTCGATTCACATCCCCGCGCACACCTCTCAGCACTCTTACGCTTTCCAGGGTGAGCACTGCAGAGTGAGCGCCCATAACCCGAAGCAACTGAGCTACATCGTCGCCTCCCTTGACATAAACCATGTGCCCCTTCTTGCGCCCTGCAATCTTAGGCGTTACGTTGAAAGACTCAGCCACACGCACTATTCCTGCTGCATGGGCTGAACTATCCGTCATAAACTCCATATGGTACTCTTTTTCCGGGTTTTGCACATATCCTCTTGCAAGAAAAACCCCACGAAGGTACGCCCTGAGGCAACACTGCCTGGACAGGAGGTGCCACGGGACACCGTTCCTAAGAGAAACACCGTCTCTCTTCTGCGACACTACACCAAGATCCTGAAGTATCTTGAGAGTTTCTGTATCATACGGCAGTCCCACAATGTACTGGTTCCCGGGGCGTCTACCTCTACGATGGGTGAATCTTACTTTCGGCTTAAATTTGAAAACACTGCGGACAAATGCCATTATTTTGCGGGCAGAAGCTGCGCTTTCAGTTCGGATTTCGAATACCGAACCTGATTCGCCGTCATGCTGCCGCATCTCTAATCTACCGCAACTCCTAGCAATCGCCGAGAGCTCAGAGAGCACACAACACTCACTGTCAGGCATCATGCGCGCAAGCTCGCCTTTTGTCTCCGTATAGAACATTCCGAGCATCACCTAACCCAATTCTATCACAAGGCAGGGGATGTCTTGTAGTAATAATCTACCTCTCCTCTCGAATATAGGTACCTAGGATACGGCCTGTACAGGCCTTGCCAGAGCAAAAACGGAGGATGTCCAATATGATAAATACTATTTGGCTCACGCTGATTGTCCTTGGTGTGCTTACGGGGATTGCGACCGGCACATCCGCTGCCGTAACCACAGCTGCTATTGAAAGCGCAAACCGAGCGGTGAATATCTGTCTTGGATTCATTGGCATCATGGCCATGTGGAACGGCCTGATGAAAATTGCCGACTCTGCAGGACTCACACGGTGGCTTGCGAAGCTCTTCGCGCCTGTGGCAAGACTGCTTTTCCCTTCAGTGCCTGACGATCATCCTGCGCTTGCTGCAATCACCATGAGTCTGGCTGCAAATCTCCTTGGCATGGGTAACGCAGCGACTCCTTTGGGCTTAAAAGCCATGGAAGAACTTGCGTCCCTCAACGAGGAAGGAGATGTGCCCAGCGACGCAATGTGCACTTTTGTCGCGATTTCTACCGCAGGAATCACCCTTGTGCCTACTACGATAATAGCCATTCGAGCGCAGTATCATTCCTATAACCCGGCAGAGGTGGTCATGCCCATTATTCTCATGAACATTGTTGCCACCTTTGTCGCAATACTTGCTGACAGGTTTTTCAGCCGTGTATCTAAGGGTCATTAAGTAGGTTGCGGCAAATCTCCTACCCTTTTTAGCGCATAAGTCATGCCCTGATCTTAAGAATACTCAGTCATTGGATGCTTGTGTGAGAGAGCGCCCCGAATTTGGCAAGCATATGGATCAGCCAAATTCGAACGAGGCCTGCCGCAAGCAGGCCGTCCCCGAACGCAAGCACCTGATGACTGCCGACGGAATGCTTCGAAGGAGGGTTTAGCTGTGCTGATAAAGGCTGTTACCTTCGCCTCGAACCTTGTGATACCTCTTATGATTGCAGCTATCTGCGTGGCAGGATACATAAAAAAAGTAAAAATATACGAAACGTTCATAGAAGGCGCAAAAGACGGGTTTGCTGTTGCAGTGAGGTTGATTCCCTTTCTGGTAGGTATGTTTGTAGCAATTGGAATCTTTCGGGAATCAGGCGCGCTGTCCATATTGACCCGAATTCTCTCTCCCGTATCAGGACAGCTGGGTATGCCTTGTGAACTGCTTCCCTTGGCGCTCATCAGGCCTCTGTCCGGAACCGGCGCATTGGAAGTCACAATAGACCTCATCCGGAAATTCGGACCTGATTCTCTCATAGGCAGGATGGCCTCTACAATGCAGGCAAGTTCTGAGACTACAATTTATGTCATCACTGTATATTTCGGCGCAGTCGGGATAAAGAAAACCAGGCATTCACTGATAGCGGGCCTTCTTGCAGACTTAGTCGCGTTTTTGTCATCAGTGGCAATATGGCGTATTATCATGGCTTTCGGCTGAGTCAACTGACTCTCGTTCTCAGCGATTTGTCGTCCATTGAGACAATCCTAAGCACGGCTTCAGCCAGACGCGCAGGATCGTGTCTGGCATAGTCCATGTTAGAAATGAGATCTTCTTCTATGATCCTGATCCCGAAAGGCTCAAGTCTATCACTGTCAATTTTGACGGGATAAGCCCCTTCCAGGCCGTACTTTTCGGCCACCTTCGGAGGGACGGCGCCCGAGTTGATCAAAACGTAGTCGATAATCCCTCTTCCTGCATGATCCGTAATAGCTTTCACGTGATCAGCAGCAGTAAAGCAGTCAGTTTCTCCCGGTTGAGTCATGACATTACACACATATATCCTTGGCACCCTGCTCTCTTGAATGGCGTCTCTGATTCCTGCAACGAGCAAGTTAGGAATCACGCTGGTGAACAGGCTTCCCGGCCCCAAGACTATTGCATCCGCCTCAGCAATGCTTTGAAGGGCCTCAGGAAGCGCCTGGGGATTCCCGGGCTGAAGGGACACTTTCTCAATACGTGCCCCACACTTCCCAATGGTGGATTCACCGTATACTACACCGCCCCCTTGACACTGGGCGATGAGAATCACATTCTCCAGAGTAGGAGGAAGCACGCGGCCTCGTACTGCCAACACCCGACTGGATTCTTTGACTGCCTCTTCGAAATCGCCTGTAATAGCGGACATGGTTGCGATAAAGAGATTCCCGAACGTATGCCCTCCCAGTCCTGTGGGATCGCCTTCAGGAAACCTGTATTCAAAAAGACGAGCCATGAGAGGCTCGGAATCGGCAAGCGCCACCAGGCAGTTGCGGATATCGCCCGGGGGGAGCACTCCCATTTCCTTTCTAAGTCTGCCTGAACTCCCTCCGTCATCAGCCACTGTGACTATGGCGGTTAGGTTTCCGGTAGACTTCTTAAGGCCCCTAAGAAGCGTAGCTAAACCGGTTCCACCGCCCACTACCACTATCTTTGGGCCACGCCCAAGCTCATACCGCCTGTGCAAAGTCTCCACGACGCGATCGCCGTATTCCGGCGCCAGAGTCTTGATGACTAATTTGACTACCATTACGGCAGAAAATGTAATCATCGCTACTCCCACAAGACTCATGGTAAGGCCAGGCATCCATCTATATGAAAGAGATATGGCGCCGGCTATGGTGAGCCCTACTCCGACTGAAAATATCAAAGACCATTTTTTCAGATCTAAGTGAGGATATAGTTTGCCGACAGTGATCATTACGCTACCTCTCCTACTCAGCCAGCCTTTCCGGAATGTCCTTATCCCGGTGTTCCACTGTCACATTGTATCCTTGATCCTTCAAAAAGCCGGTAAGACGATTTGCAATTGCAACTGAACGATGTCTTCCTCCCGTACATCCTATTCCGACTATCAGTTGAGCCTTCCCTTCCTTCGCGTATTGTGGCAAGAGAAACGTCATAAGGTCAAAAAGCTTGTGAAGAAACGAAGTGGTCACCCGGGAACGGAACACATACTCTCTGACAGCTTCGGATTCCCCGGTAAGCGGGCGCAAAGCCTCTACATAATGGGGATTCGGCAGGAACCTTACATCAAAAACAAGATCCGCGTCTATTGGGATACCATGCTTAAACCCAAATGACACCACAATGAGATCAATTCCCTTTTTCGGACTCAATTTCACAAAACCTGCTGCGATTCGTTCACGAAGCTGTTTAGGAGTGATGTTCGATGTATCTATGATACGAGAAGCCTTCTCACGAACCTCCTCAAGTTTTCGACGCTCTTCGCTGATTCCCTCCATAATGCCACCTTCCGCGGAAAGTGGATGGCGTCTGCGAGTTTCCTTAAACCTCCGCACAAGAGATTCATCAGATGCCTCAAGAAACAAGATCTCATATTCGACACCCATTACCTCGAGGGCATCCAATGCAGCAAACAGCTTATCAAAAAACTCGCGACTCCTTATATCTACTACTAAGGCTATCTTATCGATCTTGCCTTCTGATTGTGCCGCAAGTTCAGCGAATTTCGGGATCAATGTCGGCGGGAGATTGTCTACACAGAAGAAACCAAGATCTTCAAATGCGCGCACTGCTTCACTCTTGCCTGCACCTGAAAGGCCTGTAATTATCACAAATCGCTCTTCATGCAATGTCAAATCCCTCCGCCTCTTGCCGACCTTCAGCCGGGCATGCTCAAGAACGAGAACTCCAGGTCAACACACTTAGTATACCATACTCCTTATACCAGGTCCCGGGATGAAACCATTGGGTGACGGCTTCAGCTCGCATGAAGCATCTCTGTCTAAGAAGAGAGTACAATCAGGATGAAGCTGTAGGACTGAACTGGGAACCATTTCAGTCACCGGGCCGTGTACGGTCTGATTGACCGCGTGAGACTTTTCAGGGCCACTGGCTACTAGAATAATCTTCCGTGCATTCATTATCGTTCTGATCCCCATGGAAATCGCTTGCCTCGGTACAGCCTCAGGATCCCCTTCAAAGAACCTTGCGTTGGCTTCAATAGTCCTCTTAGCAAGGTAAATAGGACGGGTAAGAGATCCAAATTCCGTCTTTGGTTCGTTAAAACCGATATGCCCGTTACGCCCTATGCCAAGCACGGCAAGATCAATTCCGCCTGCCCTTTTGATCGCCCATTCATATGTCGCTGCTTCCTCCTCCGGATCTTCTGCAAGCCCGCGAGGAACATAAATCTGATCCCGGTTTACATTCACATGGTTGAAGAACCTCTCATACATATAGAGTCTATAGCTCGATTCGTGACCATCGGGAAGGCCTATGTACTCGTCAAGGTTAAACGTGGAAACACGAGAAAAATCCAACCCTTCTTCTTTGTGCATCCTGATTAGCTCCCCATACAAGCCAAACGGAGTTCCGCCTGTAGGCAATGCAAAGACACTGTCAGGCTTTTTTCTTACCTCGGCAGCCACAATCTTAGCCGCCTCTTTACTCATTATCTCATAGTCATCTGCAACTATGACTTTCACGCTATCGCCTCCTATTGCCTCATTAAGCCCTGGTAAAGGCTTACAGGTTAATTCCAGAGGACTCCCGACAGTCTGTTACCCTACATGGATTTGCCAAGGAGCATCCTCTGACATATATGCCAAACTACCGCATACAATGGTCGCCTTAACTTGTAGCTCCGCATCAAGCAGAACAAGATCCGCGTCCTTTCCCACTTCCACACGGCCTTTCTTGTCATCTATGCCCAATATCCATGCGGGTGTTTCCGAAACCATCCAGATAGCGTCTTCCAGGGAACACTCAAGTTCCCGGACCGCATATTTCACTGCGTTATCCAACGTAAGGGCAGAACCTGCAAGATTCCTGTCGGGAAGTCTGACTGCTCCGCCGCGGTAGATCACTTTCTGTCCACCCAATTCATACTCACCGTCAGGCATACCTGCAGCCATTGTCGCATCTGTTATCAGGGCAAGCCTGTCCTTGCCTTTGCACTTCATGAGCATCTTAGCAGCAGCATGATGAATATGAAAGCCATCTAGGATCACATCTGCAGTCAGCCTATCACACGAAAGCATAGCCCCAACCATTCCGGGACGTCTGTGATGCAGGCCGCTCATGGCATTATAGGCGTGAGTGACATGGGTAGCTCCTCTATCGACCGCTGCAATAACCTGGTCATATGTGGCGGATGAATGCCCGAGAGAAACTTTGATCCCTGAATCTATCGCATGGTTGATAAGGTTTAGTGCCCCGGGCATCTCCGGCGCTACAGTAATCATCCTGATATTCCCGGAGGATGCCTCGATGAGTTCGTCCAGTTCTTCTATGGAAGGCGCCCTTATACCTGTTATGGGTTGAGCTCCTTTCCATTCAGGATTCAGCCACGGCCCTTCAAGGTGAAGCCCTAGAATCCCTGCACCGCAAGGGGCTTTTGCGCCCATGCAGCCACCGACTAATCTTGCGATTTCAAGAAGGGTTTCCGCAGGAGCTGACATAGTCGTAGGGAGAATTCCGGTGGTGCCGTGGGCAGCGTGGGAAAGGCACATCCTCTCCAGAGAGTCATAAGTTCCGTCAGAAGTATCGTATCCCCCTCCGCCATGGGCATGAATATCAATAAATCCCGGCGCCAGTGTCAAGCCGGTCCCGTCAATAACTCTGTGTTCGCCTCCATATTCACGCCGGAATTCGTCGTCAGGGCACATGTCTCCCATAGGACTGATTCTTACTATGATACCGTCCTCAATCACGACAATCCCGGATTTCGTTATGCCGTAAGGAGTCAGTATGTCAGCGCCTTTTATTATCATAATCAGTCTTCCTCCAAGCGAGAACATGTGCCGTGCCGATTCTGCAGTCTGTCTTAGTGCCTCCTGCATCTACTGCAATGATGAGATCCATCCCTTACCTCAGCGCCTTCCTTCTATTAAGCAGGAATTCGGTTATCTTGCTGACATCTGTGTTTAGCACATACTCGCTTTTAAGTCCCACCGATTTCACGAGTTTAATTGCGCTGTCAAAACTGCCCACCAGAGAAGTGTGATGAGCGTCACTGCCAATTACAACTGTTGCGCTGTATTCCACTGCACTTTCTGCAAACCTGATGCAGTTTTCCATGCTGTCAAGCCTGGTGACAGTAAGAGATGCGTTGTTAATCTCTATGAGTTTGCCCAGGTCTTTAGTTGCGGCAACTACCTCTCTAATGTCCACTGGAAAAATAGGGTTCCCGGGATGTACAATACCGTCTACATAGGGATTTTCCAGGGTCCCTATCAGCGCCCGGGTGTTTTTGGAAATTCCGCTGTCGTCATAACCTGTATGAGTGTGGAACCCGGCAAACACAATATCCAATTTTGCCAGCATAGAATCGGGCAAATCGAGTTCACCTGACGGGCCCACTATGTTCGCTTCAATGCCTTTTAGCGCTTTAACTCCGGCAATCACAGGCGGGACTACACGCAAATTGCCAAAGTAGTATAGATGTGGCCCACCCGGCATGTTAGGCCCGTGATCGGTAATTGCAATCATTTCCAGCCCGATGTCGGCCGCAGCCTGAGCCATTTCATTGATGGAGCAATAAGCATGTCCGCTCGCCACAGTATGGGTATGAAGATCTGCCACAAGTTTCATTTATTTATTATCCCCCTCGATCCTGCGGTCCGCGCCGAGGCCTATGCTGAACCCCGGAACATCACCTCAGGCGAAGAGATTCAACACTTGCTGTGGAATCCCTGCTTTCCCGTGAACGCGGCGAAGTCAATCCGAGGGAATACAGCATCAATGGACTCAAGCTGCTCTAAGTAGTTGACAATGTCAGGCGATATCACATCCTCGGTCACGGCATGCGCAAGCCTTTCGAATCTGTATTTATGTTCGAGGAATCTCCTCTCACCGTAATCTCTGGCCTGTTCCGTAGTAACAAGAAACGGCCAATCACTGCTTTGAAGGAGCAGCGCCTCACGAGCCACTTGCTTTAGAAGCCTGTCTCTTAGGGATGCGTTATCGTCTGCCTGTCGCTCTCTACGACTTACTTTCAATGTCATGTCCTCAATTTCCTTTTCGGCATTGTGAATTTCTTGCCACATCCAGTTAGTTGAATCATTGTCCCAGATATAGTGGCCTCCTCCAAGACCCCATGAGCTTTCCAGCAAGTCGATCTCTTCATGCGGCGGGTATTTCTCCAGGTAACTTGAAGCGGATAAGACTTCTACATGGGGACTCTTGCTCAGGCCTTCCAATGTCCACTTCAACCAGTCAAGGCCTTCCAGCCACCAATGTCCGAACAGCTCCACGTCAAACGGGGCTACGATTACTCCTCGTTTCCCGGTGTCTTCGTTGAACTCCAGGAGGAGCCGTTCTACTAAGCCCACAAAGTGATCAGCATGCTCCCTGGCTCGCCCGAGAGCGGCATCAGGAGCGTATACTTCCTTTGCGGAGATATCCACCAAACGACTTGTTACTTTCCAATAGCTAAAACCGGAAACCGGGTCACGCCTATGAAATTCCCGGTAATTGCCGTCACCCGGGTAACCCCATTCTGAAGACCATACCTGCAAAGCGGTGCGTTGATTCCGCCCGAGAACGGCAATATCACTGCCTGAAACCAAGTATGGAAGATAGGCGGTATAATCCCGTTTTGCAGCAGCGGATCGCACCTCGGGCCTTCTCAGAACCCGATCTGAGTATACGTCTATCGGAGCACCGCCTTCGATAGCATGAGCGTCAACGACGAAGCAAGAATAACCTAAATCTTTCAGAGCCCTGTCAACACTGGATGACTCTGACGGAGGGCGATACCCGCACTCCGGCAGCCATATTCCTTGCGGAGGACGTCCGAAACTGTGGGTGTAAACATCATGTCCAAGCTTGAGTTGGGAATAAATAGACGTTTCAGTAGCAAGAAGCGGTAAGTATGCATGCGTAGCCGCTCCGGCCAAAATCTGAACTAACCCTCTGTCCTGAAGGGCTTTGAAGGCATTCACCAAGTTTCTGTTGTGTCGAAGGTGAAAGCTGCTTCTGACCCCTTCATACCGATCCCTGTAGTACTTGGCCAGTTCTTGAAGGCTCCATTCGCTTTCAGCTCCGAATCGTACAATATCAGCTTCTGCTGCAGCAATCTTAGTCTCCAGGTACTCGTCAAATCGAAGCAGCATGTACGGGTCCTGCAATTGATCCAGTAACACAGGCGTAAACCCCACAGTGAAGCTGCCAAGGGCATTCTTGTCAGCCAGGTAATCTATGATGTCCAAAAGTGGAATGTATGTTTCCGCCATTGCCTCAAAAACCCACTCTTCACCAAAAGGCCACACCCCTGCCTTTCTGCAATATGGCAGATGACTGTGGAGAATAAGCACAAACGATCCAATTGACATGACAATATCCCCCTTGCGCAGCAGTTAAATTTCTCCTCGCTTAATTTAGGAGATCTCTTCCAAAATCGAGCATATTTAGTGTAAGTCATATCCCTTAACAGTATTCCGATGGTATAAACCGACGCGGCAGTAGGGATATTATTACAGAGGTGTCCACATGATAATGTCCACACAATTCAGTGGGGAGGTAACCTGATTGCGGAATTCTAAAAATACGACCGAAAACAGCCTCAGCCAAGGCACCGGCCCCTCTGAGGCGGTGGAAATCCATGTCTCAGAGGTTATCCCTGAGATTCAAGTAATTGAGCCTCGAGAACTACATGTCGGGGAAAGCCCTATTCAATACCAGGAAGCTCCCGGACATGCATGGGACAGTCAATATGAGCTTCTCGGTGGATACGGCTCAACCCGGGTAGTCCTTATGGTGCGCGACCCGTATTGGATCCACGCATACTGGGAAATCGCTGAAGATATTTCAGATATGGTAACCATGGCGTTGGGGCCTGAAGGATGGCTTAATTCCCGGAAAGCCCTTCGGGTGCATGATGTGACTGATATCGAATTCGACGGCAACAACTCCCACAGAAGTGTCAACATTGACATTGGCGAACATGCCACTAATTGGCACATAAATGTGGACCGGCCCAACAGAGCATACTGCGCAGAGCTTGGACTCATCGGACATGATGGCCGTTTCGTTTGCTTGTCAAGATCAAACACGATCAGGACTCCCAGAGCCGGCCTTTCTGAGGTTATTGATGAAGAATGGATGACGATTTCAGAGATAGAAAGGTACTACCCTAAACCTACCAGGATTCCGGCATCCCCTGAGATAGTCTCTGCAATATCCGAACGAATGCACTTAGACATAGGTTCTGAATTCGTAAGTGAAATTTCCAGTCCTCAGATGGCGCAGCACCCACGGCCAAGAGAGTTTTGGCTGAACGCGCTTGTAGAAGTGATAATCCATGGTGCCACTCAACCTGACGCATGTCTCACTATTCAAGGGCGTCCTGTCAGGCTTCGTCCGGACGGAACTTTCCAGGTAAGGTACGCCCTGCCTGACGGGGAGCAAGTCATAAACATCCAGGCAGTATCGAAAGATACCTCTATGAGTCGCGCCATCACTACCAGGCTTACCCGTAATACATGGTAATACCCGGTCGCGCCCGGTAATACCGACGAGTGCCCGGCAACACCTGGCAACGCCTTGCAGCAGCAACCTGTGACAGTCGGTAGGCACTATGACAGCCGGTGGGGGAACAGTCGGCAGGCGTTGACATCCGATAGTTGAATCAGTCGGCAAGCAGCGACAGTAGGGAGACCGGCTATTCGCCAATAGTTCGCAACAAGGAGATGTGTTTTGAACATGGGAAATGAAAAAGGCTACCTTGCTATTGTCCTTCATGCTCACTTACCGTATGTGAGACACCCTGAGCATTCTGATTTCTTTGAGGAAACCTGGCTTTATGAAGCTATTACCGAGACCTATATTCCTCTCATAAAAACATTTAAACGCCTGGCAGACGAAGGAATAGGATTTCGAATAGCAATGTCTCTCACCCCGCCTCTTTCGTGTATGCTTCAGGACAACCTCCTCAAGGAGCGATATCTCCGCCATATCGAACGCCTTATTGAGCTTGCGGAACGAGAAACGGAACGCACTCGCTGGCTCCCGGAATTCCATGAAAATGCCAAGATGTACCTGGAGAAGTTCCGCGAAGCGAGACACGTATTCCGAGATGAATACCAATGCGACCTAATCAAGGCATTTGCAGAGCTCGAGGACAGAGGATGTCTGGAAATCATCACCTCTTGCGCAACCCATGGATATCTCCCGCTTATGGAGATATCTCGTGAAGCAGTGCGCGCCCAGGTAAAGATAGCAGTTGACTACCACAGACGGACTTTTCACCGTGCCTCACAAGGCTTTTGGCTTGCTGAATGCGGTTTCAACCCAGGTGATGATGAGTATCTAAAGCAGGAAGGTATAAGGTATTTCATATTGGACGCTCACGGAGTGCTCTTCGCGTCGCCTCAACCTAAGTACGGGGTATTCGCACCGATATACTGCAAGTCAGGAGTGGCTGCCTTCGGCAGGGACATGGAATCATCAAAGCAAGTTTGGAGCGCACGCGAGGGGTATCCCGGAGATTATGATTACCGAGAATTCTATCGGGATATCGGCTATGATCTGGATTACGACTACATAAAGCCATACATCCACCCTTGCGGAACCCGTATCAGCACAGGGATGAAGTACTACAAAATCACAGGGAAGACCCATGACAAACAGCCTTATGACAGGGAACGCGCTCTCAGAAAAGCTGCAATCCACGCAGGGAACTTTATGTTCAATAGAGAGAAGCAAATCGAATACCTGGCGTCTGTAATGGACAGAAAACCCATTGTAGTCGCGCCTTACGATGCTGAGCTCTTCGGACATTGGTGGTTTGAAGGGCCGGCGTGGCTTGATTATCTGATAAGAAAGACAACCTACGACCAGGATGTATTCAAGTTGATCACGCCGGGGGATTATCTGAACACATACCGGCGTAACCAGGTGTCCACGCCGTCCCT
>DGZL01000082.1 GCA_002398515.1 Firmicutes bacterium UBA4981
TTCGCCTTGCCACGTGTGTCTGTTTCTTAGGGAGTCGTTGTGTCATTGTTCAGGTTATCCTCCGTTCTTGCGTCAGTCGTCCCGAGAAATAAAGAAACCGGGTTCCGCGGAAAAGAGCAGAACCCGGCCGGTTTAAATCGGTGGTTACAGTCTACTCTCCTTTCCGCAATGGGAGGCACTAAAGTTTCCTAATTGCGCCCTATCGGTCCGCCTGCCGTAGCACTTGCCTTAGGCTAAGGGACTCGGAGATCGTATTATGAGATTCTGTCATCGTATTCGACATGTGTCGTGGAATTCCTTTAATCCGGCGAGCTTTACAAGGCGCCCTGTTGCGTGATAAAATGTAATCGGCTGAATGATCTTAATTGTGGAGATCACTGCCTCGGCGGATGCGGCTTTGTTGTCTACCGAGGTATTGTTTTTGTTTGTCCACATATTTATCGGACTTGCGTGTTAACATTAGTTATCTCCCGGCCACGGCGGGGTGACGTGGTACTCAGATCTTGACGGTGGGGTGGACATAAGTGAAAGCGACAGTGGAAAAACTAGAAGATAGTTTTGCTCATCTAAGTATTGAAGTAGAAGAGGGCAGGTTTCAAAGTTCCCTGGACGAAAGCTACCATAAGCTTTCATATCGGGTAAGAGTTCCGGGCTTTAGAAAAGGAAGAGTTCCAAGGCAAATCCTGGAGATGCGTATCGGTAAGGAAACCCTTATTGAAGACGCGCTGAAAAGCCTTATACCTGAGGTGTATGTTGAGGCTGTGAAGGAAACCGGAATAGATCCCCTTGATGAACCGGAATTCACAGTTACAGAGGCTGAAGAGGGCAAATCCCTGAAGTTTACTGCTAAGGTTCTTGTGAGGCCTGAGGTAAAATTGCCCGATTACAAACAGGTTCGTATCGAGAGGGAGCTTCCGGAAGTCAGTGCTGAAGATGTGGATAGGCAAATCCAAGTCCTCCGGGAAAATCAGGCTGTATTTGTCACCGTAGATCGCGATAATGTCATAGACGGCGACTTTGTGTTAGTCAAAATCAGCGTTACTTGTGAGGGTGAACTTGCAGACCTGGGCATTGGTGAAGATCCGGTTCTAGTCCAAGCTGGTAATGAGAAAGGTGATTTTCTCGGGATCAGCAAAGGTATTGTGGACCTTAAGACAGGCGAAGAGACTGAGATTGAAATAACGCTGCCTGAGGGGTTCCCCAATAAAGAATTCGCGGGTAAACGGGGTATTGCCGGTGTCAAGGTAGAGGGGATTCGCGAGAAGGAGCTTCCTGAATTGACAGACGAGTTTGCAAAGGCGATCGGTGATTTTGAGAGTGTGGAGTCTTTGCGTCAAGGAATTCGAGAGATCCTTGAAAAGTCCGTCAAAGAACGTTTTGAGACTGAATATATAGATAAGGTAGTAGACAAGGTTACTGAAGAGGCTGAAGTAGATGTCCCCGAAGTTTTAGTGGAGCGCGAGATCGATAGGACGCTCCGAAATCTCGAGTCAAATCTTGTGCAACAAGGTTTGACTCTGGAAGGGTACCTTGAGTCATGCGGCCTGGATAAGGAGGCCTTGCGCAGTAATTATCGAGATGAAGCATACGCCGGTGTGAAGGCAGAATTTGTCTTAGACGCTGTTGCGAAGGCTGAAGGATTCGAGGCGTCAGATGACGAAGTCAACGAAAAAGTGAAACTGCTTGCCGACTATAGAGAATCCCCATTTGAAGATATGAAGGAACTGCTTACGCAATCCGGACGTATTAGACAGATAGAGAGTGCAATAATCAGAGAGAAAACCAGAAAGCGCCTAGGTGAACTCGCCGGAGGAGAATAGGCGCATAGCGTCAGAGAGGATGAGTATCAGTGAACCTTGTTCCTATTGTAGTTGAGCAAACAAGTCGGGGAGAACGAGCTTATGATATATATTCCAGATTGCTTAAAGACAGGATCATTTTCTTGGGCGGCCCCATAGATGATACTATAGCCAATCTCGTAATTGCCCAGCTGCTTTTCTTGCAAGGGGAAGACCCGGAAAAAGATATCAATCTCTATATTAACAGTCCCGGGGGTATAGTCACTGCAGGGCTTGCAATTTATGATACAATGCAGTATGTCAAGCCTGATGTAGCTACGACTTGTATCGGAATGGCTGCGAGTATGGGCGCCTTATTGCTCGCCGCAGGGGCTAAGGGAAAGAGATACGGCCTACCGTATTCCAGAGTAATGATCCATCAGCCGTTAGGTGGCGCTCAAGGACAGGCTACTGACATCGAGATTCAGGCAAGGGAAATTGTCAGGTTGAGAGAGGTAACCCAGGAGATACTATCTAAGCACTCAGGTCAGTCCATGGAAAGGATAATGGCAGATACTGACAGAAACTTCTTCATGTCTGCCCAGGAAGCTAAAGAGTACGGAATTATCGACGAGATATTTGATCCCAGGAAATAGGGGGTGGTAGGGTGTTCAGGTTCGGCGATGAGAGAGGCCAACCCAAATGCTCGTTTTGTGGCAAAGCTCAAGATCAGGTCAAGAAGCTAATTGCAGGTCCAGGCGTCTACATCTGCGATGAATGTATCGAACTATGCAACGAGATTATCGAGGAAGAGCTGGGCGAGGAAGCCGATATCGAACTGTGTAATATCCCGAAACCCAGGGAGATTAGAGAGATCCTTGATCAGTACGTCATTGGTCAGGAAGAGGCTAAGAAAACGCTGGCAGTTGCAGTCTATAATCATTACAAGCGTATCGGGGCAAACACCCGTGTAGACGATGTGGAACTTCAGAAAAGCAATATTCTTCTTCTTGGCCCGACCGGAGTCGGGAAGACCTTGCTTGCTCAGACGCTGGCCAAGATCCTGAATGTGCCGTTTGCCATTTCGGATGCGACTTCCCTTACTGAAGCCGGGTATGTAGGCGAAGATGTAGAGAATATACTTCTCCGCCTGATCCAGGCTGCTGATTATGATATTGAAAGAGCTGAGAGGGGTATTGTTTACATTGACGAGGTAGACAAAATCGCCAGAAAGTCAGAGAACCCCTCAATAACTCGGGATGTCTCAGGGGAAGGTGTGCAGCAAGCGCTTCTGAAGATTCTTGAAGGCACTATGGCAAGCGTTCCTCCTCAGGGTGGACGGAAACACCCTCATCAGGAGTTTATACAGATTGACACTACGAACATCTTGTTCATATGCGGAGGCGCTTTTGACGGGCTTGAGAAGATTATCAATAACCGCGTAGGCAAGTCAATGCTGGGATTCGGAGCTGAAGTAAGGCCCAGGATAGACATGAACATCGGGGATACTTTGCGACAGGTTATGCCGGAGGATCTGCTTAAGTTCGGGCTTATTCCGGAGTTCATCGGGCGACTTCCTGTAGTGGTTGTCTTGGATGCCCTTGACGAGAATACACTGGTGAGAATCCTTACAGAACCCAGAAACGCCTTGGCGAAGCAGTACAGGAAGATGTTCGAGCTTGACGGTGTAGAGTTGGAAATCCCGGATGAGGCATTAGTGGCGGTTGCAAGGAAAGCTATGACTCTGAATACCGGTGCACGCGGACTTCGATCGATTATGGAAAAAATCATGCTTGACATTATGTATGATATTCCGTCAAGGCAAGATGTAAAGAAAGTGATGCTGACGCAAGAGACCATAGATGAGGGAGCAGAGCCCCAAATGGTGCTTCAAGAACGGAAGGCCAAGAAGCGGGAGGAAACTGCGTCATAGATACTGATATATGGAGTGTTACGAAAAGGGCTCAGCTTGGTCTGGGCCTTTTCTAATTGCAGCCCTATGCTTAACAGAACAGTCGGTGGACATAATACGAGTGAGACTTCGCAAGTCTCATCTCTTTATTCACTGAATCTGTCATGAGGAATGGGGCGACTTGTATATGGACTTCTCCAGTGGCGTTTTCGGGTTGATTAACCTTTTCTTTGCTGCAGTCATCGGAATATATTTCTGGCAGATGCTAAGGACACAGCAAGGCGGCAAGGTAGCGGTGGATCGAGAATCCCGGAAGGAAATGGATAAACTTCGTAAGTTACGAAGCATATCCCTGACAGAGCCCCTGTCGGAGAAGACACGACCGAATTCCCTTAAAGAGATCATAGGTCAAGAAGAGGGTTTGCGGGCATTGCGAGCCGCGCTTTGCGGACCCAATCCGCAACATGTCATTCTTTACGGTCCTCCCGGAGTCGGGAAAACCGCTGCAGCCAGAGTTATCCTGGAGGAGGCGAAGAATAACCCAAGCTCTCCGTTTAAGCAGGCGGCGAAGTTTGTTGAAGTGGACGGCGCCACATCGAGATTTGATGACAGAGGGATCGCTGATCCCCTTATAGGTTCGGTTCATGATCCTATCTATCAGGGAGCAGGAGCAATGGGGATGGCAGGGATTCCCCAACCGAAGCCCGGAGCTGTAACTAAGGCCCATGGTGGCATTTTGTTCATTGACGAGATAGGAGAACTCCATCCCATTCAAATAAATAAGCTTCTGAAGGTGCTCGAGGATAGGAAGGTATTCTTAGAGAGCGCATACTACAATTCAGAAGATCCCGGTATTCCCCAACATATCCACGACATATTTCAAAACGGCCTCCCTGCTGATTTTCGGCTGGTGGGTGCTACAACAAAGACTCCGCAGGATATTCCTCCTGCAGTGCGGTCCAGGTGCATTGAAGTCTTCTTCAGGGCGCTTACCGATGAAGAAGTGGGGATTATCGCCTCTAACGCGGCGAAGAAGGCAGGGTTCGAACTGGAAGAAGAGGCTCTGGGCGTCATAAAGAAATATGCCGCGAACGGCCGTGATGCTGTAAATATCCTGCAAATAGCAGGCGGGTCATGCATATCGGTGGGACACTCGATAATACGCAGAAAAGACGTGGAGTGGGTGGTTAGTGCAGGTCAGTATGCCCCGCGTCACGAGCCGAAGACTCCTTCGAAACCCCGGATAGGTTACGTAAACGGTCTTGCAATTCACGGACCTAATATGGGGTCTTTGATCGAAATCGAAGCAGTTGCCATTCCTGTGCAAGGAAGCACAGGTAAGCTGGTGACCACGGGTCTTGTTGATGAGGAAGAGCTGGGAGGCCAGGGTAGGATAGTAAAGAGGAAAAGTATGGCCAGAGGCTCAGTGGAGAATGTAATGACCATCTTAAGAAGGTTCTTCTCCCTGCATCCGGAAACTTATGACATTCATGTGAACTTCCCCGGAGGCCTTGCTCTGGACGGCCCTTCGGCGGGAGTAGCCATTGTGATAGCGATCTACTCTGCAATCACGGAGCAACCGATAGATAACAAGCTGGCTATGACCGGAGAGGTGTCGATTCTAGGCGATGTCAGGCCGGTCGGAGGAATAGTCCCCAAAGTGGAAGCTGCAGCACAAGCAGGAGTTGAGAGAGTGATAATCCCACGGGAAAACTTGCAGGAAGCGTTCAGCGATAGGAAGGATATCCGAGTGCTGCCTGTAGACAGGATTGAAGAAGCAGTGAAACTCGCGGTAGTGGGTGAAGAATCAATCCTTGGCTTGCTGGAATTCCCTAGTGTCATGGCAAGTCCTTCACCCTCGTCCGTCAGCAGATTCCAGGTGGGTTGTTGAGCGAAATATAGGGCAATGATTTCCATGTGGTTGACATAATACTCCGGCCTGTGGTAGCCTTACTGAAACGGATCGACCCTGTCTGTATTCCTGCCATTTTTTCATGTACCGCACCTTGGAACTCCATATGGCGGGTCAATGTCTTACTGTGATTTGATCCGGTTAGGGTGAAGGAATCCGGCGGTTCGCCGAGAATAAAGTGGATACACAGGATGGTCCGTAGGAGAGGCCGAGGAGGTGTAGTAGATTATGTCACAAGACTTAGGTAGACTAGGGTTAATAAGAGAAGCAGTGCCTCTTCTTCCGCTGCGTGGGGTAATCGTATTCCCTTGCATGACGGTTCCTCTTGAAGTAGGAAGGGATAGATCCGTAGCTGCTGTTGAGGAGGCTATGATCGGTAATAGACTGGTTATGCTTGCTTCTCAGAAACAGGCAAGACTGAACGAGCCGGCACCTGCCGATATTTTCACTATAGGTACACTTTCTGAGATAAGGCAGCTGGCAAAGTACCCTGACGGAACAATTCGAGTCCTTGTGGAAGGCATAGAACGGGCGAGGATTCTTGAGTATGCTCAAGCAGAACCGTTCTACAAGGTGAAGATTCAAGACTTAGCATCGCCTGAACGGATGACAAAGGAACTGGAGGCCTTGATGAGGAGTGTCCTCACATGCTTTGAATCCTATATTAGGCTTGGCAAGAAGATCCCTGCGGAGATTTTGGCTTCAGTCCAGACGGTAGAGGATCCCGGCAGGCTTGCTGACGATATTGCTGCGCATCTTCCGTTACGCCCCGAAGATAAGCAGTCTGTTTTAGAGGCGATATCCGCAAAGGCAAGGCTGGAGAAGCTTTGTGGAATCCTTTTGAAGGAAATAGAAATACTCGAGCTTGAGCGGAAGATTAATACTCGAGTCAGAAAGCAGATGGAAAGAACACAGAAGGAGTATTATCTTCGCGAGCAAATGAAGGCTATACAGAAAGAGCTGGGCGAGCGTGATGAAAGGCAGTCAGAAACTGAAGAATATCGACAAAGGATCAAGGATAAGAATCTGCCTGATGAAGTAGAGGGAAAAGCCTTGCGGGAGCTTGAAAGGCTTGAAAAGATGCCTCCCATGGCAGCTGAAGCAGTGGTAGTCAGGACATACATTGATTGGCTTCTGGCTTTGCCGTGGACATCTGAAACTCAAGATCGTCTTGACCTACCGGAAGCTGCCAGGATCCTTGATGAGGATCACTATGGTCTTGAGAAGGTTAAGGAAAGAATTCTCGAGTTCTTAGCTGTGCGCCGTCTTACCAGCCAGCCTAAAGGTCCTATTCTCTGTTTTGTGGGTCCGCCCGGTGTAGGCAAGACCTCTCTTGGAAAATCAATAGCCCGCGCCCTCGGCAGGAAATTCGTCAGGTTCTCTCTAGGCGGTATCAGGGATGAGGCTGAAATCCGGGGACACAGGCGCACCTACGTTGGTGCGCTTCCGGGCAGGATTATCCAGGCTATGCGTCAAGCGGGTTCCAAGAACCCGGTAATTCTTCTTGACGAAGTCGACAAAATGAGCAGCGATTTTCGGGGAGATCCGGCGTCTGCCCTCCTGGAGGTGCTGGACCCTGAGCAAAACGTAGCATTCAGTGACCATTACATCGAGGTTCCATACGATCTTTCAGATGTGATGTTCATTACAACGGCTAATCTTCTCTATTCAATCCCGGGTCCTCTATTAGACAGGATGGAGACTATTACCATACCTGGATATACGGAAGAAGAGAAAATTAGTATCGGCAAGGGGTTTTTGACGCCGAAGCAAAGGAAAGAGAACGGCCTCGATGAACATCATGTCACCATTACCGACCAGGCCCTGAGGGCGGTCATTCGCAATTACACGCGCGAGGCAGGTGTAAGAGGGCTTGAACGCGGTATCTCTTCAATTCTGCGGAAAATCGCCAGGAAGGTCGTTACTGAGAATCTGCGAGACTTTGAGATCACGGTAGACGAAGCAAATGTCTCTGAATACCTGGGGGTCTCTAAGTATAGATACGGAGTGGCAGAGTCCCAAGACAGAGTAGGTGTGGCCACCGGCCTTGCAGTCACCGAGGCAGGCGGAGACATACTGGCGATAGAGGTTTCAGTGATGAAAGGCACCGGAAAGCTGACGCTCACAGGTAAACTGGGCGATGTCATGAAAGAGTCTGCGCAAGCAGCCTTTACCTATATTAGGTCACGCGCCGGTGACCTGAACATAAATCCCGAGTTCTATCAGAATTACGATGTCCACGTTCATGTGCCTGAAGGCGCTATTCCAAAAGACGGGCCTTCTGCCGGCACAGCCATGGCGATTGCTCTGGCCTCTGCTCTTACGAGGCGTGCGGTCAGGTGTGATGTAGCCATGACAGGCGAGATCACCCTTCGAGGACGGGTCTTGGCAGTGGGTGGCGTGAAAGAGAAAGTTCTTACAGCACATAGAGCAGGTATATTCAACATTATTCTCCCGGATGAGAATAGGAGAGACGTGGAAGAAATTCCGGCGAATGTCCTTGATAATATGGAGATGGTCTTTGTTGATCATATGGACGAAGTGCTGGAGTTTGCGCTGAGAAAGGATATTAATGACTATGATGAGCCGGCCACAAAAGACATCCCGGCAATCCCTGCTGTGACGCCTGACGACGGTGCAGCAATAGGAAATGAGTTATACTGCGGCTGACATAAGCAATGTGAATAGAGTCGGATGGAGAAAGCCATCTTTTGCAGAAGGTGGCTTTCTCTGATTGAGTCCCATTGAAAGCAGGACTTTTCTCCGGTCAATAGAATAGCAGACCGTAGGTGACGCAAGATACAGACGAGGTGGTGTTTTGATGAATAAGAAAAAGGTTTTGATTATGGGGGCTGCGGGGCGGGATTTTCATAATTTCAACACATTCTTCCGGGATAACGACGACTACCGAGTAGTCGCGTTTACCGCGACACAGATACCGAATATCGAAGGCAGGCAGTATCCTCCGGGGCTTGCAGGGCGCAACTATCCTGATGGCATCCCTATCTATTCTGAGGAAGAGCTTCCTTCTATTATTGAGAAAGAAGGCGTGGATCGAGTGGTGTTCGCTTACAGCGACGTGTCTTATGTGGACCTTATGCATAAGGCGTCACTGGTTCTTTCAGAAGGCGCGGACTTTTGGCTTATGGGACCGGACAGCACCATGATTAGATCAAGTGTGCCTGTGATTGCGGTTACGGCGGTTAGAACAGGCGTTGGGAAAAGCCAGACTACCAGGAAGATAACGCAGATCCTAAAAGATCGCGGAAAGAAAGTGGTAGTGATTCGTCATCCAATGCCGTACGGTGACTTGATGAAGCAGAGAGTGCAGCGCTTTGAGACCTTAGAGGATTTGGACAAGCATGAGACCACTATCGAAGAGCGGGAGGAGTACGAGCCGCATATTGTCAGGGGATTCGTAGTTTATGCAGGCGTAGATTACGGCGCCATACTCGAGGAAGCGGAAAAAGAGGCTGACATTATACTCTGGGACGGAGGTAATAATGACCTTCCGTTCTACTATCCTGACCTTCTGATCACCTTGGCTGACCCACATAGACCCGGGCATGAGGCTATGTTCTACCCTGGCGAGGCGAACGTGCGAATGGCAGACGTGGTTGTCCTAAACAAGGTGGACACAGCTAACCCCGATGATGTTGATAGAGTAGAGAAATCCGTAAAATCGCTCAATCCAGGGGCCAAGATTATTCGCGCAGCTTCTCCCTTGACCTTGGAAAACCCTGAGGCCGTAAAGGACAAGCGAGTCCTTGTAGTGGAGGACGGACCTACGCTAACTCACGGCGGAATGACCTACGGGGCCGGGGTCATTGCGGCGAGGCAGCATGGTGCAGCTGAACTTGTTGACCCTCGTCCTTATGCTGTAGGCTCCATCAAGGCGACCCTCGAGAAGTATCCCGGACTGGAACCGCTTGTTCCTGCAATGGGCTATGGTAAGGAGCAAATGACAGAGTTGGAGCAGACCATAGATGCCACTCCTGCCGATGTTGTGATCATCGGAACACCTATAGATCTTCGTCGTGTAATTACCATAAATAAGCCTGCTCTTCGTGTCAGCTATGAAATCGAGGAGATTACAAGACCTAATCTGGAGGATGTGATTTTTGACCGCTTTAGAGGTATCCTGTTCTAAGTGCTGTGCCAGGTCATAATTGGCGTAGTGGCACCCAAGATAGGGATCAATTGGGCCAGACCCTAAGTAGATCACCATAAGTAATCGCCGGTTCCAGAAAGTGTAC
>DGZL01000110.1 GCA_002398515.1 Firmicutes bacterium UBA4981
TTGACGGCTTGATGGTGAAATGAATTGACCCCGACTTCCCCTGCGCCTGTCATACCTGACAGTTTGGAATTCCTTTCCACTGTCACCTTGTGGCTAGGGTAAGACCTGGGCCCTTCTTGCCTATGCTTGATTGCGTCTTTGACTTGGGAAGGTATGTCTTGAATCAATTGCCCGCCCATAGCCACGTATAGAATTTGCATACCTCTGCAGATACCCAGAATCGGCGTGCGGAGGCGTATCCCTGCCCTCACAAGTTCGAGTTCGAACCGATCCCGCCTGGGCTCGATTCTGCCGAGAGCAAAGTGCGGCTCCTCATCGTAGTGAGAAGGATCGATATCATCCCCGCCGGACAAGATAATACCGTCTAAGGTCCCTATGAGCTCTCGAATACCTTGCTCGTCAGTATGAGGCAGAATCACCGCCTCACCTCCTGTATGGCAAACAGCATTCACATAATCCTGATGAAGCCTGTATGAGGCGGAGTCTGTAGACTCCAAAGAGCAAGTGATACCTATCAACGGACGCAATATCTCCCCCTCCTCCCACTTTACACAACCTAATCAACAGGGTATTCCGGTTATCACCGGCTTCATCCATCATATTCTTGCAGTTTCTGAAAAATCCTCTGAATTCCGTCATAGTTGGGGTAAGGGATCTATCAGCGACGCCCGCATTCCAAGGCATGAAAGCCTTAGTTACGAGTTGCGGACCCTTAATCTAAGCTGCAGAACCTTGACTCCAGTCTGTAGAATCTTAACTCTGCGCTGCGCAATAGACTGAGATGCCAAAGCACACGCACCGGCTTAGGCAGCCAGGTTGACTCAAGGGTCTGTGAGAAATCAATACACATGACGAATTAACATGTAGGACTAACCAGGCCTCGGAGGTGAACCAAGGAACCACGCTAAATCAATGTGCAGGGTTAATCAGGGAGCCAGGGCAAATTGGGTTCGCTATATTTCTGTTAGGCCAAGGCTGATCTCAAGAGCCTTGTCCACCTGTTCCATTGTGGACGAATCCAGATGAGATATCTTCTCAGTAAGTCTTTGTCTATCGATTGTGCGCAGTTGTTCAAGAAGGGCTACAGAGTCCTGAGGAAGTCTGCTCTGCTCAGTGGGGAGTTCCACGTGGGTAGGTAGTTTTGCCTTGCGAATGCGGGACGTGATAGCTGCGATAATCGTTGTCGGGCTATATCTGTTCCCGATATCGTTTTGAAGTATCAGGACAGGCCTTGTTCCTCCTTGTTCTGACCCGATAACCGGATTGAGGTCCGCATAGTAAATATCACCGCGCCTAAGCTCCATTGCTACGCGCCAGGACCTCCTCATAGAGTGCGAAGGCTTGCTCAGTCGCAGATGAGCCTTCTTCAGCTAACTCACGATTTAGCTGTGACATTGTGCGGTAGCCGTCTTTTAGCCGTTCACGAAGCTCCATCCGGCGTCTTTCATCAATGTAGCATCGCATTACTTCTCTTATGAACTCGCTTCGGTTGCGATTGTCTTGCCGTGCAAGACCATCTACCTCTTCCAAGAGGCTATCGGGCATTGTAATCATAACTCTTTTAACTTGGGCCACCGCAACCCCTCCAGCATCACAATATATACTGGGTTCTATACTGAAATTATATACGCCTTGCGAAAAGAGTGTCAATATACCGCCGCTTCTCTCGTGGGGCAGGTTGCCATTGCGAGCGCATCTTCTCGTGAGGCGACGATCCCCCGTTCAAATGCTTTTTCACGTGAGGCAGCGAGTATGCTCTCCTCGTCCGCACCTCTCTTCTTCGTCGAGCCGGTCATAACTCCTCCCTGGAAAATTGTGATGGCTTTCCATAGTCTTCCACTGTAGACCGGGGTTTATGTGCCGAAAGGGGCTATATGAAGAGCGCGGTCCAGATCAGTCGAGCATACCGTGTTGCTTCAGCCAGTTTATGGAATCTTCAATTGATTGCCTCAAGGGACGGGCTGAGTAACCCAGCTCTTGCGTGGCTTTTTGTGACGTCGTTTCAGAGTTCCTCTGAAGCGTTTGAATAGAACATGTTGTAAGAAGTGGTCTCTCGCGTGTCACCATAAGGTACAGGGGAACAAAAATAGCTGCTGCAAACTCTGCAAGCCATACAGGAAACTTAAGCCTGGGCCGGGGTGTGCCTGTCAACTCCTCCAGTAGGGACATAATCTCAGGGATAGTGATTCTCTCCCCGGAAAGGATATAACTCTCTCCTCTTCTTCCCCGCTCACATGCTAAGATAAGCCCTCGGGCCACATCACGAACATCGACAAAATCATAGGCTCCGTTGACATATCCGATTAAGGTCTTTCTGGAGAAATCCCTAATCAGCCGGCCCATCTCAGACAGTCTGTAGTCGTAGGGACCCATTACCCCTGTAGGGCATACGACCACTGCATCCAGCCCCTTCTCAACAGCCCCCAAAACTTCCAATGTAGCCATAGCCTTAGATCTGTCATATTCCGCACTTAACTTGTCAGGGTCAAAAGGAGAGGTCTCATCGAAAGTGATGCCTGGAGACGGTTCTGCGAAAGCATGGATGGAACTTGCATAAACCAATCTCCTGACCCCACAGGCAAAACACGCACGAATGACATTCCTTGTGCCCACTACATTAACTTTGTAGAGCCGATCCCACTCGCCGGGAACAATGGATATCACTCCTGCCAGGTGATATACAACATCTGCTCCTTCAAAGGCGCGAATTAGCGAATCCAAATCGAAGACATCGCCTTCGACGGTTTCTGTATCCAGACCTTGAATAGGCGTAAGATCCTCTCCGGGAAGGACCAATGCCCTGACCCGTTCCCCGCGTTTCAGGAGTTCCCGTACAAGAACGTTTCCGATGTGACCCGTAGGACCGGTTATGACTACCATACATTCGCCTCCTAGGTTATCTTGCTGTTTTGGGTTTATGGCTGATTGACTGCGCTGCGTCTGACCTTGTCACGATTAACCTGACCACAATTGGCCTTGCTGTAGCCCCATTCTTCGCGGTTGGCAATTGGCGTCAGCACGGTCAACGCCGCAGCAGCCAGCATTACCGCGACTGGCCCCCACTGCAACCGGCGCCCCTATGCTTGACATTAACGCAATCCGCACCACCACATCCAGTGTCAGCGCGATTAGCATCACCTCGGCTGATGCCGGCACAGTTGACATCGTCGCAGCCAGCGTCTCTGCGGTTGGCGTCAACGCGATTCACAAAGCCGCAGCCGGTGTCTCTACGGTCGGCGCCGGCACGATTGACATCACCGCAGCCGACGTTGGCGCGATCAGCCCCGCCACCGCAGGAAGAACCGGTGGAAGACATAGCAGTAAGGACTTGACCTATGAACGCAAGAATAGTCCTCTGTTCCTCTTCAGTGACGTCTCCCAACACTTCACCGACAGTCCTTATGTATTCGTATCTGTGTTGCTGGAATATGTCGCGCCCTTGCCGGGACAGACTGACCAAAACAATCCTTCTGTCTTCCTCAGTCCGGGAGCGCTCTAAGTAACCCCTTTTGACGAGTCTCGTGACCATACTCGTCATTGTAGTGAGCGGTACAGACAGGATCTGAGCAAGTTCCGACATAGTTGCAGACTCACGAGAGCCAAGAACATCTATGAGAAACATCTCTTTGATTGTGAAATCCGCACTTCTTGAAGCAAAGTAAGTGAGAATGCGCTGTCCGAGACTGAGAATCAACTCATCAAGTCCGGCGATGGCATTCTTCAGATGATTGTCCTCTCCCACCCCGAAGGCCTCCTCGCATTGTGGTTCGCACCCAGCGACAAGGGCTCCACCAACTCGGCGCCAGATACTTCGAATTTCGTACTATTCTTTGGATGCTTCGTATTTCGAACTATTTATATGTCGTAGTTTTATACTATATTTTGATGCGCCAGTTGTCAATCGTAACTTCGTAATGCAGGAATTCCGCAAACGCTGTTTTTCCTTGATATGCGCCCCAACTAACGCACTTGTTGCAGCCATCAGATTAAGTGGTAGTCTTGCCCATCTATGAAAGAGCGTAGAGGGATTCTTCAAGGGAGTTAATCGAATATGGCTCAATTGGAGAGCCATCTGGGGGAATCTGATGGCTTCCGTGTAGTCG
>DGZL01000074.1:0-2672 GCA_002398515.1 Firmicutes bacterium UBA4981
AATGGCGCTACCGCGTAATAAGCATCCGCGCAGATAATGTCAGAGTACCTGTTATTCCTTGAGGCCGCTTCTCTTAATAGACGTATAGCTACAGTAAGCTCACCTTCACCTGGATTAATCCTTTCTATGCCAAGTAATAGGTGGGGTCCGTCACCGACATAAGATAAAGCTACCGCCCTCTCGTAATACTCATCCTTGCCACCTGGGCGATGCCTTATTGACCATCCCAGAGCTCCCTTACAGGATATCTTAGTCCAACGTGGCTCGGTAGAAGAGCCACCCAAGCGGATCTGGGGTCCTTCAGGCTGTCGACTGGCTCTTCCTGAGGGCCATTCAAGCGGATTCGAAGGTCCTTCAGTGGTTGATTGGCTCACCCAGTGAGCAGATCCGACCGGTCCGCCAATGAGTTCGGTGTATGAATTCGACTGCATATCTCAGTAACGTGTTCGATTTTCGAACACCAAACCCAAATGGTCTTGCATATCAAGGGACTTTTGACGGTGCCTGATCGAAATTCGAGCACAACTTGGAGAACCGTGTACTATTCGAACACGTTTTTGGAAGCGTCAAATAGCCACCACCTTCAGTACGCCGGTTCAGTGCATGTTACGCTCTATGGCTTGCGGAATTCCTATTGCCAACAGGCACATTCTTATCGCGCTTTGAAAAACTCAAGCGGCGTGAACTCCAGGTGACCTTGCCTGTACTTCCCCCCTATTAACATTCATCATAAACACGAAGGCCACAGCTAAACTGGTAAACGCACACGGGAATAGGGCCTGATTGCCAAGGACGTCCATGAACCGCCCAAATAACGGTGGCGCAACAATAGCTGAGAGGGATGAGAAAAAATAATAAAGACCGGTATACGCTCCTATTTGGGCGCTGCTTGTCATATCTACCACCATAGGGTAGGAATTGATATTCACCAGCGCCCAGAACAGTCCGCCTATGAGAAGAAGCGCTTGCAGAGTGATGCCTGGGTTAGCAAACCGAAGGGCAAGAATGACAAGGCCGATGCCTGCGACACCTGCGAGAATAGTCTTTTTCCGGCCGATAGCGGTAGCGAGAAATCCGCTGGGGATAGCGAAAACGAGAAATGACAGTGAGAAGAACCCCAGGGAAAACGCTGCTTGATCAGGTGTCATCCCCCAGACTTCAACCCCGTACAAGGTAAAGAGCGCCTCAATCCCGGTCCAGCCTGCGAACCAGAAAAAGATGGCAAAAAGCATGTTTCTTGCGCTTTTGTCCGCGTCCGTCCATACCTCAATCATTGCCTGAACAATGCCTATACTCTTATCCTGACTGCTTTCTACGGCTTGTGATTCCCGGATAGTAAGAAAGAGCGCAGCGACAATAAGCACCATTAGGGCAGCTGTCACAAGGAACGGATAGGCAGGGTCCATCCGGTAAAGACCTGAAAACACAAAGAACGCCAGGAGCGCCCCTAAACCACCCATAAAATTGATGATCCCGTTTGCCTTACTTCTGAAGGAAGACGGAGTCATGTCAGGCATCAGAGCAACTGTAGGGGCCCTGAACACAGTCATCGCAAGATTCATAATGCCTACAGTAATGATTATGGAGACGAGAGAAAACCTTGCATACGGGATTAGCGCGAAAGCTACCGCAGCCACAGGTATCCCAACCAGGAGATAGGGCATCCTCCGTCCAAATCGCGACCATGTCGTGTCGCTCTTCGCGCCGAAGTACGGCTGAAGGGTAATAGCTGCGATATTATCCAATGTCATGATAAAACCTACAAGAGTCGTGCGGTAAGCAGTATCCTTGAGCAACTCCGCGAGGAAAATCGGGACATACGAATTATAGACGGACCAACTAAGGGTAATACCGAGAAATCCGAGACCCAGAACGAGCGTTTTCCTGTAATCTAGCTTAACCCCGTTATTCACCTGATCACTCCTCCTTCAGGAGACTAATCATTTCCCCGGGACAGTTCGTGATTACAGCGTCCACACCTGAGGCCACCATTTTCTTCATGTCATCAGCCTTGTCAACAGTCCACGCATTAACAAACAGCCCTGCATCATGCGCACTACGGACAATTTCAGGTGTCACCAGGTAATATGCAGGATGTAGACCATCCGCAGGCACACGACCTGCATATATCCACGGTTCCACCAATCCTTCCATATACAAAATGGCGGTCTTCGCTTTAGGTTCAACCTCTTTTACAATCCTAAGGGAATAATGGTTGAACGAGGATATGATCGTTTTGTCAAGGATATCAAACTCATCTAACACTTCTATGACCCTACGCTCAATGTGGGGATAAATGACTATACCGCTTTTTAGCTCTATGTTTATCAACTTGCTCTTGTCTGCGATAAGTTCAAGGACTTGCCAGAGCGTGGGAATCCTCTCCCCCCTAAATCCAGGGTTAAACCAAGAGCCTGCGTCAAGCACCGTAAGCTCGCTGAGTGTCATGTCCTTTACCCACCCTGAGGCGCTCGTAGTCCTCGCCACAGTCTCATCATGGATCACTACGAGTTCTCCGTCCTTTGACATATGCACATCAAACTCAAACCCGTCAGCGCCTACCTCAAGGCCTCGCGCGAATGCCGCCGGCGTATTCTCTGGCGCTTCAGATGAAGCTCCCCGGTGGCCAATAACTAACGGTTTCAATTCTCCACCCATACCGCCACCCCCCC
>DGZL01000074.1:2853-3097 GCA_002398515.1 Firmicutes bacterium UBA4981
CGCCACCCCCCCCAGACCGGTTTGAGAGTAACCGATCATTCAATAATAACCTGCGAGGATCCCTACATATGCCAAACCTGTCAATTTGCGTTATGATACAGACACGCCTAATGTCCTTCCACCTCAGCTATCCCTTCAACGCCCCGGCCAGTAAGCCTCGAACAAAATAGCGGCCCAGCAGAATATAGATAAGTACAGTGGGAAGAGCTGCAAGGATCGACCCTGCCATCGGCAGGTTCCATGA
>DGZL01000019.1 GCA_002398515.1 Firmicutes bacterium UBA4981
CAACGGTCTCATGGTGATCTACCTAGACCGCTGGGTGCGAATTCCCTTGATTAACCTGGCTAACGGACCTTCAAAAGACCCCCCGGGCGCCTTTGCGTGGGCGTCATCGCCCGGCGCAGGGGACGGGATAAGTCCGACTCTCTCCACTGTGCCGGACACAGACCGTGAGAAACGTTCTCTTTCGCCGTCACTGCCGAAACGTTCAGCCTCAATGTAATACCACGGAGTATACGCGCCAAAGGCCTTCCTGAGGTCTTGAGGACTTTTTATCAGTTGGCCGTTTATGGAGACAATAATATCCCTGCTTCTGAAACCGGCATTAGCTGCCGGTGAATTAGGCACAACATCAAGCACCACTAACCCCCTGGGATTCACCGAGAAAAGCGCAGGTTCCATAGTCTCCCCGCGTCTTCCTGACGCTATGACCAATTCGTGCCCTACAGGAGCAAAAACTGCGGCTATCCACTGAACCCACGGAAACGGTATGGCGAGCAAAGCCAATCCTAAGAGCGCCAGGCTAAAGATTAGGAGGTCTCGGGCAGTACGCGAGGCCCTCTCTTCCGGGCTTCTGGCAAGAGCGAAATCTCCATAGCCGAGAGCTGCAGGGAGCACGAACATGGCGAATAGAAGCTCATGGCCTTCAGGAGGCAATATTCCCGGTTTTATCAGAGGCCACCACTCCGGCATGGATATTAAGCCACCTGCCAAACTGTCCAGTTCACTTGCCTGAGGAGTCAATAGCATCATGCTAATGATAGGTATGGGCCAGAACTTCTGCAAAACGAAGCCACCCACTACCCGTCCTTCCTGCGTTTGCATGTAAAGAGGAAGCGCGCCATGACTGCCTGTCATGCGTATCAGCAGCCCCTCAATTAGGTGGAGCACTGCCACGAGAATCATAATATCTATAACTCCCACTTCCGGCCAGCCAAATATCAAGCTGGACAGAGCCACCAGTCCTCCGGCGTATGAGAAACACAAGAACCTCTGGTCAATGAGCATAAGGAAGACTGCGAGTGGAAGGATAAACGAGACCCCCGCCCTGGTTACAGTAACACCTACAAGAATCAGAATCAGGCTGGCGACAAACCCCGCAATTACGCCCAGCAGGACAGAGGTGAGAAGACGTGAAATCGGCGACTCAACAGCCTGCCCGTATACGTTAGCCTCAACCCGGGCAGCGCGAGAATATTGGGCGGCAATGAGGCCTATGACCACCCAAAAAATGGGGTGAAGCACTGCCTGTGGGATCAGCATGAGGATAGTGACGATTATCTTCCCGAATGGAAACATCAAGGCCACTCCCATTTAGTCAGCGAACTACTATTCATTATACGTCATCCGGCAACCTTGTTTGACTCCTGCTTTTCCAGCTGCTCGGTTAAAATCTTGATAGCGGCCTCGAGCTGCGTGTCGATGACACTCTCGTCAGAGCCCTCGGGCACTTCAGGAAGTCTCATTTCCACATCAGGTTCTATCCCTTTCTTGTCAATTGAATGTTCACCCGCGGTAAGATACTTGTGAGTCGTTATGGAAATCGCAGAACCGTCGGACAAGGGATAGATGGTTTGTACCGACCCTTTACCGAAGGTCTCAACTCCCACTATAGTGGCACGCCCCATATCTTTCAGCGCGCCTGCCACAATCTCAGATGCGCTTGCGCTCACCTCGTTGACTAATACAACCATAGGAATATCCACTTTTTCTCCGGGGCCTGCATGGTATGTAACCCGACGCCCGCTTTTGTCCACCATGTGAACAACAGGGGTTCCGGCCGGAAGAAACTTAGTTGACACCTGCACCGCCAGATCCACGGAGCCTCCTGGGTTTAACCGGAGATCGAGGATAAAGCCTTTCATATCACGGTCAAGTAGACTCTTGATCTCCTCCATCATCTCTTCAGCGGTATTCTCCCCGAAAAATGATGCTAAGTGGACATATCCGATCCGGTTCTCCAGCATTTCACAAGAAGTGCGTGGAATCAGTATTGTGTCCCGCACAATAGTCACGTCGAGAGTATTAGTTGTTTCATTTTCATTTCGCTCTATCCCCAGGACAACAGTGGTACCTCTCTTCCCTTTCATCAGCGAAACGGCATACTCCAGGGCCATATCTTGTGTCGACCTGCCGTCAATATGCTTAATCTTGTCAAGAGGCATCAATCCTGCACGTTCCCCAGGCGTGTCCTTAATCGGGGCTACGATAGTCAGTTCTCCGTCACGGATTCCTACCACTATGCCTATACCGTCAAAGGAGCCTTTCATATCGTCGATAAAGGTTCGAAACTCAGATTCATCCATGTGCCTTGCGAGTGGGTCATCCAAGGCCTTGATCATGTCCTCTATGCTCTGCTCCTTCTTATACGCGTCAAGCAATACGTTCTCGTCAGCATCATACAGGTAGAAGTTTTTCAATATGTAGAGAGTCTCCAGGGCGGCTTGAGCGCGTTTCTCCTGGGACACTTCAGGCATGTCGGAGGCACCAGGTGCAGCCTTGACCAAAGGGTGACATCCTAAGAACAGCACCCCGGCAATAGCCGCAAGTGCAACTACCAAGTAGATCCAACGAAGGTATTTTCTCATACTATTTCACCAGTTTCTGTTGTGTAATTACAAGAGCACGCCGCTACTTCAACCATTGCCATGGAT
>DGZL01000150.1:0-13511 GCA_002398515.1 Firmicutes bacterium UBA4981
TCCTGAGGACGGGTGGGACGGGCGCACGGGTTTTGTGCCTGCTGTTCTAAAGGAAGTTGCTCCGTCTCCTAAAAACACAATTGCTGTTACCTGCGGTCCTCCCATAATGATTAAGTATGTCCTACCTGTTTTGACTGGCCTGGGTTTTTCGCCGGACAGAATTGTAACCACACTTGAAATGCGCATGAAATGCGGAATAGGTATGTGTGGGAGATGTAATATCGGCAGCAAATACGTGTGCCGTCACGGCCCGGTGTTTACGTTGAGGCAACTAATGGAGATGCCTCAGGAATATTGAGGCAGTTTGAATGCCGCCTTCCATATCCACTCCCCTTATTTTGAGGCTGGTGTTCACAATGTAGTAGGTCTAGAGAAAAAATGAAAAGTCCCAGAAGGACTTTTTCAATTGATGTAGAAAAAGACAGTGGGACAGGAATGAAAGTGGAGGGCAGAATATGTCCATAGCAATCAACGAGATTATCTCTCTCCAACAGAAAATAGTTCCGGATTTGCTTGAGGTATTGCTGCTTAGATATAAAATCCTTCAAACAATTTGTTTTCGCCAACCGATTGGCCGTCGTTCAATATCTGAATACGTAGAAACAGGCGAGAGGATTGTGCGAAGAGAAGTGTATTTCTTGCGCGATGTTGGATTGGTGAAAATTGAACCACAAGGCGTTATTGTTACTCAAGTGGGCGAGGAAGTCATGTGGGCTCTACAAGAGTTCATATCTAGCCTTCAAAAGCTGCCCAATTATCAAGTTGAGCTAGAAAGAAGACTAGGCTTAGGCAGGGTCATTATTATACCCGGGGACTGCGAGCATGACGAACTTGTGTTTATGTCCATGGGGAAAATATTAGGGAAAATCCTGAATGGGACTTTGAAAGACGGTGATATTCTTGCTGTTACCGGTGGGACAACATTATCTCAATTGACTCCTTTCTTGGGAAACTACAAGAAAAAAGTGTTGGTAGTCCCTGCACAAGGAGGTCTGGGTGAGAAAGTAGATATTCAAGCTAATGCTCTGGCAGCCACCATAGCAGAGAGACTAGGTGCGAAGTATCGCCTGTTACATGTTTCTGATGATCTTGAACGAAAGTCCATGGCCTTGATAATGGAACAACAACCCTTGATTAGAGAGACAATAGCCCTTATTAAGAGAGCGGATGTTTTGGTTAAGGGTATTGGTGACGCTTATCAAATGGCTAAGCGACGCCGGTTTAGCAATGAAGAAGTTCAGAATCTAATCAGTAAGAAAGCAGTGGGAGAAGCTTTGGGCTGTTTCTTCGATATTAGCGGAAGGATAGTCCATAATCGGAGCATAGGAATAGATCTGGATGATTTGGATAATATTGGAACAATAATTGCAATTGCCGGAGGAGCAGAAAAGGCAAAAGCCATTTTAGCTGTTCTGGAAAGCAAAAAGCAACACATGCTGATTACAGATTCAGCGGCTGCCAAAGAAATGTTGAGATTACTTGACACGGAATATAAGGCCTGAACGAAAGAGACAATATATTGTTCCGAAAGTGGGACGCTTTTGGAACGTATGGACACATTGCGTCCATATGGCGAAGGAATTGGCCTCGTTTCAGCTTTCAGTGATTAGAAAAGACAACATGACAGAGAGAGGATGCGAAGTGGCTTACTTATTAGGGGTTGACATTGGCACTACTAATGTAAAGGCAGCATTGTTTGATACTCGTGGTAATCGCATTTGTGTGGTAAATGAAGGCTATCCAACTTACCGTCCATTTCCCGGATGGGTCGAGCAAGATCCGAACCATTGGTGGAGTGCAACAGTTAGAACCATCTCGCAACTGATAAGCACGACAGGAATTGAACCGAAGAGAATCCGAGCTATTGGATTGTCCGGACACGTACGCAGCGCGGCCATTCTTGATAGAAACTTCAATCCTATTCGAAATGGCATTGTATGGTCAGATACAAGAACTGAGGCAGAATATCGTTGGCTCAATGAAAAAATGGGAGATGAGCTAATTAGCATAACCGGTAATAAAGCTGCCACGACTTTCTCCGCACCTCAGATAATCTGGTTAAGAAATAACTATCCACATCAATACGAAAAGATCTCGTACATATGTACACCAAAAGAATTTGTGATCCACAAGCTTACCGGCGTGTTTGCCGGTGATGTTTCGGATCAGTCCGGTTCCTTGCTGATGGATGCTAAAAAGCGAAATTGGTCTGAGCAACTATTAGCAAAACTAGAGTTGCCACGAGAATGGTTTCCTCCCTTGTATGAGTCGCAGGAGGTTATCGGTGAGATTGGAGCTTACGCAGCTGCACATACAGGATTACAAGAAGGGACACCTGTAGTGGCAGGCGGCGGTGATAATTCCTGTGCTGCAATTGGCAGTGGTATTTGCAGGAAAGGAATAGCTTTGATTATCATTGGGACAGCCGGTATTGTTATGTCTCAACTGGATGAGCCCAAAGGAGACCCTGAGGCAAGGCTTGATCTGTTCTGCAATTCAATACCTGATAAATGGTACCTAATAGGTTTGATACAATCAGCCGGCTTTTCTCTTCAATGGTTAGCCAATAGACTGCTCCAGGAAAAAAATGCTGACTTAGAACCCAATCAGCAGATATCTTCTTCAGAATGGTTGAGCAAAATCGAGAAGGATCTTGCTTTGATACCTCCAGGTAGCGAGGGGTTGGTTTTCCTTCCCTATTTGCAAGGCAAAGGAAGTCCGAATAGAAACTCCAAAGCAACAGGAGTCTTCTGCGGCATGAGTGGTGCTCACAAAAACGAGCACTTGATTAGAGCTGCTATGGAAGGGGTTGGTTTCTGTATACGTCAATGTATGGATGTCCTACGTCAGAGAACAGAGATCAATGAAATCAGGTGTGCGGGAAAAGGGGTAACCAATGAGACATGGCTGCAAATTGTGAGTGACATTTTGGGGCAGCCCATCCGGACTGTTGCTACAGATGAAGAGACTTCATTAGGAGCTGCTATCTTAGCCGGAGTCGGGGCCGGCATTTTTAGCACGGTAGAAGAAGGCTGCAACAATATGGTCAGAAAAGGTGTGGAGTGTACGCATGACAATACTAAGGCTAACCAATACGAAGAGTGCTATGGCTTATTCAATTCCATTTCTTCAAGACTAGATATTTAGCAGGAATAGGAGTCTGCTATGGCCTGAATTGGTTCGATTATGTAGGGGGTATCCATTTCTCAGGGGGGTGATATCGGTAAGTCTCTCCAAAGAGTTGGCTTGTAGATGGGAGGGATGGAAAATCACTATTCTTGATTTGGATATGCATTAAGGAGTGAAAGTATTGAGACAATCTAAGAACCTAAAAGACACGCCGAGATATTGCGGGATTCCAACATTTTTCAACAAACCACACACAAGAGAATTGGCTGGAGTAGATATTGCAATTCTTGGAATACCATTTGAGATGGGGTCTGCGCCTGGAAATATTCATGCGCCTCGAGCTGTTCGCAATGTATCTTGGTTAGTAAGATCGACAAATAGCTACCATCTATATGATACTTCCGCACTGAAGATCGTGGATTATGGAGATGTTACAGCTTACCCATCACAATATGAGAAGACATTCGCTAACATCGAAGAAGAAGTGACTGAGGTTGTTGAAGCAGGCGTTGTTCCCATTTGTGTAGGTGGCGATCATTCAATAACATATGCGGAACTTAAGGCCATAAACAAGGTATATCCGGAATTAGCGCTACTCCAATTTGACGCTCATACTGATACGCATGACAGCTATTTCGGCGATCAAAGGTTTACAAGTGGCAGCGTTTTTCGCAGGGCTGTTGAGGAAAAACTGATTGAGCCTGGAATCTCGGTTCAAGTGGGTTTGAGGGGAACACTCTATTCGGAAAATGATTACAAAGTTTCCGAGGAGCTTGGGTTTCAGGTAATCACTGCAGAAGAAGTTCAAGAAGTCGGTATAGAGGAAGTAGTGTCTAGAATCACCGATAGACTGGAAGGTAAGAAGGTATTTCTGAGTTTCGATATTGATGTGCTGGATCCTGCCTTCGCTCCCGGCACTGCCAGGCCTGAGCCAGGCGGATTGATGTCCAGTGAAGTCTTTCGTATACTCAGACGTTTAGAAGGAATTGACTTTGCCGGCTTTGATACCGCGGAGTTCAATCCTTCTCATGATGTGGGGAATATCACTGCCGTACTGGTAGCAAACATCATATTTGAGTTCATTAGCCTAATCGGACTAAAAAAACACCGGAACGATAATCCAAGAGAAGGAGTATGAGATTAATGTACAAGAAGATCAGTCTCTGTTTAGTCCTGACTCTGTTGTTGTCGCTCACAGTAGTTACTACTCCTTTTGTCAGTTGTGGAAAATCTAAAGATACACTAATTATTGGAGTCGCAAATACCCCGCCCACCATTGATCACGAAGTGGGCGCCGGGATGGCATCCCAGTACATGATCCTGGATAACGTGATGGCTCCAGGAGCTATGTTCCCGCTGGTAAAATCAAAAGAGCCCGGAATGGATCATGTACTGGTTCCTGATCTAAGTGATCTTACAAACTTGCAACCTCAATTGTACGAAAGCTGGGAAGTATCTCCCGACCGAAAGACTGCAACTTTTCATTTGAGAAAAGGTGTCAAGAGCGCCTATGGAAATGAACTGACCACCAAAGATGTGCTATGGAAATATGAGAGGCATTTTGCTCTGGGTGCGGTAGGTCGTTTTGTAATGGCTGTAACAGACATCTATGGTACCGAAAACATAAAGATTATAGATGATTATACGTATGTTACAGAATCAACGGGTCCAAATACTTTACAAGAATTGGTTTCCACAAATCTGTACGATACCATATGGGATTCTACCGAAGCAAGAAAACACGCTACGCCTGATGATCCTTGGGCGCAAGATTGGATATCGAGACATGGCGGAGGATTCGGCGCGTATTATGTTGCAGATTGGGTTGCAGGTCAGCATGTTATCCTTAAAGCTAACCCAAATTATTGGCAAGGAAAGCCCAGAATCAGTACGGTGATCTTCAAGGTGATTCCGGAAAGCTCGAACCGTGTAGCTATGCTCAAGAGGGGCGAGATTGATATAGCTACTGAGCTTGCGCCTAGAGAGGTCGATTCCTTGAAAGGAGCGCCCGGGGTGAAAATCGTCAGCATTCCCGCGAATACAAACGATTTCCTTGTTCTCAATCAGAAGTTGGTGAAGCCATTTGCGGACAAGCGTGTAAGACAGGCGATTAACTACGCAATTCCACAAGACGCGATTGTCGAGACGGCTTACTACGGCCAGGCTAAACCGTGGCATGCAGTGATTCCTTCAATGATACCTGGAACCATGAATGAGAAAGAATGGAAATACAATTACGACTTGAAAAAAGCAAAGAGACTGCTTGAAGAGGCCGGCTATGGTAATGGGTTCAGTGTTGAATTGTATTATTCTGCAGGATGGCCGGCGCATGAAACAGCAGCTGTCATGGTTAAAGACAGTCTGGAGAAAATCGGAGTAAACGTTGACTTGAGAAAGACCCCAACGGGCTCGTTTGACACTCTTGTCCGTTCATATGAAGCGCCTTTTGCCATTCTCCATGAATACCCTGCCATACCTAATCCTTTCTTCAGCAGTTCATTGTACTATTTGAGCAAACGTGCAGGGGGCGCCTATGGTGCTTTTGGCTATTATGACAGCCCTGTTCTGGATGACTTATTGCTGAAGGGAGTCAGAACTTGGCCATTATCGGAGCAGTATAAGGTAGCCGATAAGGCGCAAAGAACGATTATGGAAGATGCTCCGATGGGATGGTTAGTTGAATCTTACTATACAGCCGGTATTCGTGATAATGTTGAGAACTTCAACTGGAATTTTGCCAGCCAAGGAACTTGGTTCCACCTGATGAGCATTAAGTAATAAGAATATCTTGGATTTTCGGGAGGCCGGTAACCGGCGTATCCCGCTTGTGCCGGTCTCCCAACGTCTTGCTGTATATCAATTAAACGAGGTTAATAATAATGAAAAGCAAAGATATTCTGGTTGTGGAAGACTTGAACTTATATGCGCCTAATGCGTTTGACGAGAAAGGTCCTGCTCTCTTAAGAAATATCAGTTTTGGCTTAGGCCCCAAAGAAATACTGGGGCTTGTCGGAGAAACCGGGGCGGGCAAATCACTATTAATAAATGCGATTGGAAAGAACTTGGATTCCAATTTGAGACTTACAGGGGGTCAATTGCTCTTCCGTCACAAAGGTCAATTAGTGAATTTGTTGGATGCGAATGACGAACAGATGGGAGAGATATGGGGGAGAAACATCTCTTTCATTCTGTCAAATACAAGGAGTAGGTTTCACCCGCTGATGACTGTTGGAGAGCAGTTTAGCAATATCATTAGAGCTAACTTCCAGGTATCGAATAAAGAAGCTCATGAGAGAGTTATTGAGATGTTCAAATTGGTTCAGATGCCTGATCCACAACAGAATTTCAACAATTATCCCCATGAGCTTAGTGGAGGGATGGTTCAGAGAGTTGCAATAGCGATTGCTCTGTCAATGTCACCAACACTCTTATTGGCTGATGAACCGACCATGGGTTTGGACGTTACAGTTCAGAGACAGGTTTTAGATTTGATGTCTTCTCTCTTTTATGATCAGAATTCGTCGATAGTTCTGGCCACACGGGATCTGGGAATAGTAGCTAATTATTGCAAGAAGGTTGCTGTAATGTTCAAAGGAGAAATAGTTGAGCTTGCTTCCGTTGAAGACTTTTTCAAGAGACCAAGGCACCCATATAGCAAATACCTATTGCAAATAGCATTTGCATCCAATCAGAAAATTGAGGAAGAGGATGTGGAGCTAGACTTAGCTGCAAAAGAGACATATCGCAGGTATGACCGAGGATGCTTTTTTGCTGATAGTTGCCGGATATCTCAAGAAAGATGCTGGACAGAGGCTCCCGAGAGAATTGAGACCAGTGAATACCACTATGTAAAATGTCATAGGGGCGTTGAATAATGCAAATACTTGAAGTGAAAAATCTGCACAAAAGATTCCCTATCAAGAAAGGTCGTTCTGTCTATGCTGTAAATGGGGTTGATTTTACAGTTGAGCAGGGCCAAACCCTTGGATTAGTCGGGGAAAGCGGTTGCGGTAAAACAACTGTAGGAAGATGCGTTTGTCACTTGCTTGAGCCAACTGAGGGGGAAATCCTTTTCAGGGGCAAGGACATAGTTAGACTCTCCAAACCGGGTTTGAAGAATCTACGAAAAGAGATTCAAATAGTTTTTCAAGACCCGTATGGTTCATTGAACCCAAGGAAACTGGTTAGGCAAATATTAGAGGAACCCCTTATTGTCAATGGAGTTAATGCTAAAGACCGGCGGTTAAGACGCGTTGCTGAAATACTGGCGATGATCGAATTGGATAATGGCTATTTGGAGAAGTATCCAATTCAACTGACGCAAGGAGAGCAGCAGAGAGTGAGCATTGCTCGCGCATTTATCACTAATCCCAGACTTGTTGTGCTCGATGAACCCACTTCGCTGTTAGATGTTCGTTTCAGAGGGGAAATTGTTCTTCTGCTGAAAAGGCTTCAGAGAGAAACAGGATGCTCTTATATATTCATTTCTCACGACTTGAATGTGGTATACCAGATTAGTCACAGGATAGCAGTGATGTATCTTGGGAGAGTCGTGGAAGAAGGGCCGCCTGATACTGTTTTTGATACTCCCAACCATCCATACACACAGGCTTTGCTAGCGGCGACTTTGTTCCCTGATCCTGACCAAAGGCGAACCGGTTTTGCTCTTAAAGGGGAGGTACCAAGTCCGGTTAATCTGCAGAACGACCAATGCAATTTTGCTTCGCGTTGCCCGTCTGCAAGGGATGTTTGCTTTGAGTCATCGCCTAAGCTCAGGATTGTAGGGGAAGACCACTATTCAGCATGTCATGAGCAAGAATCGAACACCTAAATCGGAAAGCGATTGTGCCGGCAACTTGTGAGGAGGTTCAGGAAATGAAGTTATGGCGGTACCTTAGAAGACGTATGATATTTATAATACCGCAGATACTGGGAGTAACCTTAATAACTTTCCTTATTGTAAGAATGATTCCGGGGGATCCCGCAAGAATAATCGCAGGTTCTCTTGTGAATGAAGCGGGGGTTGAGTTGATTCGAGAAAGGATGGGTTTAACAGAACCGTTACCTGTACAGCTCTTGTATTATGTAAGAAACATCTTCCAGGGTGATTTGGGAAGATCATGGGTAACAGGAAACCCTGTTCTTGAGGATATTCTTTTAAGGTTACCGACAACCTTGGAATTAATCATACTAGCCTTAATAGTAAGCTTAGCCATCATGGTGCCGCTGGGAATTAGAGCAACATTTTCAAAAGGCGGGGCTCTGAATAGGCTTACTAATAAACTGCTGACTCTGTATGGAATGGCTGCAGGGGCATTTCCAGATTTTTGGCTGGCATTGATATTGATATTTGTGTTTTATGTTGTTCTAGGATGGGTGCCATCGCCGATAGGCGCATTTGACATAGCTGTAGTACCTCCACACCGCTTAACCGGTTTTTATATTGTCGATAGTCTACTGACCGGCAATTGGGATGCCTTAAAATCTGTCTGTTCACACTTAATATTGCCAGTGTTTGTTCTGGCTTTTGTGTACGGAGGAGGCATTCTCAAAGTAGCGATGGTTTCGGCAAATGAAGTCAAAAAGTCGGATTACATTAGTTACGCTACAATTTGTGGTTTGCCGGAGAAAGACATTCAACGTTATATCTCAAAGGCTTGTTATCCTTCCGTAGCAACTTTTACTGCAGTGATTTTCGGTTTTCTTATCGGCGGGGCTGTTCTTGTGGAGTCTGTCTTTAGTTGGGGGGGATTCGGTCAATACGCCGTTCAGTCTGTTGTTAACTCTGACTTCGCTGCTATTCAAGGAGTAGTCCTGTTCTCGGCAATCCTAAACTTGGTTACTTATATATTTGTTGACATCATTTACTACATGGTTGACCCTAGAATAAAGAATCTTGGATAAATGACAATACTCCAAGAACGAATAACAATAAGCTAAGCAGGAGGCAAGTCATGTTTTCAGCAACTACCTCACAAATTAGAGACAGTCATCTAGTCTTGTATCTGAAGTCCCATCCCCTACAGGCGTTTGGGTTTGCCGTTTCGATAATTTCTATAGTAATGGCCATAATAGGCCCATATATTGTCCCACATTCACCTACTCTAGGTGTGCCGGGTAAACACTTATTGCCACCATCGCACGAATACTGGTTTGGAACAGATGTAAATGGCATGTGCATTTTTTCCAGAACAATAGCTGCGTATAGGACAGACCTAGTCATCGCAGTAGTCGGAGCCTTAATGGCTTTATTTATCGGAGCCCCGTTAGGCATTATAGCAGGATATTTTGACGGGAAGAGCGGATTTTGGGGGTCTGTCAGCTTAGCGATCTTAAGAATAATGGACGTTATTCAAGCTTTCCCTGTTTTCGTTTTGGGTCTCCTTCTTGTAGCTGCTTTTGGCCCAAGTCCTCAGAATCTGATATTCATGATCGCCGTTGCCAATATTCCCGGCAATCTTAGGTTGGCGAGATCCGAAGCAATTTCTCTAAGAGAAAAGGATTTTGTGGAATCAGCACGTGCTGTTGGAAACTCCGAATTGAGAATTGCATTTCATCATATACTGCCCAATGCAATTACACCGGTTATCGCTTTGCTATCCGTTGTGATGGGTTTTGGCATTTTGCTAACAGCAGGCTTAAGTTTTGTGGGAGCCGGAGTAAGAGTACCTACACCTGAGTGGGGTTCAATGATTGCCAGCGGCGGAACTACAATGATTACAGGTCAATGGTGGCCATCGTTCTTCCCGGGGTTATTCATGGCGCTTACGATTTTTGGGTTTTCCATGTTAGGAGAGATTATTACGGTATTAATCGACCCACTAGAGAGAATCAAGCTAAGTTCTGGCAGTGATACATAAAGATAGCAATGTAAGGACTATCGCGTCAGATGGACGGAGCTCTTTCTTTCTGGCTAGAGTGTTATCACTATGTACAGGAACGCTGTCTATGTTCAGCCTGCTAAGACCATGGAATCAATCTCGAGACTCTGAGCAAGCAGCCTGTGTAACACAACAACTCCGGTGAAGGTCTACAGTTGAAGATTCGTCCTTTAGTGCAGCAAGAACCAGGTGCAAAGCGCCATTGCTCGAAAGCTCATGTACCAGTATCGGGGTCTCCCTGACACAGGCTTAGGTACAACCCCGGTCCCGTTGATGTACTCTAGCCATGTATGAGTTTTGGCAGGCACTTGGCGCATACCCATAGACTTTCACCTTTGAGACGACAGGGGAAAAGCGCTCCCTGGGTTTCTCCGGCACCGCAAGAGAAGCATTTCTGTATCATGTAGAATTCTTGTCGGTTCCCGGCAACTTCCGCCACGGCTTCTTCGGAAAACGCAGGCGCTTCCCGCTCTTCTATGGTGAGCGCGCCGACAGGACATACGCCGAGGCAGAAGCCTGCGCCGTCGCAAAGTTCTTCCTTGATGACCTTGGCTTTCCCGTCCACAATCCCGATGGCTCCCTCTGCGCATGGGGTAACGCACAGCCCGCATCCGTTGCATTTTTCCTCATCGATTTTCACAATCTTTCTAACAGGCATTTCCGATTCCCTCCTGATACCGGTGATTCTCCCGGCAATACCCGGCAAGTGGCGGCAGCGTCACGTCGCGAACTAAAGGTTTATAATAGTGTATCGTAAAATGGGCAGGTTAGCCTCGGAAGATTATTATCTCTCTCAGGCGCTGCCGTTAAGGGTTAATATCTCTTAATGTCGCAATGCCTAATGCAGCGAAATCAGAGTCATAAGTCCAAATGTCAAGCTTAAGATCTGTGCAAATGACGGCGCTTGTGCAATCGGTGAGTGAGAGACCTAAATCCGCTCGTTCAACGAATAATCCCCACGCCTTGCCTTCAATGCTCTGGGTGATCCATTCCAAGTGTAGTCTATTGGCGTTACAAGCTTCCATGATGATGTTGCGGAAGTCTACGGCAGAAGTGTGACTGTCACGATATCGCAGCCAAGTCACTGTCTCATCGATTATGTAGTTGGATGTTACGACAAGCGTATGTCGCTCCAGGACGTTTTGAAAGATCCGTTGAGCCTTTGAATGATGCCTGTCCTTTGGGACAAGCAAGGCAATCCACGCTGAAGTATCTGCAAAGATTTTCATGATAAGCCTTCCCCTGGGACCGCGTCAGGGGCTGTACATAGATCTCGGTCATGCTGTTCACTGCCGTCAACCGTTTCAGTTTCCACCTTGAGCTCAAGGAGCTTTGATAGGGGATTAGGGCTCGCATCGGCTTTTTTGCGAGCCTTGGTCAAGTATTCACTGAGGGCCTCCCTGACTATAGATGATTCTGAACGCCCGGTAGCTAACGCCAGCTTGGAGAGCTCTTCGTCTTGGTCGCGCGATAGGTAAATCTGCTTGCGGCTGCGTTCCATGTAAATCCCTCCTTGGGATAAGACTGTGTGTCCATGTGCTACAGAAACGACTCGAATTGTCTTTGGCGTCATAATCATAATAGAGCAATAATGGTATGATGTCAATTACCCAATAGGACCATTCTTCTGTGCAATCTGTCGAGACAGTCGTAGCCTTCAACAGAGTTTCCCGCCTAAAAGGTCGTGACCTAACTACCGGCAAGTCAACATCAGATTCAGGCCCTGCATTTCCTGTAGCATGGGAACCGAAGAGAAGGAATCGAGTCTTAAAGCGATTGACAGAGAGATAGTGGCATCTCAAAATAGAAGTAAGATATGCAATTCCTTACTCCAATACGGCGTGGGGCAAGAAAGGGGAATAGCGCCTCGTGGACACGGTATACAGGGCTAAGATGACGTCTAAAGGCCAGGTCACAATCCCAATAGAGATTAGAAGGCGAATGGGGCTTAACCCCGGTGATCTCTTGGAGATTCGTGAGTCGCGTGAGGGCTATGTCTTTCACAAGCATGTTGAAGGGTCGCCGTTTGACTCCTATGTGGGATATCTGAAAGCGGACAACGCCAAAACTGACAGTTTAATCGAGGACATGAGGGGCCTAAAATGATTAGCGCTATTGATACAAACGTTTTGCTCGATATCCTGCTTCCTGACGCGCTTCATGTCGATGCTTCCAAAAATTGATCGACGACGCGTATGAAGAGGGCGGCCTGATAATATGCGAAGTGGTTTATTCAGAGCTTGCAGCCTGGTTTCATCGTGCCGATGACCTTGACACCTTTCTATCGCATACAGGTATAAGGCTTATGCCATCAGATCGTATGTCGCTCCAGGCAGCCGCTGTCGCATGGCAAAACTACACGCGTCGTCGTGATTTGCGCTTTCAATGCACTTCCTGCGGTACTTTCCAAAATGTACGTTGCACCCGGTGCGGTGGGGCGATTTCATCCCGCCAACACATAATCCCGGATTTCATTATAGGCGCCCATGCCGCCATCCATGCTGATCGGCTTCTTACGCGGGATAGGGGATTTTACCGCACATACTTTCCAGGGCTTATCCTCTTGGAATAGCCGTGGGGGTGGGAGGCATAGAGAGAAACTGGATTTTGGAGGTGATGAGTGTCGTGGTAAATAGATTTAGCGTGGCAGGTCCGAACTCAAAGTATAAGCTTCCTGGCGCCCAGCCTGCTGGCTTTTGGGCAGGTTTATGGCATGGGCTGATAGCCCCGGTTACATTCGTAGTAAGCCTAGTTAATCACCGTATAGGGATCTACGAAACGAATAACAGAGGGCATCTATATGATTTTGGCTTTATCTTGGGAGTCTCAGGATCATTTCGCGGGGGTGGCTCAAGAGTTAGAAAATAGGCGCCTACTGTAGGTTCAGTTGAGGTGTAGAGTCATGGAAATGATGCCTAGAGAAGTGGCAAAGTGTTTTTGGGATACCGACGCTATGAAGCTCGATCTTAACAAAGACTGTTTCTTCATTATAGAACGGCTCCTTGAAGAAGGCGATGATGACGCTATACGATGCATGATGGCGCAGTATGATGATAGCCACATCATCAGAGTTGTAAAAGACAGCAGGCGCTTATCCCCAAAAACCGTGGGCTTGTGGCAAAACTATTACGCTCTGCCTGAGGAGGAGATACGATGTTTGAAGACGTGTTGTCAAAAGGCGGGATGGCCGTTCTAGACCTATTGGTCTCAAGCAGCATAACTAACGGGTTCTACTTAGCCGGCGGTACTGGAGCATGGTTGCAGCTCGGGCATAGGGAATCACACGATCTTGATTTCTTCACTTCAAATGAATTCGATACGACCTTCCTAAAGTGTGTCGTCCCCGCAAAGACTGTAGTATAGATTTCTGGTTGCAGCAGAGGGAACAAGTCCTAATTCATCTGCCAGTGAGGTTTTGAGGCACGAAAACTGCTTCGTGATTGCCAGCTTGTCCCCGAGGCCTGAATAAGCCTTCATCAATAGGCAGCATAATTCTTCAGA
>DGZL01000150.1:13670-14029 GCA_002398515.1 Firmicutes bacterium UBA4981
CGAAAACTGCTTCGTGATTGCCAGCTTGTCCCCGAGGCCTGAATAAGCCTTCATCAATAGGCAGCATAATTCTTCAGAAACAGGGTTAATAGCGATGAGCGGGCGGAGATGCTTCGTAGCTTGAGAATATTGGCCTTCCTTCAAATAATAGCACCCAAGCTTCATACTTGCGTCGCTGTAGAGTTGCTTCAGGTGCTCCCGGTCTTGGACGACCCATACGTAATCAAGCTCCGTAAGATATTCACCACGGTAAAGAGAGATCATCTCTTCCAGATAAGGAACTGTCTCGGGGGATGCGTCTTCTTTCAGGACACGGGCGGCCAGTCTCTCAAAGTGTTGGCGGTCGGAGGTTACAAGGT
>DGZL01000117.1 GCA_002398515.1 Firmicutes bacterium UBA4981
AGGCTCTATGGGACGCTAGATGCTCTTATAGACACCGTAAAAGCGTTTTTTAAGGAACTAACCGAATCAGAAGCCCTTACGTTGGCGGCTTAAACCTGTCGAAAACTAATGGAACCTTACTTAGTTCAGATCTTATCAAATCATCCATCATTCGGCACCTCCTCCAGCAGTTCATCTGGGTCTAAGTCTAAAACTCGCGCTATCTTCTTTGCCTGACCGGGATAAAGACGAAACAACCCGCGTTCAGCGCGGGAAATGTCTGCGTAGCCGACGCCAGCCTCGACTGCCAATCGCTGCTGGGTCCATCTCCGACGAAGTCTTTCAAACTTCATGCGCGTCAAGTCTATTGCCCCCTTTCGTCTGCAATGTTTCTCATAGCCAATGAAGGTACTGGGTCTGTCACACCATAGGCGTTTCTGTAATCCATCCCTTCATGTTTAAGTACCCAAACCAGCGCTCTCCTTTGTCTCTCTTTCAGTCGTTTCTTGCGCCTTTTGGCACGGTAATTTGCCCGACGTGTAGTGTGCGGCATCGTAAAACAGCTCCCTTCACAGGTAATACTAAATCCTCGTCCCCCCGGGACTGTGGGGCGAACCCTCCGGGCCACCCCGCTTCATGGACTCAAGTGGTATGTGCTTGTGCAAGTCCTTGTCTAGTAATAGACTAATAAAGATATGGCGATAAGTAAAAGGCTTAAACTTGTCATATAGGCCAGTGAGCTGCTCGTTATTGAATGCCAAAAAACAACTGAAGTCTTCATGTTACTCGGAGGTGTAATCAGTGTATTTCGTGTCTTTCGATGTTGGCAGGTTCCAGAGGAAAAAGGATGGTTCAAAAAGGCGCACAAAAGCATACGCACGCGAGTATATCCGTCGTAATCGAAGAATGGGTCGTAGAAGTTATCCACTAGGTTCCGCGACATATGATCTGCTACAAGTCGATTTCTATAATCAGGCAAGCGTTGACGCCTTTGCCCGCAAGTGGAGAATAATTGATTTTCCACTACGGTCTGGAAGTAAGATTCCCTCAGGCAAAGTCGTAAGCGAGGGGGCATCGGAGGTCTTGGAATTTGAGCAGTTCCGCATTGAATTTGCAGTACGCGCATTGCTCTTAGTGGATGAGCGTTCAGCGCATACGACGTATTCACCATTATCCAGCAGAGACGATGGGAACAACTCGCGACGAGTCTGGGATCTTCCTAACTTCGATGGCTTGTCAACATCGGAGCGCTTTACATATTATGGTGCAAGAGAGGCAACCTCCGCGAAAATACGGATGATGCCAGTCTATAGGATGTCAGAGCGCACTTGGGGTCGGCAACAAGCGAAATTGCGGCCGTTAGGAGAGGAGTTGGTGAAGCTGTATGCGGGGATCACCGAATTCGAGCGAAAAATGGGCGAAGAAAAACCTATTCAAGTAATAGCCGGCTTAATCGAGGAATATCCACTAGAGGATCTGGAGGTCGTCTTTCCGAAAGATTATGAGATGTACCACAGAATGAAAAAGGAATATAATTCAAAGATCGAAGAATATTCGAGGGAGAATGCAAAGGGTTGGGAGGTTGCAGTCGAATATGAGGTTCCCGACGTAATCAGTATTTGTTGGCTTGAGCTTTTCACTTCTATCCAGCACGGAATTCCCGCCCGACTATGCAGTCTCTGTCAGCGTTGCTTCATCGTGACAGGCCGGGCAAATATGCGTCAGTGCCCGGAATGCCGAAAGAATCCTGCGAAGGCATGGCGTAAGGCAAATGAGAGCGTGCTAAACGAAGATGGTTCTTCTGAAGGTTAAGTCACAGCAAGATGTTCCGAAGGAAATCAGCAACATCCTTATTGATAGCCGCAGATAAAGTGGTTGAAGAGAGTCCGCCATTCGGTAGTAATTCTGGGAACGGACTTGGGAACGACGTAATCTCAGAAAGGGAAGACAAGGGTAGAAAAGGACAGAACTCCCCAGGAATCGGGGAGTCTGTTTTGCTTGCATGATGCCTACTAGACAGGACTCAATGGAGGCGGTAGGACGCAACGGGACAGGCAGGGTGCTACTTAGGATCTAGTGGGCAACCCCCGTGAGGGTTCGACTCCCTCCTCTCGCACCATAATGTTTATAATGAAGAGGCACCGGATTTGTCCGGTGCCCACGTTCATTCCAGGATTTCTTGATCCTATCTCACTAGAACTTGTCACGTCCAAACACAACTGATCCGCATGTAACCAGGTAGAAGTTGCCTTTATCCTCGTAGTATTTCTTCATGTTTACGTCTACGCCGGCGATAGATGACATTTTTGCCTTAACAGCGTTCATGTCTGCAAGGTCTATCTTTCCTTCTATCACATCCCGTGCGATCTCTACGCCGGACTCAAGAATAAGCCACATAATCGGTACAGGCCATGTGGCGAATCTCCCTGCGCCTCCCCTGGACACGATTATTCTGTTGATTTCCCTCAGAATTCCCGGCATATTGCCCTGAATTTCATCAGTTATTTCAAGGCCTATCGCCCCTGGATAGCCATGTGTCGGGCTGGGACAACACTGTTCGGGGAAGACAGCGCCTGCATCAAGAACAGCGTTGATAAGTGGCTCCTGCATGGCACAGTTTGTGCTGTAGAATGCTACGTCCTTACCGTGTCTCTCTACTTGTCTCGGCACGTCTTCCAGAATGAACTGCTGAGAAGCGGGGATTCCGCCTTCACCCATCGGGTCCGGCGCAGCTACGAAGATAAACTCCATGCCCAGCTTCGCGCATTCTGCCTTTGTGGCGTCCCTCTGTTTTGCCAGGAGCTCTATAGACATGTGCCTGGGGAATGAATAGAATAGGAACTTCTTGGCGCCAAGTTCTTTTGCAAGCCTGGGGATTGTGACACCTCTGGCCTCATCGTCCGGCATGAACGACAAGTCAGCGGTGACATTAACAATTGCGGGATCTTCCTGGGGCGCTCCGAATACAAAAATTATGTCCGGCCTAATTTCACGGACTTTTCGTGCCGCGGCCACAGCGCCCGGCACGGCGTGGCATATTACAATAGCCTTTACGTCCTTATCCGACGCCATTCCAAGGATTTGGGCTATAGTGGTTTCCTGTTCCTGCATGAAATTATCAGGGTAGGTAACGTGCTTTATCATGTCGCCATACTTGCTTCTCAACATCTCGGCTGCTCGGTATTCATCTTCTGATTGCGAGACTGTACCTGTCATAACACCTATCTTGTAAACGTCCTTTGCCATACCTTCCGCAGCGAACAGTCCTATTAGGAGGACTGCTGCCACAAGGCAAAGAGAGAGCCTCTTCATCTTCTTTCTCCTCCCTACTGATGAAGTATTGAACGACCCGGGTCAGCTTTCATACTGATCCGGACACTGACTGTCTTTGGTTGCACGCTTATTCCGGTTAGGTACTAATGCTTGGGTGGTACCGCCTCCTCCCCAATTGACTTGTCATCTTGTCAGTATCAGATGTTGATACTGAAATCTAATGTTAACACGGTTATCCCCAATTATTCAACATGATCTATGATTTTCCTTCTCATCTGCTAAACCACTGTCAACTCAGTGGGAAACTCAGTGAAGGGTTCAATACCATTGTCGCAAACAATGACACAATCTTCAATTCGGACTCCGTAGCGGCCGGGTATATATATCCCAGGTTCTATACTAAAGGCCATTCCCGGCTCAAGAATTCCAGTATTTCCTTGGACAATATAAGGCTCTTCATGCACCTCAAGGCCAATGCCATGACCAGTCCTGTGAATGAAGTACTCGCCGTAACCGTAGTCAGAGATTACACGCCTTGCCACACTGTCAACATCTTCACACTTAACTCCCGGTTTTGCAAAAGCCATGGCAGCATCATGGGCTTCTCGAACTGCATTATAAATCTTCTGAAATTCCTCATCGGGTTCACCCACAAACACTGTGCGTGTCATATCTGAATGGTAGTGCCTCAAGGTTCCTCCGAAGTCCAAAACTACGGCGTCCCCTTGCCGGATTACTTTCTCTGTCTGTGGTCTATAGTGAGGCTGGGCGCTGTATTGCCCGGATCCTACTATAGGCTGAGCAGTGGACGGGCTTGCGCCCAGCTTGCGTAGTTCGCTTTGTATGAAATCCACGATGTCCAACTCAGAGAGACCCGGTTTCAGGAAGGCAATGGTCATTTCCATGACTTCGTCGGTTATTGCTCCGATTCTCATCATGAGTTCCTTTTCGTATAAAGACTTTATCCTGCGCAAGGGTTTCACATACTTTCCGCCTGAGACGAACCGGACTTTTGGCAATTGCTCCTGCAGGTTCAGTAGGAAGAAACTCCACAGAGTATCATCAGCAGCTATTGTCGAGGAGTCAAGGCCCTTGCTACTCAAAATGGACCGCATTTTGGCGAAGGGATCTTCACCGTCGGCCCAAGGCTGAATCATCTTGATCCAGGTATTCTCACGGATTTGCTCTTCATATAACGCAGGAACCAAAAACACGGGTTCATGGCACTTAGGGACTAGCAAACTTAAGAATCTGGGCATTTGCCCTTCTGAAAATCCGGTCATATACAGAAGGTTCGGCGATGCAGTGAATAGAAATCCTCCGATATCATCAGATGCCATAAGGCTCTGAAGCTTTTCTACTCTCTCCTTATAGATCTCCTCAAAAGCCTCTATCATGACGCAGCCTCCCTGAACGGAACATTAATAGACTACGAAATGCAGTCAATCATACCAATACTACAAGGATTCCCTTTGTCCTTCAGTGATGCTTCGGGATATTGACTTATCGGGTTTCGTCAGCCCGTACGCTATTGCATTTTTCGGACACACGACGCTGCATTCATGGCACACGAGACATAAGGCCGGGTCGATGTCTGCTTTACGATTCTCGATTTCCACTGCCTCAGCAGGGCATGCTTTTTTGCATAATCCACAGCCTGAGCAGGTGTCATCTACCTTCATTTTCAGTCTTGCGAACCTCCCCGGAAGGCGGAGGATAACCCCGTAGGGGCACAGATATTTGTGCCAAGCTGCTTGCGGATATCTAAGAGTCATAAGGAATCCTAAGCCTATCATGACAAGTAGGAATGGCAGCCTAAACCTGCCTGTCATGTTAAGGAAGGCCAGCACAAAGGTGAGAATCAGTATTCCATATGCAAACTTGCCGGAACGGAGGCCGGGAGGGATGTCGTCTCTTTGGATCTTCAGTTTCTTGCCGATCCATTCACTGACTTGCATCACACTGTTGATGGGGCAAATCCAGCCGCAGTAAAACCTGGCAAATAGGGCGCTCAAAATCGCGGATCCCAGGAAAAGAATCATCCAATTCATAGGACGCTTCATCTTGATCAAGGCGATAAATACGAGAAAAAACAGTATCTGACTGAGTATGCGCATGCTTCGACTTCTGTCATTCGCCATCTTGCGGTTTATGTCATTTGCATTCCGGTTGCTTCTACCCATCTTGCTATTCCTCCTCTAGGTCAGGCTGTAGCGATTCACAGGCGTTTGCGCCTTTAGACTCATATGCTCTTAGGAATCTTGTGAGCCGGTCTTTGTTTTGTCTAATTACTGAAGCCCAGTTATCAAGAAGAATGAGTCCGTCTTCTGTAAGTTCGTATACCCTTTTCTTTGGGCCCTGCGAACCTTCTTCCCATTCCGACAACACCATTCCATCATCTTCCAATTGGCGCAGAGTCCGGTAGAGAGTCGCCATATCACTGGAAGTCCCTTCAAAACCCAAGTCGCTCAGTTTTTCCATGAGTTCGTACCCATGGGATCTCTGTCCGCGAAGCAGCAATAGGAGGCAGGGTTCCATGAATTTCGCCATCCTACCTTGAACACATAGTGCGTCCGGCTCATGTTCATCGTCTCTACCCATGATGAACCTCCTTATTAAGGTGACTTTCTCATAATTGGGCGCTATATGTAATAAGACTATACTAACTACACATATAGTACATATATGCAGAAACAAAGTCAATATGCTATCAGCAAAGCCTTTGGGAAAAGGTGATTCAAACCGAAGAAGTAAGAGGTCAGAACTTTTGCAATATCATGTCTTGTAATGTATGCTCTTGCAGGAAAGGCTTGAGACATGTAGAAAGGTACCTGGAAATCAGGAAGAATATTCATCTAATGTTTATCCTGACCCGGGTGGTTCCCAAGGGGGGCTCAAGATGGCCGATGGCAGATACCCGGAGAAGGGGATGGCTCTTCTCTCTGTTCTTCTTATCGTTTGTCTCATAACCATGGCGATTGTAGCTTCAGCAGCATTGGTTACTCGCGCCACTCAGACCGCTGCATGGTCCACAGAAAGGACGAGAGGTTTGTATGCAGCTGAGGCAGGCCTTAATCATTGGCTTTATCAAATGACTCTAACCTCCCAAGGTGACGGAGATGTTTCAGAAGTATTAGCCCTTACGGTAACAGGCGAGGCTAACGGAATACCATATGTGGCCAAGATAGCTGAAACAGACTCTGAGAACAGGACATATCGCTTAGTATGTGAAGCAAGTACAAGAGAACGTCCGGTCAAGGTGTCTCTCGTGCTCGGACAAGTATCTGACGCCTGGAGACACGTGGTGTGTTCAACTGAGCAACACAAGAATGTCATAGAGGAACTCACGAAGAAGGGATATGCTGTTAATAACGCCGACTCACAGTGGACACCGGAGACGGGAGAGTCATCGCCTAGTTGGATGAAAGACGGGAAATTAGTGCCTATCCCTATTTGGGAGGATGGAACAGAGGGATATAGGCCTAACCTTATTGCCGGAGGCGAGACGCATTGGGATCCGCCTGAGAGTGCAGCGGAATTGGATCTGGCAGGCATGACGGTGGAGCTCCCATCCACAGGGCCGGTGTACTATAGAAACAGCCGGATAGGTAAGTTGACAGGCAACCTAGACGGCAATCTATACTTGGAGAATTGCGAAATCGGCGAAATAGACGTCTCTATATCCGGCGATATCTTCGCCAAGACTATTCAGGGGGAGAGGGACAGCGGCACAGGAACCCGTATCGTCTGCGATGTCTCAGGTGACGTATGTCTTGAAGAATCCCAAATATCAAGCCTGTCATCGAAACCCGGCGGTTCGATCGGTGGTAATGTCATTTCGAAGAACCCCGACCCTGCCTTGGGTGTAGAGAGTATCTATGGAGACATACATGGTTCTGTATTGATAGAGTCAGGCCATATCACTGAGAGATTGGATGATTGGCTTTCTATCGGACACAGCGACGTTTCAACCAACATATACGGGTCTGTATATATTAAGGGAAGAATCCACGGCGATAGCTCTACGATTTTGAGAATTGCCGGGCCGGATGCTTCGTCGATAGGGACAACAATAATTCATGAGGGTGTCTTCACTCAAGACGCAAATCTCCTTGTTGACGGAGGAGTGGACATCCGCAGTAAAGAACCATGGCCGGCTATTCTGTCGGATGGATGGATCATCCTTAATGGTTCCGAGAAGCGGATTGATGTTACAGGGCCGATTTATGCTCTCGCTAACAAGCAACTCAGTAATAGGCCCGGATGGTTTATCAATGAGGTTCTTACAGATCGCAGGCCTGAGCTTTGTGTTGATGAGAGCCACCAGCAAATAATCCATAACGCCGGGGTAATAGCATTCGGTGACGATCTCTATGGCAACGGCCCGCCTAGGGTTCAAATTGCCGGTAGCATCGTTAGCCCGGGTAAGTCTTTACTTGTGGGAAATGTCCATGTTGCGTACGATGATGGCATTGCTCAGAACCCTCCCCCTTGGTTTACCGGGGCGGATGGAGAATTGGCGTTATTTGCCGGAACTTGGTCTTATTGGAGAGAGTAGAGAAAGGAAGCCAGGGAGAGATGGTGCGAAAGAGGCTCCGCCTTAATCCAGACGCGGGTTTTAGCTATGTGGAAGTCCTTATTACCCTTGTCATTTTGGCGTTAGCCTTTCTTGTGTTGTTACCGGGTATCACGTCACTACTCGTTTCTGAAGCAGAGCAGGAAGCAAACCTCTCTACACTTGCTCTGGCAGGTAACGTCATTGAAGAAACCAAGAATCTTGACTCCGGTGGCCTCGAGTTGCTTGAAGGGAGCGATCCCCAGATTGCCAAGGTGGAAACAGAGGGCAAGGAGTATTGGATAGAACGTGC
>DGZL01000038.1:0-346 GCA_002398515.1 Firmicutes bacterium UBA4981
CAGGAAGGCCGACAGAAAATGTGTCCTATTTCCGACCACTGGCCGGGGTTTTGGTAGTCGAAAATAGGACAGCGCAGCGAGAATCCTGTGCCGTCTCTATCCATGTTCAAGCAAAGCCTGTCCCTTTCTGTAAATGCAGGTAAGGATGTAGTAATCAAACAAGTAGTAAGTATTGACGCAAACCATGTCCATTTGCGCAAATATGACTTAGGGTATAACAGCCAATTCCATACATGCAAGAGAGCGTCCGGAAGCAAGACTCCAGTATCAGCATGAGGTAGGCTTCTCCCACAAAAGTCCCGGTTCTTTCCGGCGAGAACTACAATTACGCAAGTGAGGCATAATC
>DGZL01000038.1:694-4696 GCA_002398515.1 Firmicutes bacterium UBA4981
TTAGCGATTTGTGCAGCTTCATAGTTAGAAAGTTCAGCGTTTCGAACACGCCCCTCCCTACTTCGCGCTGCACGAAAAACCTCACGTATCCCTTGGAATGCGGTGTTCAGCAGGGTGTCGAATTTTCTCTCCCAGCAAACCCCGAATATTGCCTTAGCCCCGAATGACTCCGGTGCTTGCTCATGCGCGCCTGCCACCACACTGTCCTCTGCAATATCAAGAGACCCATCAAATGTCCCCTGCCGAGCAAAACATGACATCGCCTGGTCCCCGGCCCCGGATTCCTTCGGGGTTCGCTTGTGCACGCCTGCCACCATACTGTCCTCCTGACAATGAGTTAATACAGTCAAGGTACAGTATGTGCGAAAGGAGGAAGATTATACCTCCCGACGCCCTTCAAGCGCCCTTGCAAGCGTAGCCTCATCAGCATATTCCAGGTCGCCCCCGACAGGAAGCCCGTGAGCAATCCTGGTCACCTTAACACCGATGGGTTTGATAAGCTTGGCCAGGTACATAGATGTCGCTTCACCCTCAATATTGGGATTTGTTGCGAGAATGACTTCTCTCACAGTTTGGTTCTTCAGACGCTCCAAGAGCTCCTTGACACTGATGTCGTCAGGCCCTATACCGTCCATAGGCGAGATAGCGCCACCTAAAACATGATATAACCCATGGAATTCACCGGTTCGCTCCAGAGCCATCACATCTTTGGACTCCTCCACAACGGCAATCAATGTCTTGTCGCGTTGGTTGTCTGCACAGATAGAACACGGATCCTGTTCAGTAATATTGCCGCACACCGAGCACGACACAATCTTGTCCTTAGCGTCGATTAATGCTTCTGCGAGCCTCGCCACATTCTCCCTGGGAGTTTTCAGTATGTGGAACGCCAGGCGCTGCGCAGTCTTCGGCCCTATACTCGGTAAGCGCATAAGCTGTTCAATAAGGTTAGCCATAGGCTGTACATAGCGAGACATTGCTTCTTCTCTCCTTATCACCCGGACACGGAACCTATAAGGAACCTGTCTTGGCTAAAACATCGGAGGCAGCCCGGGAACGTTAAGTCCGCCTGTGACCCTTCCCATTTCTTTCGATACCATGTCCTGGCACTTGCGAAGCGCATCATTGACAGCAGCGATAATAAGGTCCTGTAGCATTTCCACGTCATCCGGGTCTACAGCCTCAGGCGCTATTTCTACTGCCAGTATTTCTTGATGACCGTTAACAGTGACCTTTACTACACCGCCACCTGCTGTCCCTTCTGCAGTTCTCTCTTTCAATTCTTCCTGGATCCGCGCGAGATCCGCCTGCATTTTCTGGACCTGTTTCATCATTCTACCCATGTTGTTTGCCATACGCCCGCCTCCTGGATGTCTTCACTCATTTATACGTCGATTTTAAACACCCGACCCTTAAACACTGAAAGAGCAGTCTTTACAGTAGGATGCTCCCTGACCGCTTCTCTAGTCCGTCTAAGATTCTCCGCCAATTCTTCCTCACGCGTTTCAGAGCAGGACCCATTGTCTCCGTTGTCTCCGCGGACACCACTCGGCTCCGGTCCTAGGAAGGCTTTGTCTTTGATATCACCTATGATTTCCTGTGAGTATTCTGCATCTGTAGGCGGACTTGCCGAGGATGTCTCTTCTTCCTCAAACAAGTCATCACCCGGTTCCAATTGAAACTGAACATTGTTTGGTTCCTGAGTCAGAACGAGACTGATAGCAAACTTAACTCCAAAGACCTTTTCCAGAGCATCCTGTATACTTTTCTTCCGTCGCCGCTCAGAAGCCAGTTCCTTTCTTACATCATCGTGGAACGATATTACTAATTCATTCTCGTTTAGCTCCACCGGGATTCCGTCTTCACAATACAGGGTTTTCTCAATACCCGGCTTTAATGCATCTATTACCCGATTCCAGTCAGCCTGTATCTGATCAAGACTTGCCCGAATCGAAGCCTTTGTGGGCACACCTGCGGTCGAGCCAATTGCTGTCGGGTCACTTGCTGTCAGACCCGCTGTTGGTGGGCCGCCTACAGTCGAGCCACCTGTGGTTAGACCGGCTGCTCTTGGGCCGGCTGTTGCCGGGCCGCCTACAGTTGGGCTGCCTGCGGTTGGGGTTGGACCGCCTACTGTTGAGCCGGCCGCTGACTTGCTGTGCGATGCCTTAGTTTCAGTAGATAGGCGCGGCTCACGCTGACTCCCGGTTTCCAGGCTTTGAGCCGGTGGGACTCTTGTTGCCGAACTTGTGTTCTTCGAATTCATTCCTGTCGGCAGCGCTTTAGCTGACGTCTCTCCATCCGACGGACGGTGCGTCCGTGTGCTTCCTTCCACTTGACTTTCCACAACCCGACTCGTCATCCCTTGTCTATCAGGCACTTTGCCGTCCGCCGCCTTACTATCCGGCACTTGTCTGTCGGGCACTCCATTATCCGGGATCTCACTACCCGGCCCTTTACTGCCTGGCATTTGACTTTCTACTGCTTGTCTTTCCGCTGTTTGACTGTGTCGTGTTAGCGAAGAGCTCAAATACACGAGCTTAATCGTGACTACCTCTGCCGTGAGTTGAGGCGACCCAGAGTATTTCATTTCAGAGTCTGCATTACTTAGAATGTCTATTGCCTCAAGGATTAAGGCTGCGGGGATGACCTCAGCCTGCCTCTTCAGGTTAGCGACAGAGGTTTCAGGAACATCAATCAGATCCGGCTCGAATCCGCATGTCTGCAAGACCAGTAGGTTCCTGAAATGCTCAAGCACGTCCCTAAGGAACATAGCAGGATCATGTCCCGAATCAATAAGCTCTCTTACAAGGGTAAGAGCACCTGCTAAATCCCCTTGGATCACTGCATCACAAAACTCGACTACCCTACGGAATCCTGCAACTCCAAGGGCCGCCACAGCGTGCTCATAAGTAATTTTCCCTCCGGTATATGCAGCGCACTGTTCAAGGAGCCCAAGAGCATCCCGAGCCGCACCCTGTGCCCCGGTGGCAATAAGCCTCACCGCGTCTTTATCAAGCCGAATTCCCTCAGCCTCTGCTACCCGCGAGACTTGTCCTGAAAGCTCACTTATGGTAAGACGCCTGAAATCAAACCTTTGGCACCTGGACAGAATCGTAGCAAGCACTCTATGAGGTTCAGTCGTCGCAAGAATAAACACCACGCGTTGGGGAGGCTCTTCCAAGGTCTTCAATAGGGCATTGAAGGCTTCCTGGGTCAGCATGTGGACCTCATCAATTATGTAGACCTTGTACCGCTCTTCCACAGGAGCGAATTTGACCCTTTCCCGAAGATCGCGGATCTCATCAATCCCGCGATTGGAGGCAGCGTCAATTTCGATAACATCCATGGAGCGACCGTCTTGAATTCTGATACATGCTTCACATCGGCCGCAAGGATCAGGTGTCGGGCCTTCCTCACAGTTCAAAGCCTTTGCCAGCACCTTGGCTACAGTAGTCTTACCTGTTCCTCGCGGACCACAGAAAAGGTATGCATGGGACGTGCGGCCTGCAGCTATAGCATTACGCAGCGTGCGCGTGACATGATCCTGTCCCACGACTTCGGTGAATGTCTGCGGTCTGAAGCGGCGATACAGCGAAATATATGTCACTTATGCTCCCCCCTTACCCCAATGTATGGACTTCTGGCTCCACCTTCCAATTCCTGCAGAGGACACTGCCTGAGATTTACAGATTCAATTCAGCAAGAACCTACTATGTCCCAAACATGAAGCAGGAGAAGAAAAAACCGGCCCCTGTGATTCCACAGGACAGGGCCGGTCAAGTAATGGTCGTGCACCCACCTTCGAACGCCCTTCCCAGGCGGTAACCTGCCAGCCTGCTCCGGCCAGGCACCCCTGCGGCACACAGAACATTCTGCTTACCGCTGCTACCTCCCGGTCCTGACGGGGTTCACAGACTTCTGTTGCGCAGGACCCAGTCTTCTTCGCCACTTAACAGGGCCAGGCCCCACGAAGGGTCGGCCTCGGGCGGGAATTCAACCCCG